>NZ_JBYUOW010000008.1:0-110317 GCF_058136395.1 Pseudoflavonifractor sp. HNCC25GI2
TTGAAAACTTTATATCGATTTTAGTCATCCTCGGGTGATTAAAATAGTTGGTGTTGATTAGAGTGAGGGTCCACCCGTTCCCATTCCGAACACGGAAGTTAAGCTCACTTCTGCCGAAGATACTTGTCTGGAGACGGACCGGAAAAATAGGTAACGCCAACACAAAGAAGGAACAGTTTTCTGTTCCTTCTTTTTTTATAAATCCATGGTTTCGGATACAATCAGGATTACGAAAGAGGAGGGATACGGTGAAAGAACGGATCAAGCGATGGAAGATCCCGGTTGGAATGCGTACCATTAAAACGGCCCTTGCAGTCATTTTGGCGTTGTCTGTTGTGGAGCAGTACGGAGCCAGCCCGTCCAAGGTTGTGTTTGCCACCATCGGAGCCATTTCCGCGGTTGCACCGACCTTTACGGCATCCCTTCTGGCCTGCCTGACGCAGATCTGCGGAGTGACCATCGGCGTACTGCTGGCCCTCTTGATGATGGTCCTCAACGTACCGGATATGGTGGCGGTGGGAATCGGGATTATCGTGATTCTTACCAGCTATCAGTACTTTCATCTGAAGCTGGTGCCCGTGCTGCCCTGCCTGGTCCTGGTAAATATCTGCCTCAATCCCGAGGTGGAGGCCTTTGCTTACTCCACCGGCCGCATTTGGGACACCGCAATTGGCTTGACCATTGGCTTTCTGGTGAACACCTTGATTTTCCCCTATGACAACAGCCGGACCATACGCCAGACCATGATAGGGCTGGATCAGGATTTGATTCTGTTTTTGGAGGACATGTTTGACGGCGATACACGGCTGCCGGAAACGGAGGCCCTGGAGGGGAAAATTGATGCCCTGGAGAGCCAGCTGGTTCTCTTTTCCGAACAGCGGCTGCTGCGGCGGAAGCGTCAGAAGCGAGTGCTGCAGCAGCTGCGGAGCTGCGAGGACACCGCCCAGGAGCTGCTGGTGGAGCTGGAGACGCTGCGGAATATGGAGCATCTGGGCTGCCTCAACGAGGAAAACCGGGAGGCCCTGCGGGCGCTGGGAGCACAGGTAAAGCAGGTGTGTCAGGTGTCGCCCCATACCACGGAGGACACTGTGGTGAACTACCACGTGGCCCGGGTGCTGAAACTGCGTCAGGAGCTGAAAGAGAATTTGACTGAACGCAAGCGATAAACAGAGAAAAAACCGGGCGCGGACCATACAGTCCGCGCCCGGTTTTCTTATTCCACAATGACAGCGGTACCGCTGGCCGTTACCATCAGCATGCCGTTGTCGGAGCCCAATACCTCATAGTCGATGTCTACGCCCACCACGGCGTTGGCACCCAGTGCAGCCGCACGCTCCTCCAGCTCGCCAAGAGCGGTGACCCGGGCCATGGACAGCTCCTCCTCATAGGTGTTGGAGCGGCCACCGAAGAAGTTGCTCAGCCCTGCGGCGAAGTCCTTGAAGACATTGACGCCGGAGATTACCTCGCCGAAGACGATGCCGCGGTAGTCAACAATGCGCTTTCCTTCCACCGAGGGAGTTGTGGTAACGATCATAATGTGCCTCCTTATCAATTAGTAGAATACGTCCGTTAAGTACTGATCCACGTCGAAGGGGTCCAGAGGACTGTCCTTCCGGAGATAGAGGGGGTGATGGGGATGCCCCTTGCGGGAGCGCTTTCCTGCGGAGAACCAGCGGGCGTTGCGGGTCTGGCCCAGGGCAATCAGATCCCGCACACAGGCCGGCAAGTAGTCGCGCTTTTCGATGATGGTGCCCCAGGCAGCCCACACCGCGGGACAGCCGTCCCGGTCCAGAGAGAGCAGGTAGTCAAAGGCTTTCAGGTTCTCCTGATGGAGCTCCTGGTTGTAGGTCAGCTCCATGTCGTCCGGATTGGTGGCCCGCTGGGCATAGACATTGAACATGAGAAAACTGTCGTAGCCATTGAAATGGGCTACCCGTTCCACCGACTTCAGGGTGTTGTCCAGAGCATCCGGAGCGGCGGTGGAGGGATTGATGCCCACGCAGATCAGGGGTTTTTCGCCCCGGGTCCCCAGGATATAACGATACTCAGAGTAGAAATTTGGCACATAAAGCCATTTTGTAATGTCATAATCCGGGCTGGGGCGGTTGGCGGCCTCCAGAGCCGGTTCGAAGCGCAGCAGTTCCAGCTGGGTGGTGTCGCAGGCGGGAATATGCATGGGAAACCTCCTGTTTTCGGTGCGGTAAGATAAGACTACTATAACAGCTGAGGGCAGGGGATGCAAGAGTGGAAAGAGGGCGCAGATATTACCACAAGTTATTTTTTATGCTTTGATTGAAGAATGTGTGGTTTTCTGCTATAATAGGGGTCGCTTAAGGACAGACAACCGGAGAAGGCAAAGGCTTTCCGGGAGGAGCAGATTATAATGTCCCGGAAGCAAACGGATACCAGATACAAAGTGAGGTTTAAGAGTATGAAGAGCTTTGGAAAGCGTCTTTCCATACATATGCTGGCCGCGGTTACGGCGGCCGCTGTGATGGTTTCGCCGGTTTTGGCTGCGGGTATTCCCCAGCTGCCGGAGGACTACCACTCTCCCTTCTCAGACGTGGGGGAGAATCAGTGGTTTTATCCCTTTGTGTGCACCCTGAATCTGAACGACGTGATTGCCGGCTATGATGACGGGCGTTTTGGCCCCTACGACAACACCAAGGCCGGTGACGCCATTCTGATGGTGATGAAGGCCACCGGAAGCGGCAACCAGTTCCCGGCTCAGGGCGAGCACTACGCCGCAGGCTATGTGAACTATGCGGTGAGCCAGGGCTGGCTGGCCAAGGAGGAGGTGCCCGCCTCTCTGGACGGTGAGATCTCCCGCCTGTTTATTGCCCGTCTGGCGGCCAAGGCTCTGGGCCTCACCCCCATTACCCATGCCAGCCCCTTTGACGACGTGGACGACGGCTATGTGACCGCGCTGTACCGTCTGGGCATTGTTGTGGGCAGCGAGGAGAACGGCCAGCGCCTCTTCCACCCCGATTCCTCCATCAACCGGGCGGAGCTGAGCACCATTATCTGGCAGATTATGTCCTACGCCGACCGGGAGAGTGACGAGGGGTACATTAAACTGGGCTCCTACACCCTTCAGGCCCTGGAGAACGTGCCGGTGAGCACCTACGACCCCAGCAAGTTCCAGAAGGTCGGAGACCGGATGACCTACAACGACTCCAGCGTGACCACCTCCCTGGGTGTGGACGTGTCCTACCACCAGGAGAACATTGATTGGGAAAAGGTGGCCGCCGATGGCATCGACTTTGCCATGATTCGGGCGGGCGGCCGTTACTACGGCAGCGGTGTGGTCTTTGAGGACTCCCAGTTCCGCAAGAACCTTCAGGGGGCCATGGACGCGGGTCTGGAGACAGGCGTCTACTTCTTCTCTCAGGCCGTCACCGTAGAGGAGGCCCGGGAGGAGGCCCAGTTCCTGCTGGACATGCTGAAGGATTTTGACTTCAATGGCCCGGTGGTCTTTGACTGGGAGAACATCGACTATGATACCGCCCGTACCGACGGCGTGGGCAGCTCCATGGTCACTGCCATGGCCAATGCCTTCTGCCAGGAGGTGGAGAGTGCCGGCTATCAGCCCATGATTTACTTCAACCGCTACATTGCCTACCTCATTTATGAGCTGGATGGCGTGGCCGACTATCCCTTCTGGATTGCCGAGTACGGTGAGACTCCGGAGTTCTACTACGACTACCAGATCTGGCAGTACACCGATTCCGGCAAGGTGGACGGCATCAGCGGCCCGGTGGATATGAACATCCGCCTGACCCACAAGTAAACAGCATAAAAAAGGAAGCGCCTTTTTAAGGCGCTTCCTTTTTTATGTAGAAGAGAATTAGCTGTGGGCGTGAGCCAGCTTGGGGGCCACCTCGGGCTGGGGCTCCCGGCGGACGGAGCTCTCCTGATGGGTGAGGCCCTTGGCGTTGGCCAGCATCAGCTTGATGCGGTTCTCCTGGTTAATCTTTGTGGCACCGGGATCGTAATCAATGGCCACAATATTACTATAAGGATAGTCATCCTTCAGCTTGCGGATCATGCCCTTGCCCACAATGTGGTTGGGCAGGCAGCCGAAGGGCTGGGTGCAGACAATGTTGTTGGTGCCAGAGTGGATGAGCTCCAGCATCTCGGCGGTGAGCAGCCAGCCCTCGCCCATCTTGTTGCCGTCGCCCAGATAGCCGTGGACCAGGCTGTGCAGCTCCCGGAAGGTGCCGGGGGCACGGAAGCGGCCGGAGTGCTCCAGGGCCTCAATCATGTCCTTCTGGCACCCCTCAATGTAAGCCATGAAGGCTTTACAGGCCGCTTTCTTAATCCACTTGCCGCCGTAGAGGTCCACATCGGCCACCCGGTTGTAGATCTTGAAGATGATGAAGTCGGTGAGGCCGGGCACCACAGGCTCCACGCCCTCGCTGAGCAGGAACTTCTCCAGGTTGTTGTTGCCCAGAGGAGCAAACTTCACATAGATTTCTCCCACCACACCCACGCGGATCTTGGGCTCGCCCTGGACGGGGATGGCGGCGAAGTCGGCGCAGATGGCGTCAAAGTTGGCCCGCATCTGCTTGCGGGTCATGCCCTTGCCCGCCTGGAAGCCGTCCACCAGCTTGTGGGACCAGGTTTCGATCATGGCGTCGGTCTCACCGGCGTTGACCTCGTAGGGGCGGACCTGGTTGGCCACGTTGACGATGATGTCGCCGTACATCATGGCGTAGACCGCCTTGCGGATGAAGGGAAGGGTGAGGGAGAAGCCGGGGTTCTTCTCCAGCCCGGACAGGTTGACGGACACCACGGGGATGTAGGACATGCCGGCCTTCTCCAGCGCCTTGCGCAGCAGGTGGATGTAGTTGCTGGCCCGGCAGCCGCCGCCGGTCTGGGTGATGAGCAGACCCACCTTGTGGGGGTCATAGCCGCCGTGCTTCACCGCGTCGATGAGCTGGCCGATGACCAGCAGGGCGGGGTAGCAGGTGTCGTTGTGGACGTACTTGAGGCCCTCATCCACGATGCCCCGGTGGTTGGTGGTGAGCATATCCACCTTGTAGCCCTCGCACTGCAGCAGCTTCTGCATCATGCCGAAGTGGACGGGGAGCATCTGGGGCATCAGGAGGGTGTACTCCTCCTTCATCTCCTTGGTAAAAAGAAGCCGGCCGGTTTTGTCATATACAAGCTTAGCCATATCAAAAACCCTTTCTGCCAGAATAAAAACTTACTTACGATTCGTTGGATTTGCGCGCGTCGATGGCGGCCATCAGAGAGCGGATGCGGATGCGCACGGCGCCCAGGTTGCTGATGTCGTCGATTTTCAGCTGGGTGTAAAGCTTGCCGCCTTTCTCCAGAATGGAGCGCATCTCGTCGCCGGTGATGGCGTCGATGCCGCAGCCGAAGGAGACCAGCTGAATGACCTCCATATCCTTCTGGGTGCACACATACCGGGCGGCGTTATACATCCGGGCGTGGTAGGTCCACTGGTTGAGTACGTGGCGGGGCGCCTTGTCCTCCAGATAGGCCACGGCGTCCTCCGTCACCAGCACAAAGCCGTAGGAGGTGATGAGGTCGTTGATGCCGTGGTTGATTTCCGGATCCATGTGGTAGGGACGGCCGGCCACCACCAGAATGGGGTGTCCCTCCCGGCGGGCCTGGTCGATGTAGCGCCCGCCCACCTGGCGCAGATCCTCTTTGTAGGCGTCGTAGGCCGCATAGGCTGCCTTGACGGCGGCGGCGGTCTCCCGCTTGGGGACCTGGAACTCGTTGAAGAACCACTCGCTGGCCCGGCGCTCAAAGTCCTTGGGGCGGTGCAGGCCGAAGTAGGGGTTCAGGTAGCGGACCTCTTTCAGCTCCGGCACGTTGGCGGCGATGAGCTCGGGGTAGTAGGCCACCACGGGGCAGTTGTAGTTGTTGTCACTGATGCCCTCGTTGAAGTTGTAGGGCATGCAGGGGTAGAAGATAGTGTCCACACCCTCCTCAATGAGGGCCTCCACGTGGCCGTGGAGAAGCTTGGCGGGGTAGCACACCGTGTCCGAGGGGATGGTCCGCTGGCCCTTGAGGTAGAGCTTCCGGCTGGACTCGGGGGAGAGCACCACCTCGAAGTTGAGGCGGGTAAAGAGCTCAAACCAGAAGGGCAGGTTCTCATACATGTTGAGGCCGAAGGGGATGCCGATTCGTCCACGGATGCCGGAGCCGGCGCCCTTGCCCTGGAGAGAGCGCAGCTTCTTGTATTTATAGCGCATCAGGTCGGGCAGTCGGGTGGGCGCCTCGCCCAGGGGGCGGGAGCAGCGGTTGCCGGAGATAAAGCGCCGTCCGCCGTCAAAGGAGTTGACGGTGAGGGAGCAGTGGTTGGTGCACAGGCCGCAGGTGGCGGGCTTGGCGGTGTGGGTGAACTTCTCCAGCGCCTGGGCGGAGAGCAGGCCGCTCTTCTCCAGGTGGAGGTCCCGGGCGGCCAGGGCGGCGCCGAAGGCGCCCATAATGCCGGAGATGGTGGGACGGGTCACGTCCCGGCCCAGCTCCTGCTCGAAGGCCCGGAGTACCGCGTCATTGTGGAAGGTGCCGCCCTGGACCACGATGTGCTGGCCCAGATCGTCGGCGGAAGCGGCGCGGATGACCTTGTAGATGGCGTTCTTGACGATGGAGATGGACAGGCCCGCGGAGATGTCCTCCACGCTGGCCCCGTCCTTCTGGGCCTGCTTGACGGAGGAGTTCATAAACACCGTGCAGCGGGAGCCCAGATTCACCGGATGCTTGGCAAAGAGGCCCAGCTTGGCGAAGTCGGCGATGGAGTAGCCCAGGGCCTTGGCAAAGGTCTCGATGAAGGAGCCGCAGCCGGAGGAGCAGGCCTCGTTGAGCATGATGGAGTCCACCGCGTGGTTGCGGATTTTAAAGCACTTCATGTCCTGGCCGCCGATGTCGATGATGAAGTCCACATCGGGGTTGAAGTGGGCGGCCGCCTTGTAGTGGGCCACCGTCTCCACCAGACCGAGGTCGCAGTTGAAGGCGTTCTTGATGAGGTCCTCGCCGTAGCCGGTGACGGCTGCGCCCTTGATCTGGATGCGGTCGCCGCACAGCTCATAGATGTGCCGCAGCTGCTCCAGCACAATGGCCACGGGGTTGCCCAGGTTGGAGTGATAGAAGGTGTAAAGCAGGCCTCCGTCCTCGGTAATGAGGGCCAGCTTGATGGTGGTGGAACCGGAGTCCAGGCCCAGCCAGGCGGGGCCGGTGTAAGTATGGATATCCACCTCCGGGGGATGCTTGGAGTTGTGGCGGAGGCAGAAGGCGTCGTAGTCGGCCTGGGTTTCAAAGAGGGGGGGCATGGTGTCCACCAGGGTGGTGGTGTCCACGCTCTCCTCCAGCTTTTTCAGCACCGTTTCAAAGGGGACGGGCTCGTAGTCGGTGGCGCACAGGGCTGCCCCCATGGCGGCAAAGCAGTCGCCGTCCTCGGGGAAGATGGCGTGGTCCCCGTCCAGCTTCAGGGTTTCCACAAAGCGCTGACGCAGGCCCATGAGGAAGTGGAGCGGGCCGCCCAGGAAGACGATCTTGCCCTTTAGCTCACGGCCCTGGGTGAGGCCGGCCACGGTCTGATCCACCACGGCCTGGAAAATGGAGGCGGCCACGTCCTCCTTCCGCCCGCCCTGGTTGAGGATGGGCTGAATGTCGCTCTTGGCGAACACGCCGCAGCGGGAGGCGATGGGGTAGATCTTCTCGTGCTTCAGGGACAGGGCGTCCAGCTCGTTCACCGTCACGTTCATGAGGGTGGCCATCTGGTCGATAAAGGCGCCGGTGCCGCCGGCACAGGAGCCGTTCATCCGCTCCTCCAGGGCGCCGCCGAAGAAGATGATCTTGGCATCCTCGCCGCCCAGCTCAATGACGGCGTCGGTGTCGGGGATGTAGGTGTTTACCGCGGCGGCGGTGGCGTAGACCTCCTGGACGAAGTCGATGCCGGCGGCATTGGCCACGCCCAGACCGGCGGAGCCGGTGATGGTCACTTTGATGTCCTGTCCCGCCAGCATATCCTGAATGGACTTCAGGGTCTCGCAGGCCCGCTCACGGGTTTTGGAGAAGTGCCGCTCATAGGAGCGGAAGAGAAGCTTGTTCTGCTGATCCAGCACCACGACCTTGACGGTGGTGGAGCCAATGTCAATTCCAACGCGAAGACTCATAGCGAAAATGTTCACCTCGAGGGCATAATCATACAATCATTAACCCTATGATAGTGATTTTTCCCCTGAAAAACAACGAAATTAACGGCTTCTTAACGCACGGATGAACAGGAAAAACACAACCTTAACAGCTTAAAAATCGGCGTTTTTACCATGGTAAGCATTGGATTTGACAAATATGACAAAGTTGGGCCGAGAAAACGCCCCGGCCGTTTGGCCGGGGCGTGCATAAGAGGAGAGACAGAGTAGGGCAGAAAATCAGAGATTAGGGGAAGCGGTTTCATCCGAGCTTGCCTCCACCAGAAAGACCAAGGTGCCGGTGGCGTAGTCGTCCACGTCTCCCTTTAAATCACCGGTGGTTTGGAAGTCATAGTCCCCGCTGTTGCGGACAAACAGCTGATAGGTCCCAGCGGGGATGTCCGGGATGGTGCCGGCCAGGGAGCCTCCCACCGCCCGCTGGCGGTACTCTGTCCCGTCCGGGGCCCGCAGGCCCAGCTCCAGGGTCAGGCCTGCCCACTGGTAGTTGATGTAGTAGGTGAAGCCGCCCCCGCCGGCGGGAACGGTGACGGGGGAGGGGGACAGCACCTCGTCTCCGGGGGCCAGGGCGTCCAGAGCCAGCTCACCCTGCCAGTCATAGCCGGGGGCACTGTCCGACTGGTTTTGGCCGGACAGCCAGTCCTCATAGATGGTGTAGATTTCCTGGGCCGTCCCGGCGGGGAGGGTCCACAAAACGGGCTGGGTGTCGCTCCATGTGTCGTCCGCACGGCCGCAGGAGAGCAGGCAGCCGCCTTCCACCTCCTGGAGCCAGAGGTTCAGTTGGTGTTCCTCGTCCAAGGGAATGGTGAGTACCCCGAACTCCTCTCCCACCGCTGTCCTTCCGGGGTCGCTGACCTGGGCCATATTTCCCTGGGGGGTGAGGAGCAGCTGGGTAATTTGGTCAAGGGTTTCCGGGTCCCGGATGACGCTGTGGAAGCTCATGGCAGACATGGCTGTATAGTAGATGGTGTCGATCTGTTCCAGGGCGGAGTAGATGGTGTCCAGACTGGGGTAAAGGGCCTGCTCTTCACAGATGGCCTGCACCTGGGGCACCAGGTGGTCGGGGATGGAGATGCTGTACCAGCTCCCCGCGTCCATGGCCCGGGCGTACCAGCCCTCCTCCGCACTTTCCAGCCACCAGGGAGCGGTGTGGGAGATCTCATAGAAGGAGGTGGAGTTGGTGAGCCACTCCTCCATGTCGTAGCCCCCTGTCCCATTTCGCTCCACGCACTCCTCATCCCCCAGGAATAATTCCGTGAGGGCGGCCTTGAACTCCGGGTACTCCACCCGGGTGATAGACTGGTTTCGCTCCTGCTGCTGCCGGGCCAAGGATTCCAGGGCGGAGGCTGCCCCCGAATCCAGTACGGCCACGGGGGTGTGTTCCGACGCGTCCCACCGGGCGGGAGTGAGAACATAGGTTGTCTTATCACGGGGAATGGTACACAGGAAGTAGGAGAATGACCCATCTTCCGTAGTCAGGGTGAGAGTAGAAGAGGACAGCATGCCGCCATCCGACCAGTCCAGCTCCACAGGGGTCAACAGGTCGCGGACGGGGTTCAGGGCGGCTTTGGCTTCCTCCAGCAGGTCGGTATCGGCTATGGGGTAGGGATAGGCCTGACTGGAGTAGAGAGGCGGGCTGTAGCCCAGGGAGACGGCGGACTGGATCTGACTGCGGAACTGGGCATAATAATCTTCTTCCTTTGTGCCGGCAAAGGTAAACACCGCCGCCAGAGCCACCAGGGCCGCTGCCGCGAAAAGGGCGGTCTTTTTGGTCTCCGGCTTTTTCACCAGCTGGGCAATGCGCTGCTGGATGGTCTTGTTTCCGCCCGTCATGGCGGTGGAGCAGGAGATGAGGTCCCCGGGCCGCAGGGACCGCCGGGCCACCAGATCCACCAGCGTGCGGCCGTAGGGAATGCGCTCCCCCTCACCCAGCCGCAGAACCGTCCCCTCGTCGCAGGCCAGCTCCCCGTCCCGCTTGGAGCAGAGCACCGCCAGCCACACCAGGGGGTTATACCAGTGGAGAACCAGAGCCAGGCACCGCAGCACCGCCCACAGGTGGTCCTTGTGGTAATAGTGAGTGAGTTCGTGGGCCAGGATGTGCCGCTGCTGTCTCTCGGGCAGCTGGGCGGCCTCAGGCGTGAGGTAGATGGCGGGGCGGAACAGGCCAAAGAGGCAGGGAGAGGGCAGGCCCTCCGCTTCATAGACGGGCAGGGGGCAGTCCGGGACCTCCAGTGCCCTGCGGCGTTCCTCCAGGCGGATGGCAAAGCGGAGATTGGGAACCAGAATAAGCAGCAGGGCGGCCAGCACTCCGATGCCCCACACCAGACGAAGGATCTCCGACCAAGTGAAGGCGTCCAGATAGAGGGTCACCGTCTCCCCGTCCTCCGAGCGCTCCACATACCCCTGAGACCCAGGGCCGGGGCCGGAGTAGCCCGGCTCCAAGGTCTGGTAGTCGGAATTGACGTCCTCCATGTCTTGGGGCAGGGAGGGGAAGAGGGGGACCTGGGTCTCCTCCCAGGCAGCGGGGACGTTGGGGGCTGCCCCGGCGGCACTTACCGGCAGTGGGATGGACAGCTGGAAGGGCAGCAGAAGCCGCACCAGCACCACCGCCCACAGAGCGTACACAAAGCGGCAGGACAGCCGCCCACGCAGAAGAAGCCGCACCCCCAGCACCAGCAGAATCAGCGCCGAGGCGCTCACCGCCCACTGCCCCAGGGTCTCCAGCCCGGGCAGCATAGGAAGAAGCAGCTGAAAAAAAACGTTCGGCAGGAGATAGAGCGCTGTCATTTGGACCCCTCCTCCGCTTTGCGCAGAATTTCATAGAGCTCGTCAATTTCATCCTTGCTCAGGGCCTTGTCCTGGGCCATGGCGGACACCATCAGGCCCACGCTGCCCTGGTACACCTTGTCCAGAAAGGAGCGGGTCTCCCGGGCAGCGGCACCCCGCCGCTCCACCGCCGGGGTGTAGTGCCGGGTGCGGCCCACCACCTCCGCCTTCACAAGGCCCTTTTCCTCCATCCGCCGCAGGGTGGTGAGGGTGGTGCTCTTGGCCCAGCCCACC
Organism: Pseudoflavonifractor sp. HNCC25GI2; assembly: GCF_058136395.1. NCBI lineage: Bacteria > Bacillati > Bacillota > Clostridia > Eubacteriales > Oscillospiraceae > Pseudoflavonifractor > Pseudoflavonifractor sp. HNCC25GI2. Next base: position 11,250 of record NZ_JBYUOW010000008.1, read on the forward strand.
GTCTCTCTCAGCTCGGCCACCAGGTCCATGGCCGTCCGGGGCTCATGTCCCCACAGGCAGTCCAGTACATACCACTCGCTGTTGGTCAGGGTTAATTCATCCATGGGCGGATCCTCCTTTGGTCTACTTTGTAGACCTATCATAACACGGATGGTCTACAATGTCAACCAAAGGAAAAACAAAAGAGAAAACATCGAACAAATTTTCGACAATTAAATTGACTTCCATGCCGCTCTGTATTACAATGGGCCTACAATACGCATTTTGATAAGGAGGGACGGGCGATGGAGCGGGCGACCACCTGCTGTTTCACGGGCCACCGCCCGGACAAGCTGCCTTGGGGAACGGATGAAGGCGATCCCCGCTGCCTGGACTTGAAGCGGCGGCTGGGGGAGGAGCTGGAGCGGGCCTATGAGGCGGGTTGCCGCCACTTTATCTGCGGCATGGCCCGGGGGACGGATTTGTACTTCGCCCAGGCGGTGCTGGCGCTGCGGGACTGCCACCCGGGGGTGACCCTGGAGGGAGCCCGGCCCTGCGAGAGCCAGGCGGACGGCTGGCCGGAGGCGGACCGAAGCCGCTACCAGGCGATTCTGGACCAGTGCGACTATGAGACGCTGGTTCAGCACCGGTACGACCGGGGCTGCATGATGCGGCGCAACCGGTACATGGTGGACCACTCGGCCCGTATCATCGCCGTCTACAACGGGGTGCCCCGGGGGGGCACCGCTCAGACTTTACTGTACGCCATGCGCCGGGGGCTGGAGACCCACATCCTGCCCCTGGAGCGGGAGGAGGACCTATGAATACGTTAATGCACATCTGCTGCGCCCCCTGCGCAAACCGGCCCATCGACCTGCTGCGGGGGGAGGGTGTAGGGGTGACCGGCTTCTGGTTTAACCCCAATATCCACCCCTACACCGAGTACCAGACCCGGAAGCACACCCTGGAGGAGTACTCCAAGGAAATTGGCATGAAGCTCATCATCGGCGGTACCTACGACCTGCGCTCCTTTATTACGAATGTGGCCGACAACATCGACGGCCGGTGCGCCTACTGCTACCGGGTGCGGATGGAGGAGACCGCCCGCTATGCCGCCGAGCACGGCTTTGACAGCTTCACCACTTCTCTGCTCATTTCCCCCTACCAGAACCACGAGGCCATCGCCGCCACCGCCCGGGCCATGGGGGAGAAGTACGGGGTGGAGTTCCTCTACCGGGATTTCCGGCCCCTCTTCCAGGCGGGGCAGGAGTTTGCCCGGGAACACGGCTTTTACATGCAGAAGTACTGCGGCTGTATTTTCAGTGAGGAGGAACGCTACAAAAAGCGCAAAAAAAAGCCGGCTCAGCCGGCAAAGAAGTCAGATTGCTGAAAGGACCCCCGGGGACCTCGGAGCCGCTGCTCCGGGGTCTTTTTCTTCTCCGGCGGGGAGAAGGCGGGGTCAGACCGGGCAGGCAGAGCGGTCTGTCCGGGGAGGGGTTTCCCCATCCGCGGCGGCGTTACCGCAGGGCGTCAGACACCTTCATCAACGTCTCCTCGTGGGTGCGGTCAATGAGATGGGTGTAAATCCGTCCGGTTGTGGCCGGGGTGGAGTGTCCCAGGGCCTTTCCAATGTCAAACAGAGACACCCCCTGGAAGGAGGCAATGGTGGCAAAGGAGTGGCGCAGACCGTGAAGCGTCACCCGGGGCAGGTTGTTCTTGCGTACGAAGCGGGTAAAGGCCAGGGAAAGAGCGTTGGGGGAGTAGGGCTGTCCCTTGTGGTCCAGCACCACGTGGCCGCTGGGCTGGGGGAACTGCCGCTGGCGGTCCAGCTCGGCGGCCAGCAGGCGGGCAATATCCTCAGGCATGTAGAGGGTACGCACGGAGGACCGGTTTTTGGTCTCCTTCTGAACCACCGTGGCGCCAAAGGCGGTGCGGGCCTCCCGGATATAGATGACCCGGCGCTGGAAGTTGACATTTTCCCACTTCAGCCCGCACAGCTCCTCCCGGCGCAGCCCCAGGCTGCCCGCCAGCTTCACCGGCAGCTCCAGCCAGTGGCCCTCCAGCAGGGAATAGAGCCGCTTGAGCTCCTCCGGATTGTAGAAGTCCGCCTCATACAGCTTGGAGCGGGGCGGTTCCACCCGGTCCATGGGGGAGTAGGCCAGCATGTCCTGGCGCACCGCCGCCCGGAAGGAGGAGGAGAGCAGGTCGTGGTGCCGCCGCATGGTGTTGGAGGAAAGACCGGCGTCCCGCTGGACCTGGATATAGTACTGCTGGATGTCCCGGGGTGTCAGCTTCAGAAGGGGCTTGTCCCCCAGGGCGGGGTTAAGGTGGTTGTCGATGATCTTCTGGTAGGCGTAGACGGTGGTCTCTGCCCGGTTGGGCCGGACAATGGTATCCATCCAGTACTCCAGCCACTGGGAGAGGGTCATCTGGTGGCGGGGGGAGTGGAGCTCCTGCTCCCGGTGGGACAGAAATTCCCGCAGCCCGGTGCGGGCCGCCTGAAGGGTGGGATAGGTTCGGTACTGCTTAACCCGCTTGCCTGTCTCGTCGCGTCCCAAGTCCATGCTGACGTAGTACAGGCCTCGGGCGTCGTCGAAGGAAATATTGCGTTCGATTGTTTTTCTTGCCATAGTTGTACTGCCTCCTTATGTTCTTGTCTGACGGTTGGCGCCGCAGCCGTACCGCTGGTACGGGAGGAAAACCCTCCAAAGAAGAGGATACGGTGTCGAAAACCCTCGAATCAAGTTATTTTTAAACATTTGTTACGAAAGCTAAAAAAGTTTTCGTATCCGCGGGAAATCTAGGGGAACCCTTCCGTTTTTCGGGGGGATATGCTAAACTGAAAAGCGGTGATGTTATGATTCGGATTGGAAATCTCCCCCTTCCGGTGGACGGAGACGGGGAGCTTCTTCGAAAGCGCGCGGCCCGGGCCCTGGGGGTTCGGCCGGGAGCGCTGGGTGAGCTGACCATTGTGCGTCAGTCCATTGACGCCCGGAACCAGGGAAATGTGCACTACACCTATACGGTGGAGGTGTCCATGCCCGGGGAGGAGCGGCTGGTGAAAAACGCGCCGGGGCGGGGGGTCTCCCTGGTCCAGCACCAGAGCTATGTGTTCCCCAAGGTGGGGCGCCGCTCCGCCCTGCCGCCGGTGGTGGTGGGCATGGGCCCGGCGGGCCTCTTTGCCGCGCTGTATCTGGCCCGGGCAGGACTGCCCTGCGTGGTGCTGGAGCGGGGCCAGGATGTGGACGCCCGCACCACAGCGGTGGAGCACTTCTGGTCGGGAGGAGCCCTGGACCCGGAGAGCAACGTCCAGTTCGGTGAGGGAGGCGCGGGCACCTTCTCCGACGGAAAGCTGACCACCGGCACCCATGACAGCCGCATCGCGGCCGTGATGGACACCCTGGTGGCCGCGGGGGCCCCCGACGATGTTAAGTATTCCCATAAACCCCACGTAGGAACCGATGTTTTGCGCCAGGTGGTAAAAAATATGCGCCTGGAGCTGCAGAAGCTGGGCTGCGATGTGCGCTTTGGCCACAAATTGGCGGGGCTCACCGTCAGCGGCGGCGCGCTGACTGAGGTGCAGGTGGAGGGTCCCCAGGGGTGCTATACCCTGCCCTGCGACGCCCTGGTGCTGGCCCCCGGCCACTCTGCCCGGGATACCTTTGCAATGCTGGCCCAGGCCGGGGTGCCCATGGAGAAGAAAAACTTTGCCATCGGTGTGCGCATTGAGCACCGGCAGCGGGACGTGAGCCTGAGCCAGTACGGGCCCGCCTGGGAGCAGCTGCCTCCCTCGGACTACAAGCTGGCCTGTCATCTGCCCAACGGCCGCTCCGCCTTCACCTTCTGCGTCTGTCCTGGGGGACAGGTGGTGGCTGCCGCCTCCCAGCGCGGCGGAGTGGTGACCAACGGCATGAGCCTGCGGGCCCGGGACGGAGCGAACATCAACGGCGGCCTGCTGGTGGGCGTGGGCCCGGAGGATTTTCCCGGCGACGTGCTGGCAGGCGTGCGCTTTCAGGAGCAATGGGAGCGGGCCGCCTTCCGCCTGGGCGGCGAAAGCTATGCCGCTCCTGCCCAGCGGGTGGAGGACTTTCTGATGAACCGGCCCTCGGAGGGAGCGGGAGGCATCCTTCCCACCTACCGGCCCGGGGTCACCTGGACCCGGATGGAGGGATGTCTGCCCGACTACGTCACCGGGACGCTGCGCCAGGCCATCCCGCTGATGGACCGGAAGCTGCGGGGCTTTGCCTGCCCGGACGGCGTGCTCACCGGGGTGGAGACTCGCTCCTCCTCGCCGGTGCGTATCCTGCGGGATGAGACCTTCCAGTCCCAGCTGCGGGGGCTGTACCCCTGCGGCGAGGGGGCCGGCTATGCCGGAGGCATTGTCAGCGCCGCGGTGGATGGAATCCGGGTGGCGGAAGCCGTGGCCATGGGATAAACCGCTTCACAGCGCCAAAACAGCATAAAAAAGAGCTGTCCGAACAGGACAGCTCTTTTTTGTTCTGATGATGCTTACTGCACGTGGGTATGGTTGTTGATGTGATTCATGCAGTAGCAGTAGTAGCCGTTGCACTTGGAGCAATAGCGGAACTCCATGTCTGGAGCGTCGGCATCGGTGATGCCGCATACCGCGCATTTGTGGAGGTAGCCCTTGCGTTGCTGGACCTCCTTCTGCGCCTTTTTGAAGTTGATGGTCTGGGGATTGACCCGGTGGGCCGCACGGGCCCGGCCACGGTGGAGGGCGTCGGTGAGATCCTCCCAGAAGAAGATGAGGTAGTTGAGGGTGGCCACCACGGGCAGCAGGCCCCAGAACCACAGGCCGGCGGAGAAGTAGAAGAACATGTGATAGACCATGTAAGCTACGTCAAGCCAGGCCAGCCACTTGCCCTTGACCGGAATGATAAAGTAGACCAGGAACCGGACATCGGGGTACAGGGTGGCGAAGGAGAGGAACAGGGACATGTTGATATAGTGCATGTTGGCCAGTTCCAGATAGACGGGCTGTCCCATGACGAAGTAGATGATAACTCCATAGATCACGTTGAGCAGCACGCCCAGGCCGTAAAAGACGGTGAATTTTGTTGCACCCCAGCGCTGCTCCAGTGTTGTGCCCAGGGAGTAATAGAGATAGGTGGTCAGAATGAACCAGAGGGGAGACTGGTCCAGAGGAACCAGTACGAAGGTAAAAATACGCCAGACCTGGAAATGCTGGAAAATCATGCCGGGCATGAAGGACAGCCAGGAGATCACAGCGTTGTTGGTCAACAGGTTGGCCACATAGACGACAACCGTGCCCACAGAGATGTAGAGCATCAGGTTGGGAACGCCGAAATTGGGGTGATTGTAGCAAAAGCGGTCCAGGCGTCTGGAAATAGCCTTCATGGACAGACCTCCTTGGGAAGTGATTGGTACAGTACCGTTCATTGTACCCGCTTTTTGGAAAAAAGTCCATGACAAAACTGTAAACATTTTAAGCGTACACTTTCTTCCAGAGAGCGGCTGTGATACAATAATTTTGTTACGGACCACCGGTCCGCTGAAAGGAGAATTTCTCAATGAGCATTGTGAAAGATATGTCCCTGGCTCCCTCGGGCCGTCAGAAAATCCAGTGGGTGCGGGACTTCATGCCCGCCCTCAGCGGCATTGAGGAGCGTTTCCGCCGGGAGAAGCCCTTTGCCGGGCTGACCATCGCCGTCTCCGTCCACCTGGAGGCCAAGACCGCCAATCTGGGTCTGGTGCTGCGGGAGGGCGGTGCCGACGTCCATCTCACCGGCTGTAATCCCCTGTCCACCCAGGATGACGTGGCCGCCGCCATGGCCGACCTGGGCGTGGATACCTACGGCGTCCACGGCGTGGACATGCAGGGATATGAGGACCTGCTGGTGGAGACCCTGAAGTGCCGACCCCACCTCATTGTGGATGACGGTGGAGACCTTATCCAGCTGCTGGGCGGGAAGTGTGCCCAGTACGCCGACCGGCTCATCGGCGGCTGTGAGGAGACCACCACCGGCATCCACCGCCTCCACGCCCGGGAGAAGGCGGGCATCCTGCCCTGCCCCATGATGGCGGTGAACGACGCCAAGGCCAAGCACTACTACGACAACAAGTACGGCACCGGCCAGTCCTCCTGGGATGCCATCATGCACACCACCAACCTGATGGTGGCGGGCAAGACGGTGGTCGTGGCGGGCTACGGCTGGTGCGGCAAGGGCATTGCCATGCGGGCCAAGGGCATGGGCGCCCAGGTCATCGTCACCGAGGTGGACCCCTTCAAGGCGCTGGAGGCCACCATGGAGAACTTCCAGGTTATGCCCATGGACGAGGCGGCCAAGTACGGCGATATCTTTGTCACCGCTACCGGCTGCAAGGACGTCATCGTGGGGCGGCACTTCGAAGTGATGAAGGACAACGCCATCCTCTGCAACTCCGGCCACTTTGACTGCGAGGTGGATGTGGCTGCGCTGGCTGCCATGTCGGTGGAGCGCTTCCCCCGCCGGGAGAACATCGAGGGCTTCCGCCTCCAGGACGGCCGCACCCTCAATGTGCTGGCCGAGGGACGGCTGGTCAACCTGGCTGCGGGCAACGGCCACCCGGCGGAGATTATGGACATGTCCTTCGCGGTGCAGGCCCTGTCCCTGGAGTGGCTGGCCAAGCACCGGGACAGCCTGGAGAAGAAGGTCTACGAGGTGCCCGGGGAGATCGACGACCAGATTGGCCGGGTGAAGCTGGCCGCCATGGGCCTGGCCATCGATACCCTCACCCCCGAGCAGAAGGAATATCTGGCAGGCTGGGAAGCATAAATAATGCAGAATTAAGAATGCAGAATGAGTAAAAGCCGGCAGCGCCGGCCCCAAACGGAAGCCCAGCGAAGCGGGTTCCGTTTGGAGAGGAGGAGCAACGGAATAGAGCGGATATCCGCCGTCAGGCGGATGGAGCAGAATGGAGTTTGCGACGACGTGCATAATGAGTTAACCGAAATAGACATTCAGAAGATGAAGGAGGAGCTGAACTACCGCCGGGTAACCCTGCGGCCCCAGCTTTTGGAGGAGGTCAAGGTGGCCCGCTCCTTCGGCGATCTGAGTGAGAATTTTGAGTACAAGGCGGCCAAACAGGAAAAGAACAAGAACGAGAAGCGCATCCGTTTCCTGGAGAATATGATCAAGACCGCCGTGGTCATCCAGGACAACTCGGATGCCAACACCGTGGGCCTCTACGACAAGGTGACGGTGTATCTGGAGGAGGACGACGAGGAGGAGACCTGGCAGATCGTCACCACCGTGCGCCAGGATGTGCTCCACGGCCTCATCAGCAAGGAGTCGCCCATGGGGGGCGCACTCATGGGAAAGAAGGTGGGAGAGCGCTTTTTTGTTCAGGTCAGCCCGGACTATGGCTACTACGCCCAGGTGCGCTCCATCGAGAAGGGAACCGACGATGGCAGCGTGGCATTAAACCGCTACTAAGAGAAAGTATTTTGCCGGATTCCGGGGAAAGGTCAAGATAAGAGGATTTTAGGCCCATTTATGCGGAGACATGCGGCGCTTGCTGTGATAAGATAGCGGCGCATAAAGGAAATGTTTCCCCGCAGCTGGAAGGGCGGGGAAGCGGACAAAAAGAATGAAAAGGGGATCATTGCATGGCTATCCAGAAGATTTTTGTGGTAGGCGCCGGCCTGATGGGCAGCGGCATTGCCCAGACCGCCATCACCAACGGATATGGCGTCACTTTGAACGACCAGCGGCAGGAAGCTCTGGACCGCGCCCTCAAGGGAATTCAGCATTCCCTGAACCGGGAGGTGGAAAAGGGCCGGATGACCGAGGAAGACCGGGACAAGGCTCTGACCCGGCTGGCCCTGGACACCACCATGGAGAGCGCCCGGAACGCCGACCTGGTTATTGAGGCAATTTATGAGAACCTGGAGGCCAAGCAGGCGGTGTTCAGCGCTCTGGAGGAGATTTGTCCTCCCGAGACCATCTTCGCCTCCAACACCTCCTCCATCTCCCTCACCGCCCTGGGCGCCGCCACCAAGCGTCCCTCCCGGGTGGTGGGCATGCACTTCTTCTCTCCCGTGCCCAAGATGCGCCTTTGTGAGGTTATCTTCGGCCTGCTGACCGAGCAGGAAGTGCTGGATGACATCAAGGAAGTGGGCGAGCGTCTGGGCAAGACTCTCATCCTCTCCGACGATAAGCCGGGCTTTATCGTGAACCGCGCTCTGCTGCCCATGCTCAACGAGGCCTGCGTCATTGTGGGCTCCTTCATCGGCTCCGTGGAGGACGTGGACAACGGCATGAAGCTGGGCTGCAACCACCCCATGGGCCCCCTGGAGCTGGCCGACATGGTGGGTCTGGACATCCTGCTCAACGTGATGATCGTCATGGACAAGGAGTATGGCCCCAAGTATCACCCCTCCCTGCTGCTGCGTAAGATGGTCACCGCCGGCTTCCTGGGCCGCAAGAGCGGCGCCGGCTTCTACATCTACAAGGACGGCAAGAAGATGGGCGTCAACCCCGCTCTGACCCGGGAGCATCACCTGTGTGAGGAGTAAGGGATTTTGTCCCTTCGGAGGAAAAACGGTTGACAACGCGGGAAAACCTGCTATAATCTTTCCGTACAATTACATAGCCTTATCAAGAGTGGCTGAGGGACCGGCCCTATGACGCCACGGCAACCTGCCTTCGGGCAAGGTGCCAAATCCGGCGGTAGTGTATCGCAAGATGAGGGTGCATACAAACATAACGCTCCGCCGACCGGCGGAGCGTTTTTTCATCCTCCCGAGAACAGAAAGGAAACGAGAACCATGGCAAAGAAACTGTTTACCTCCGAATCGGTGACCGAAGGTCATCCCGATAAAATCTGCGACCAGATCTCCGACGCAGTGCTGGACGCCATTCTGGAGAAGGATCCCGGCGCCCGTGTGGCCTGCGAGACCACGGTGACCACCGGTCTGGTCCACGTGATGGGCGAGATCACCACCCACTGCTACGTGGACATCCCCAAGATTGCCCGCCAGGTGGTGCGGGAGATTGGCTATGACCGGGCCAAATTTGGCTTCGACTGTGACACCTGCGCCGTCATCACCTCCATCGACGAGCAGTCTCCCGACATTGCGATGGGCGTGGACAAGTGCCTGGAGGCCAAGGAGGGCGAGCAGGACGACGGTCTGGACAACGGTGCCGGCGACCAGGGCATGATGTTCGGCTACGCCTGTGACGAGACCGAGGAGTTTATGCCTCTGCCCATTTCCCTGGCCCACAAGCTGGCCATGCAGCTGACCCGGGTGCGCAAGGAGGGCAAGGTGGACTACCTCCGTCCCGACGGCAAGACCCAGGTGACGGTGGAGTACAACGAGGACGACACCCCCAAGCGCATTGACGCGGTGGTGGTATCCACCCAGCACGGCCCCGAGGTGTCTCTGGAGCAGATCCGCAAGGACATGATTGAGCTGGTTATCAAGCCCATTCTGCCCGCCCAGCTGCTGGACGAGGAGACCAAAATCTATGTGAACCCCACCGGCCGGTTTGTGGTGGGCGGCCCCCAGGGAGACTCCGGCCTCACCGGACGGAAGATCATCGTGGACACCTACGGAGGATCCGCCCCCCACGGCGGCGGCGCTTTCTCCGGCAAGGACCCCACCAAGGTGGACCGCTCCGCTGCTTACGCTGCCCGCTGGGTGGCCAAGAACGTGGTGGCTGCCGGCCTGGCCAAGCGGTGCCAGGTGCAGCTGGCCTACGCCATCGGTGTGGCCCGGCCCGTCTCCGTCCGTGTGGACACCTTCGGCACCGGTACGGTGTCTGACGGCAAGCTGGAGGAGGCCGTGGAGAAAACCTTCGACCTGCGTCCCGCCGCCATCATCCGGGATCTGGACCTGCGCCGGCCCATCTACCGCCAGCTGGCGGCCTACGGCCACTTCGGCCGCCCCGAGCTGGATCTGCCCTGGGAGCGCACCGACCGTATGGAGCAGCTGAAGCAGAACCTGTAATAGAAGAGCAAGCAAGCGTCCGCCCCACCCCAACCGGGTGGGGCGGACTTTTTCGGTTTAGGACTGGACAACAGCGGATAGACTGGAGTAAAATGGATCAAACAAAGCATGTATTTGCAGGAGATTCTCCTGCGAGGAGGCGTTTTTATGGACAGAACGAACATTTTAAGCAAAGTAGACCACACCATCCTGACCCCGACCGCCACCTGGGAACAGGTGAAGGCTGTGTGTGACGAGGGCATGGAGTTTTCCACCGCTTCGGTCTGTATTCCCCCTCGCTACGTGAAGCAGGCGGCGGCCTATGTGGGCAACCGGCTGAAGGTCTGCACGGTGGTGGGCTTCCCCAACGGCTACTCCACCCCGGAGGTCAAGGTGTTTGAGACAGAGGACGCCATCCGCAACGGTGCCGATGAGATTGATATGGTCATCAACCTGGGCCTGGCCAAGGCCGGCGACTGGGAGGGCGTTCTGGCGGAGATCAAGGCGGTGAAGGCCTCCTGCAAGGGCCGGATCCTGAAGGTTATTGTGGAGGCCTGCCAGCTCAATGAGGAGGAGAAGGTGGCCATGTGCCGCATTGTCTCCATGTCCGGCGCGGACTTCATCAAGACCTCCACCGGCTTCTCCACGGGGGGCGCCACGGTGGAGGATGTGCGCCTGTTCCGGGAGAAGGTCAGCCCCGACATCCGGGTGAAGGCAGCGGGGGGCATCCGTACCTTTGAGCAGGCCCAGGCCATGCTGGAGGCGGGCGCGGACCGCATCGGAGCCAGCGCCCTGGTGGCTCTGGCCAAGGAAGCAAAGGACTGAACCGAACGCAGAGGAGAACGCGCGGAGGCCGGCAATCGCCGGCCTCCGCTTTTTGCGTCCGGCCGGGATTGACAGCGGGAAAAGGAGGCCTTGGAGCAAGGAACACCAGGGGGGACGGTCGGCATAGTCTGGAGTACAGATTTGCTGATACGGAGGGTCGCTTATGACTGCTTTACCCCATATTGAATACTTTTTGGGGGCCAACTCCCCCACTGGATTTTATTCTCTCTATCCCCAGCTTCTCCCGCCGGAGCAGGCCCGGGCCATTTACATCCTCAAGGGCGGGCCGGGCTGCGGAAAGTCCACCCTGATGCGCCGGGTAGGGACGCGGATGGAGGAGAAGGGCTTTGAGACGGAGTACATTCTCTGCTCCGGGGACCCGGCCTCTCTGGACGCCCTGCTGCTGCCTGAGCTGGGGGTAGCCATTGTGGACGGCACTGCCCCCCACGTGGTGGAGCCCAAGTATCCCGGCGCGGTGGAGCGCTACATCAACCTGGGGGAGTGCTATGACACCCAGGCGCTGTGGGAGCGGCGGGAGGCGCTGATGGCCTGTATGACGGGCTATAAGGGCTGCTACCAGCGGGCCTACCGCTGTCTGGGGGCGTCGGCGGAGATCTTTGAGGACATCCGGGCCACCTTGCTCACCCAGGAGCTGTCGGAGAAGCTGGCCAAGCGGGCCAGGGGTATCCTCTCCCGGGAGCTGCGGCGGAAGAAGGGAATCACCGGCGGCCAGGTGAAGCAGCGCTTCTTGGGTGCAGTGACCCACAAGGGGGCCATGTGCCTCTTTGACACCGCCCTGGCCCAGTGTTCCCGGGTGTATGAGCTGTCCGACCAGTACGGTCTGGCCCATGAGATGCTCATCCATCTGCTGGCAGGGGCATCCGCCGGGGGATGGGACGTGGTGGCCTGCCCCGACCCCATGGCGCCCGAGCGGCTGGCCCACCTGCTGGTGCCGGAGCAGGGTCTGGCCTTCCTTACCTCCACCCCTGCGCTCCCGCTGCCGGAAAAGCCCTACCGGAGAATCCGTCTGGATGCGGCGGATGAAAACCTGCTGCGCCGGGGTCGGCCCCGAGTGCGCTTTGCCAAGAAGGTGTCCGCGGCCCTGGTGGAGGAGGCGGTCAGCTCCCTGGCCCAGGCCAAGGCCATGCACGACGACCTGGAGGCCATCTATAATCCCTATGTAGACTTCGGTCGGGTGGAGGAAACCGCCCAACGAGTGGGGGATGAAATTCTGTCCCTGACATAAAAAGACCCCGGCGCTCTCCCGCAGGGAGGGCGCCGGGGAACTGTGTATGAGGGGAATTACCGGCGAATGAGGACCACGGCCACGTCGTTGACGTTGGTGCCGGTGGCGCCGGTGACGATAAGGCCGTCACAGGCGGCCAGGGCGTGGTAGGCGTCGTTGTCCTGGAGCACGTCGAAGATGGACAGGCCCTTGGCGGAGAGCCGGGCCTTTGTTCCACCCGTGACAAAGCCGCCGGCCGCTTCGGTGGGGCCGTCGGTGCCGTCGGAGCCGAAGGAGAAGACGGCGGTATCTTTTAGACCGTCAATGCCCTCGGCGGCGGAGAGGGCAATCTCCTGGTTGCGGCCGCCCTTGCCCTTGCCGGTGAGCTTGACCACGGTCTCACCGCCGGCCAGGAAGGCCAGGGAGCGGTTAGTGTCCTGGTGATAGCGGGCGATGGAGGCCAGGAAGGAGCCTGCCTCCCGGGCCTGGCAGGAGAGGCTGTCGGTGAGCACCACGGGCTCATAGCCCAGGCTCTTGCACACCTCCGCGGCTGCCCGGCACAGCTCCCGTACGCTGCCGGTGATCTGGGTCTCCACGTTGTCCAGGGACTTGGGGGTCTCATGGGCCAGGAGAGCGGCGGCCTGGGGCGTGAGATTCAGGCCATACTTTTCCACGATGGCCTGGGCCTGCTGGCAGGTGGAGCCGTCGGGGTAGGCGGGGCCGGAGGCGATCATGTCCAGGGGATCGCCGATGATGTCGGAGAGGACCACGGTAAAGACCTTGGCGGGGGCGCAGTGCTGGGCGAAGCGCCCGCCCTTTACGGCGGACAGCCGCTTGCGCAGGATGTTCATCTCCACAATGTCCGCCCCGCAGGCCAGCAGCTGCTTTGTCACGTCCTGCAGCTCCTCGCCGGGGATGAGGGGCTTTTCAAAGAGCGCGGAGCCGCCGCCGGAGAGGAGGAACAGCACGGTGTCCTCCCCAGTGAGGCCCTCTGCCAGCTCCAGGGCACGGGCGGAAGCGGAGAAGGTGTTCTCGTCGGGGACGGGGTGGCCGGCCTCATGGATCTCCAGGGTGCCGATGGGCCCCTGGCTGTGGTCGTACTTGGTGATGACGATGCCGGCGTCGGGCTTGTGCTCCAGGCTCTTCCAGGCCGCGTCGGCCATGGACCAGGCGGCCTTGCCCACGGAGACCAGAATGAGCCGGCCCGGCCCAAAGGTGCGTCCGGCCAGAGCCCGGGCCACCGCCGCATCCGGGCGTGCCTGGGCAATGGCCTCTTTGACGATGGTGTCGCAGTCGTTTCTCAGTGCCATAACGTAAGTTCCGCCCCTAGTTCAATGTCATCTGCCCACCGCGCGCAGGAAAAAACAAGGTCAGGACGGGGCGTAAATGGGCCCAAAATCCAGATTCAGGTCCACATTTCCCTCAATGCCCGCTACGGTGCCGGTGTGGGTGTACTGCCACAGCTGGAAGCGGTAGTAGAAGTCGGGTACGCTGTCATAGTCGGCCAGCCAGAAGGGGTACTGGTCCAGCTGGGACAGGTCGTAGTAGAGGTAGCCCATGTCCCGGTTGAAGTAGACCGCCGGGGTGTAGCCGCCCTCCTCGATCACCTGGCAAAAAGCGGCGGCGCACTGGGTGAGGGTCTCCCCGTCCGTGCCGTGGGTGCGGGCCTCACTGTCGTGGGTGATAAATTCCCAGTCGAAGACCACCGGGTACTCCAGAGGGCTGCCGTCCAGAGTGTCCAGTACAAACTGGGCCTCCTCCCGGGCCTCCTCCGGGGTAAGGGCCTGGGAGAAGAAGTAGACGCCCACATCCAGACCCGCGTCCCGGGCACCCTGGAAATTGGCCTCATAGCAGGTGTCAGTGTTCAGAGCACCCTGGGTGTAGCCCCGGTAGCCCAGGCGGAGAAAGGCGAAGTCAATGCCGTCCCCAGCCACAGCCTGCCAGTCGATGTTCTGCTGGTAGAAGGAGACGTCGATGCCGGTTTTGGCCTCCCGGCCGTCCTGGGTATAGGTCACCCAGCCCGAGGGCGAGGTGGAGAAGTTTTCCTCCTTCAGCTGGTTGACCGCCACGCCCTTCAGCGCCTCCAGGGTCATGTCCCGATAGAGAAAGGTAACGGGCTGCTGGCTGATGCGGTAGAGCTGAATGCCGCCGGCCACCAGAAGGAGCACCACCACAATCCACAGCCAGCGCAGCTTGGACGAAGGGGCGCGGCGGGATGGAGCGGGACGCTTTTCCGGATTCTGGCCGGACGGGGGGTTAACACTGTGTCCCATGGAATCCTCCGTTCGGACGTTTTTTGAAAACCGGGCGTATCCCGGAAAGGGGCCGCAGCGCGGCCCCTTTTTTAGACATTATTATAGCAGGCTGTCCGGCGAGTTGCAACGGCAAACCCCGCAGGGACGTTGATTACCCGATGACCTGCCGGGCCACATCCACGCTCTCCTTGGCGTCCCGGGCGTAGAAGTCGGCGCCGATCTGCTTGGCGTAGTCGGGAGTGAGGACCGCGCCGCCCACCACCACCTTGCAGGGGACGTTCTCCTGATGGAGCAGGGCGATGGTGTCTGCCATGCTGCCCAGAGTGGTGGTCATCAGAGCGGACAGGCCCACCAGGGGGGCCTGGTGCTTTTGAGCGGCCTGGACCACCGCCTCCGGGGGCACGTCCCGGCCAAGGTCAATGACGGTGTAGCCGTAATTTTCCAGCAGCACCTTCACAATGTTCTTGCCGATGTCGTGGATATCCCCCTTCACCGTGGCCAGCACGATGGGGCCCTTGCCGGCCTCCTGGCCGGGCTGGCCGGAGAGGCGGGCGCGGATGACCTCGAAAGCGGCCTGGGCGGCACCGGCGGCCTGAATGAGTTGGGGCAGGAAAACCCGGCCCGACTCAAAGTCGGCGCCCACCTGGTCCAGGGCAGGAATGAGCACGTTGTCCACCACGTCCAGGGGCTCACGGGTCTCCAGAAGAACCCGGGCGGCCTCGCCGGCCTCGCCCTTCAGTCCGGCCTTCACCAGCTCACCCAGATCCCGGGTGCCGCCTGCAGCAGGGGCGGCGGAAGCGGGGCGGGAGGCGGCGGTGATGGAGGTGGACACCTGCACGTCGCCGTAGGCGGCAATGAAGTCCCGGGCGTCGGTGTCGATGTTCATGAGCAGGTGGTAGCTGCGCACCGCGGCCATCATGGCGTCCACGTTGGGGTTGATGATGGGCAGGTCCAGCCCGCAGGTCATGGCCATGGTGAGGAAGTTCTGGTTCACCAGGGGCCGGGCGGGCAGACCGAAGGAGATGTTTGACACGCCCAGCACCGTCTTCAGGCCCAGCTCGCTGTGGACCCGCCGCAGAGCCTCCAGGGTCTGGGCAGCCCCTTCCTGCTCGGCGGAGACGGTGAGGGTGAGACAGTCAATATACACGTCCTCCCGGCGGATACCGTAGGACAGGGCCCGGTCCAGAATCCGGTGGGCAATGTCCATCCGGGCCTGGGTGGACTTGGGGATGCCGTTCTCGTCCAGGGTGAGGCCCACCACGGAGGCACCGTACTTCTTCACCAGGGGGAGAATGGCCGCCATGGTCTCCTCGTCGCCGTTTACCGAGTTGACAATGGCCTTGCCGCAGTAAATACGCAGGGCGGGCTCCAGCACCTCGGGGCGGGTGGAGTCCAGCTGCAGGGGAGCGTCGGTTACCCCCTGCACCGCCTTGACCACCCGGACCATCATGTCCGCCTCGTCAATTTCCGGCAGGCCCACGTTCACGTCCAGAATGTCCGCCCCGGCCTCGGTCTGCTCCAGGGCCTGGCCCAGCATGTAGTCGATGTTGTCCCGCTTCAGGGCCTCCTTCATGGCCTTCTTGCCGGTGGGATTGATGCGCTCGCCGATGACCCGGACCCGGTCGATAGGCACGGTGCGGGTGCCGCTGCATACCGCGGCGGGGACGGAGCGGGGGATCTCCCGGATAGTCCGGCCCTCCAGGGCCTTGGAGAGGCGGGCAATATACTCGGGCGTGGTGCCGCAGCAGCCGCCGTAGAGCTTCACCCCCAGCTCGGTGAGCTGGGCCATGCTCTCGGCAAACTCCTGGGCGCTGATGTCATAGCCGGAGCCGCTGGGGTCAGGCAGACCGGCGTTGGGCTTGATGGCGATGGGCAGGGTGGACCAGCGGGTCAGCTCCTCCACCAGGGGGGGCATCTCACGAGGGCCAAGGGAACAGTTGACGCCGATGGCATCCGCCCCCATGCCCTCCAGAGTGAGGGCGGCGGAGGCGGGATCGCAGCCCAGGAAGGTGCGGCCCCGCTCCTCGTAGGTCATGGTGACCATCACGGGGAGGTCGCAGGTCTCCTTCACCGCCAGCAGGGCGGCCCGGGCCTCCTGGAGATCGGCCACCGTCTCGATCATTACAAGGTCGGCCCCCGCCTTAACGCCGGCCCGGACTTCCTCTTTGAAGAGGTTCACCGCCTCCTCAAAGGGCAGAAGGCCGGTGGGCTCCAGCAGCTGGCCGATGGGCCCGATGTCCAGGGCCACCAGAGCCCGGCCCGCGGCGGCCTCCTTGGCCAGTGCGATGGAGGGGGGGATGACCTCATCGGGGGTCTTGCCCGTGCGGGCCAGCTTCTCCCGGTTGGCGCCGAAGGTGTTGGCACACAGGATCTGGGTACCGGCCTCCACATAGGCCCGGTGAATGTCCAGAATCCAGTCCGGGTGCTCCAGCGCAGCCAGCTCGGGAGCCTCGTTCATGGCGAGGCCCTTGGCCTGGAGCATGGTGCCCATGCCGCCGTCCAGAAGGATGGGGCCGGGAGCGTTCAGTAATTCACGAAATTCCACAGTGTCCACCTGACTTTCGATAGCCGCAGTTTTCGTGAGCGGGACAGCTCAGACAGCTGCGGACGGATTGAGCGATTGGTTGATCGGCCACACCCAGAATGGCAGTGACCGACTTGCGGGGGATGAGAATGTGGCTGGCGCTGGCGGTGAGGCCCACCCGGCGGGGGGCGTCCAGCAGATCCAGCAGCTCATTCTGAAGGGTGAGGGGCAGGTCGCCGTAGCCCGGGCTGTACCGGAAGGGAAAGAAGCAGCCGGGGAACTGACTCTGGAGCTCCGTCTCAATCTGGTCGCAGACCTGTTCCACCGCCGCGTCGGCGGCGCAGTCCAGGGCCAGGCCTCGGAGCATGTCCCCGCTCTGTACCCGGCGGATGAGAGCGTCTGTCTGGACACCCAGGGTGGCGCAGAAGAGCGCCGCCCGGCGGCAGCCCCCCAGATGGCGCTTTAAGTCCTGGCCGGGGAGCAGCAGCCCGCAGGACAGTCGTACCCCCTCCGGTTCCGCCGTCACATCAAAGCAGCGCCAGGCCCAGCGGGGCCTGGCCTCCTGCACAATTTGTTCACAGGCCTGCTGCGCTTGGGCGCGCAGGTCCGCATCGGCGCGGTCGGGGGGACAGCCCATGTACCGCAGCACCTCGTCAAGATTCAGTTCAGAGACGGACAGATTCATAAGCTGCCCCTCCTTTCCGTTAAAAATTGGGTTGTGGCCCGCTTTGGTTACAGCAGGGTAATGCCGGCGCCCTGGCGGGAATGGGGCCCCATTTTCATTCCAACGGGCGAAGTGAATTCGCCCTGGAAAAATTCTCCGCTAACGCGTCGAATTTACGGCGCATAGCGCCGGGCCGCTGGAAGCGGCCAGCTGGGCAAGGCCCATTTTGGCTTGTTACAGCAGAGTAATGCCGGCGCTCTGGCAGGCCTGGAGGTTTGCTTCATCCCACAGGGAGGACTGGACCTCGCCAATATGGGCCTTGCCCAGCAGCAGCATGGAGACGCGGGACTGGCCGATGCCGCCGCCCATGGTGAGGGGCAGCTGGCCCTCCAGCAGCATCTTGTGGAAGGGCAGCTCACGGCGGTAGTCGCAGCCGGCTAGCGTGAGCTGACGGTCCAGGCTTTCGGGATCGACCCGGATGCCCATGGAGGACAACTCGATGGCCTGGCCGTTGACGCTGTCCCAGCACAGCAGGTCGCCGTTGAGGTTCCAGTCGTCGTAGTCGGGGGCGCGGCCGTCGTGGGGCTTGCCGGAGCGCAGCTTACCGCCGATGCCGGTGAGGAAGGTGACGGGGTGCTCCTTCACAAAGGCGTTCTCCCGCTCCTTGGAGGACAGGGTGGGGTAGAGGTCCTCCAGCTCCTGGGTGGTGATGAAGGTCACCTGGGTGGACAGCTGGGGCAGTACGCACAGCTGAGGGAAGACAGTGCGCAGGAAGTACTGGGTGTCGGCCAGAGCGCCCACAATGGACTGCACGGTGGCATGGAGGTAACCCAGGTTCCGGTCCTCCTTGGCGATGATCTTCTCCCAGTCCCACTGGTCCACATAGGCGGAGTGGAGGTTGTCCAGGTCCTCGTCCCGGCGGATGGCGTTCATGTCGGTGTAGAGGCCCTCGCCCACCTGGAACTGGTAGCGCTTCAGGGCCAGGCGCTTCCACTTGGCCAGGGAGTGGACCACCTGGGCGGTGCCCTCCACGCCGTTGATGTCGAAGGCCACGGGGCGCTCCACGCCGTTCAGGTCGTCGTTGAGGCCGGAAGAGGCGGCCACAAACAGGGGGGCGGACACCCGGTGCAGACGCAGGGCACCGGCCAGCTTGTCCTCAAACAGGCGGTTTAAAAGGCCGATGGCCTTCTGGGTCTCATAAATGGAAAGCAGGGAGGTGTAGCCCTGCGGAACCGTAATCTGGCGCATAATAAACACTCCTATTCGGTTTAGATTTTTTTATTATACAGAATCCCCCCTGGAAAAGCAACGTCAGACCCGGCATTTTTCCACTGTTCAGCAAGATCCCCAAGGAATACTTGCAAAGCACGGGGTTCTATCATATAATAAAGGCTATTCCATCGGATGGGAGCGGCCCGCCGGGTCGGTCCTCTTTCATAATAGTAGGAACGGGATGGAAGCGAATGAACATGCGCCGGTCGGTCCGGCGGTAGGAGGCACTATGAAATTCATCTCCTGGAACGTAAACGGCCTGCGGGCCTGCATGAAGAAAGGGTTTCTGGATTTTTACCAGCAGGAGCGGCCCGACTTCTGCTGTCTGCAGGAGACCAAGATGGAGCAGGGCCAGGCGGACGTTCCACTGGGGGAGGAAATTCTGGAGTACTGGAACTCCGCGGAGAAGAAGGGCTACTCCGGCACCGCCATCTTTACCCCCCACCGGCCTTTGGCCGTGGCCTACGGCATGGACCGGGAGCCCCACGACCACGAGGGACGGCTCATTACCCTGGAGTATGAGCCCTTCTACCTGGTGTGCTGCTACACCCCCAACTCCCAGGACGGCCTGAAACGTTTGGACTACCGCATGGAGTGGGAGGACGATCTGCGGGACTATCTCATGTCCCTGGACAAGCATAAGCCGGTCATCTACTGCGGCGATCTGAATGTGGCCCATCAGGAGATTGACCTGAAAAACCCCAAGACCAACCGTATGAACGCGGGCTTTACCGACCAGGAGCGGGAGAAGATGACCGTCCTGCTGTCCTCCGGCTTCACCGATAGCTTCCGCTTCCTCTACCCGGACGTCACCGGGGTCTACTCCTGGTGGTCCTACCGCTTCCAGGCCCGGGCGAAGAACGCCGGGTGGCGCATTGACTACTTTATTGTATCCGACCGCCTGCGGGACAAAATCCGCCGGGCGGAAATTCTCAGCAGCGTGGAGGGCAGCGACCACTGCCCGGTGCTGCTGGAGCTGGATCTCTGATCCCGGAGAAAGAGGGATAAAACAGCATAGAAAGAGGGAACAACTATGAAACTGGCACAGCTTTTCGGACAGGGAAAGACCGTATTTTCCTGCGAGGTATTCCCACCCAAGCGGGACATGCCCATTGACAGCATCTACACCACCCTGGACGGGCTGAAGGATATCCACCCGGACTTCATCAGCGTCACCTACGGCGCCGGCGGTTCCAAGGTCAACCAGACCACCCGGGAGATTGCCTCCATTGAAAATAAATACCACATTCCCGCCATGGCCCACCTGACCTGCGTGGGCGCCGACAAGAACGACGTGGATCAGCTGCTGGCTGACCTGAAGGCGGACGGTGTGGAGAACATTCTGGCTCTGCGGGGCGATGTGAACCCCGATGTGCCCCCCAAGACCGACTTTGCCCACGCCAGCGACCTGGTGACCTACATCCGCAGCCACAGCGACTTCGGTGTGTCCGCCGCCTGCTACCCCGAGGGACACCTGGAGAGCCCCGACATGGTCAGCGACATCCGCCACCTGAAGGAGAAGGTGGACGCGGGCGCCCAGCACCTGGTGAGCCAGCTGTTCTTCGACAACGAGGACTTCTTCCGCTTCCTGGAGCGCTGCCGCATCGCTGGCATCAATGTTCCCATTGAGGCGGGCATTATGCCGGTGCTGTCCCAGGCATCCATCCAGCGGATGGTGTCCATGTGCGGTGCCAGCATGCCCAGCAAGCTCACCCGCATCCTGGCCCGCTACGGCGATCACCCCGACGCCCTGCGGGAGGCGGGCATTGCCTATGCCATCGACCAGATCTCCGACCTTATTGCCGGCGGCGTGGACGGCATCCACCTCTACACCATGAACAACCCCGCCGTGGCCCAGCAGATTGCCGGCAGCATTTCCTCCATCCGCAGAGTGTGAGACAGGAAATTTTAAAAAGCTTTAAGAAAAATTTTGCCCTGTTCTAAGGTTCCTGTGGTATTCTGTGGGAAACGAGAGATAAAGAGGTGATTACCACGGGAAAGACAGCCAAGGGATTGTGCCTGGCGGGCACCGTGCTGCTGCTGGCGGGCGGGGTCTGGGGCCTCTATGAGAGCGGCTTCTTTGCCGCCTGCACCTCCCAGCAGGCCCTCCAGGACTACATTGCCGGACGGGCGCCCTATGCCCAGCTGTGGTTTTTCCTTCTGCAGCTGCTGTCGGTGGTGCTGGCTCCCATTCCCAGCAACATCACCGCCCTGGCGGGCGGGGTGCTCTTTGGGGTGTGGCCCGCCTTCCTGCTCACCTGGGCGGCCGTATTCCTGGGCTCCCTGCTGGTGTTCGGACTGGCCCGGGCACTGGGACGGAACTTTGCCGACCGGGTGGTCAGCCGCCGCCTGTCGGAGAAGTACCAGGAGGTCATCCGGTCCAAAACTACGGTGTTTCTTACCCTGGCCTTTCTGTTTCCCTATTTCCCCGATGACGTGCTGTGTATCCTGGCCGGACTGACGGACATCTCCTTCCGGCGGTTTGCCCTCATTGTTCTGCTCACCAGGCCCTGGGGCCTTTTGGTGGCAAGCGCTTTGGGCGGGTCCTCCCTGAACATTCCCATGTGGGGGCTGGCAGCGCTGGGCGCGGCGGGACTGGCCGTGTTTGTGCTGGGCATGAAATATGGCGATCGGGTGGAGCAGTGGGTGCTCCGCCGCCTGGTGCACCACCGGGAGGAACCGGACGAGACATAAGCGTAACAGACGAGCCATCCTGTGCAGTGAGACAGGATGGCTCGTTTTTTATGAGGAAAAAGATTTCAAAAATTTTTTTCATTTCCCTCTTTACAAGGAAGCGGGAATGTGCTAATATCTTGTTGTAAATAAGAATCAATACTGTTAGGGAGGTGGCCTGTGGAACGTGCAACCAGATACAGCAAGAAACGGGAGGCGATTTTAAACGCCATCCGGGCAACGGATATCCACCCGTCCGCCGAATGGGTCTACCAGACCCTGAAACCAACCCACCCTGACCTGAGCCTTGGAACGGTCTATCGAAATTTGAGTCTGTTCCAGCAGCAGGGAATCATACAGAGTGTGGGCGTGGTCAATGGCCAAGAACGGTTTGACGGCGTTGCCACACCGCACAGCCATTTTATCTGCCGCAGCTGCGGAGCGGTCATGGACCTGCACCGGGTCAAGCTGGACCCGGCCCTGGACCGCAGCATAGCGGAGGAATACGGCCTGGCGGTGGAGCGGCACGAGCTGACCTTTTATGGTTCCTGCCAAGCCTGCATGACCAAAGAGCAATCCAAGATGCCAACCAAAGAACCCGTTTGCGTATAACGCGAAATTATGTGAGGAGGAAATTTTATTATGAAGAAGTTTGTTTGTACTGTTTGCGGCTATGTCCATGAAGGTGACGTTCCCCCCGAGTTCTGCCCCATCTGCAAGGCCCCCGCTGAGAAGTTCAAGGAGCAGGTCGGCGAGAAGACCTGGGCTGCTGAGCACGTGGTGGGCGTGGCCCAGGGCGTGGACGAGGAGATCATCAAGGGCCTGCGCATGAACTTCGAGGGCGAGTGCTCCGAGGTCGGTATGTATCTGGCCATGGCCCGTGTGGCTCACCGTGAGGGTTACCCCGAGATCGGTCTGTACTGGGAGAAGGCCGCCTATGAGGAGGCCGAGCACGCCGCCAAGTTCGCCGAGCTGCTGGGCGAGGTCGTTACCGACTCCACCAAGAAGAACCTTGAGATGCGTGTTGACGCTGAGAACGGCGCCACTGCCGGCAAGTTCGAGCTGGCCAAGAAGGCCAAGGAGCTGGGTCTGGACGCCATCCACGACACCGTGCACGAGATGGCTCGCGACGAGGCCCGCCACGGCAAGGCTTTCGAGGGCCTGCTGAAGCGCTACTTCGGCTAATAAAATTCCGCCCTGTTGGCGAAACTGACTTCATATTCGGTGAAAGGAGTTTTTCCGATGGATAAGTATGTGTGCCCCTGTGGCTATGTGTACGACCCCGCTGTGGGTGACCCCGATCACGGCATTGCCCCCGGCACCCCCTGGGAGCAGGTCTCCGAGGATTGGGTGTGCCCCGTGTGCGGCCTGGGCAAGGATATGTTTGAGAAGGAGTAATTCCTGAAGTTTAACAGAGGGAACCGGGTGACCGGTTCCCTCTGTTTTTTAATGCCCGCAGGTTCTTTTCTGCGTAGGGAAAATACGGCAGTCAGAACCGGCTTGTCTGCCTAGGGGAAACACGGTTTGACAACAGGGTGCATGTTCCTGTATAATTTAATACATTAGTTCAAAAGAATTTTGGAGGAACTGTCAAACGGTGTCCTTTGGAGAAGGAAGGGAGGTATGCGGAACCGACTTTTTTGGGGAGTGTTGGTACATTGCGGTAGAATGGAGGCGTTTATGAATCATAGTCTGTTGAGTGTTTGGGATCTTGTCATTATTGGAGCTTACCTGATTCTCATGGTCCTGGTAGGCGTCTACTCGGTCAAGCGGATTAAAAATACCGGTGACTATTATGTGGCCGGACGTTCGTTTGGCCCGCTGGTCCTGATGGCAACGGTCTGTGCAACGATTATCGGCGGAAGCGGCCTGATGGGCCGGGCGGGCGTAGCCTATTCCGACGGATTCAAAGCCATTCTGACCGCTGTGCCCTACCTTTTGGGAATGTTTATCTTTTCCGGGTTTGCCGGAAAGATTTCGGATATTGGCATGGCCTATGACCTGACCTCGATTCCGGAGCTATTTGAGCGGCGCTTTGGGAAGCACTCCAAGCTGATCCTGTCGGTGCTCATCGCCTTTGCCATGATGGGAACCGTGGCCTCCCAGGTGACGGCCACAGCGACCATCATCAAAATGCTGGGCGGAGAAATCGGATTGTCCTATGAGGTGGGGGCGCTGATTGCCTGCGTGGTCTTCATGGTCTATACGGCCACCTCCGGACTGTTCGGCGTGGTCTATACAGACGTGCTGCAGTTTTACATGCTGATCATTTTTGTCTATATCCTGATTCCCGTGGCGGCCCTTATGAATGTCGGGGGAATTTCCAACTTCTTGGACAACCTGGACCCTGCTCTGGCCACGCCCTATGTGGACGGCAGTATTCTGGGCGACATTGTTACCTATCTGGTGTTCACCATGGCGGGCGCCGAGATGTGGCAGCGGGCCTTTGCGGCCCGGGACCGGCGGGCGGCCAAACGGGGCATGTTCCTGGGCACGGCGGTCTATGGTGTGACCATTGTCCTGGTCTATTTCATGGGCGTGGTCGGCCGGCAGATCGTTGGGGATGATGTGTTGGCTCAGTACGGCTCCACCGACGCTGTGGTTCCTGCCCTTGCCATCAAGATTCTTCCCGTGGGACTGACCGGACTGGCTCTGGCGGGTATGATTTCCGTGATTATGTCCACGGCAGACAGCTATCTTCTGGTGTCGGTCCAGACCTGCGTCCACGACATTGGAAAGACCATTTACCCCAAAATGAAAGAGCGGACGGAGATCTTGCTGTCACGCGCCTTTTCCATTGTCCTTCCCATCGGAGCACTGGTCATTGCGCTGTATATCAAAAATGCCTATAACATCCTGATGTTCGCCTGGAGCTTTTACGCAGCTGCCGCAGGCATTCCCGCCTTTGCTGCGCTCTTCTGGAGAAAGGCCACCAATCCTGGCATTATTGCGGCCATGGTCTCGGGCTTTGTGGTCTGCGTGGGCTGGAAGCTTGCCGGAGAGCCCTTTGGTCTTGGCTCGGCAGTCCCCGGCACTCTGGCTTGCGGCATTGCCCTGGTGGTGGTGAGCCTGGCCACCTATCGAACCTGCCCCTCTGTGTACCTGAAGGCGGAGAAGCAGTCGTAAGTTTTTCCTGTCTGAACGGATTCAAAATGTCAGAATAAAAAAGAAAGACACGCCATTGGCGTGTCTTTCTTTTTGGCGGAGTAGGAGGGATTCGAACCCTCGGGCCGCTTTTGACGGCCACACGATTTCCAGTCGTGCTCGTTATGACCACTTCGATACTACTCCATATCAAATTGTCTGCTGAGCACAGAAATAGATTCAGCGCGACAGCAACATGTATTATACCATTTTTTCGCCGGTAGTCAAGCCCATTCTGAAAAAAACAGCAAAAAAATCTGCGGGGGATCCAGTTCACAGAATGGGGGGAAAAGAGCGGGCCGGGAGACTACTCTCCCGGCCCGCTCAGACCATCTTTACGTGGTAAATTGGCTTACCGCTGCTGCTCCAGCATGTTCAGCAGCAGCGCTTCATTTTCCCGGGCCGCCTGAGCCAGCTGGGCGGACTTCAGGCGGAGGCGCTCCAGCACATGGTCGTAGTCGGCCATGAGGGCATCCGCGCAGATGATAGCCTCCTCCGAGTCAAAGCGGTCCACGTAGCCAGCAGCAGGCAGCTCCAGCTCCTGGAGGTAGCTCTCCACTTTGGGGTCATAGACAAGACCCATGGAGGGCACAGCCATGCGGCCGGCAAAAATCAGAGTGTGCAGACGCATGGCCAGACACAGCCGGGCCTGTCCCAAAACGGCCATCAGCTCCCGGGGGGTGCAGGCGGCGTCCAGAATGTAGGAGGGCTCGGACATGGCCTGCCGCACCAGCTGGGCGGTGGCCCGGTCCCGGGTGGGCTGCATCAGGAGGAACAGCACCTCCAGACCGTAGGTGCGGCGCAGGTGGTCGCACAGAGTGGCCAGCTCCTTGGGGAAACGGCCGGTGTCCGGCCACTCCCGGACCGATACCGCCACAAAGGGCTTGCCCTCCGGCAGACCGGCCGTCCGGCACAGCTCCAGCCCGCGCTCCGGGGAGGCGGGGGAGAGATGGAACACCGGGTCGGCGGTGACGTGCAGATCGGAGCGGGTGACACCCATGTCAGCCAGCTCCCGGGCGGAGCTGTGGTCCCGCAGGGTGACCAGCGTGGCCCGTTCCACTACCCGCTTGACCCGCCGGCGGTTGCCCGGGCGGCGCACCGGGCCAATGCCGTTGGCGTACAGCATCACCGGTTTGCCCAACAGCTGGGCGCAGCGGATGACGGACAGATAATAGAAGAGGGAGCGGGTGGAGGTGGTGTCCTGGAGCAGGCTTCCGCCGCCGGAAAGCAGCGCGTCGCTGCGCCGCAGGGCGGAAAACACCTTCCACATGCGGAAGCGAGGGATGGCCTCCATGCCGTACTGCTTCCGGGTGAGTTCCGGGTCGTTGGAGAGAACGGTGACGCCGATGTCGTCGCTGGCCTCATGGATGGCCTGCTGAATGGCCTCCAGAATGGCGTCGTCACCCGCGTTGGCAAAGCCGTAATAGCCGCTCATGACCACCTGATACTTCCGCCGGCGTACCTGCTCGTACATGGCCAGACAGTCGTTTGCCATGCGGCGCACGGAGTAGTAGTCAAAGATGACCTGGCGGCCGTAGGCACCCGCCTGTGCCTTCTCCTCAGGAGAGAGAGCCAGGGCGGCCGTCACGTCCTTCAGCAGGATCTGGGGCTGGGAGAGGGGCAGGCCGCGGCAGCAGAAGTTGCCCGCCTGGGCCTCCGCCAGCTTCTCCGGGCCAAAGAGGCCGTGGTAGCCCTCGTTGCCCGCCACAATGACGGGCTTGGCGGCGGACATGGCCTCCAGGGCGGCCCGGGATACGCCCACAAAGATGTCGCCTGCGGCCACAATCTCGTTGATGTCCGTGCGGGGACCGGCCATGGTGACGCAGGAGCGGCCCAGGGCGGCGTTGACCTCCTTGGCCTTGGCCAGCAGCTCCTGGAAGACGTTGCCGCCGCCCGCAATGAGCAGCTGAATGCCGGGAACCGCCTGGTCCAGCTGGGGGGCAATCTCAATGAGCTGCCGGGCCACCAGAGCCCGGTCTTCATCCATCCGGCTGACGTAGGAAACAATGGGCTTGCTGGGGTCCAGGCCGAACTCGGCCATGACCCGCTCCCCGGAGATGTCCGGGGAGAATTTCTCCGTATCAATGCCGTTGATGGTGACGGAGATGTGCTCGGCAGGGAGGTGGTACTCTCGAATAAGGTAGGACTTGATGTCCTCGGACACCGCGATGGTGCGCTGCCCCCAGTTGGTGAGGTAGCGCAGCATGCCGCTGGTGTCAAAGACCCAGTGGGCGGTGGTGACGAAGGGAAAGCCCATGCGGCGCTGGAGCGTGCCGCACAGGAAAGCGGGGATACGGGCATGGGCATGGACCACATCGGGCTTTTCCTGGGAGATGACATCCCGGAGAATGGCCCGGGAGCGGAGCATATCGCCCAGGCTGCGCCGGTGCATGGGGGCGTTGTAGTGACGGATGCCGGCGGCGGTGATTTCGGGGACGTAGACGCCTCCGTTGGACACCACCACCACCTCATGCCCCTGGTGGCGCAGTTCCTTGGCCAGCTCCACAATGTGGGTCTCCGCTCCGCCGATGTCCAGTCCCATGGTGGCCATCAGGATTTTCATGGCACAGGCTCCTTTGTTCCAGTGTTGTGTCAGCTCAGGATAGAGTAGATGCTGCCGGTGAACTGGGCATACATGGTGCAGAAGTTACGGGAGGAGTTCACGCCCAGGTCGTACACCCGGTTGAGCATATACCGGCCGTCGCTGATGAGGCCGGAGCCCTGGATGGTCAGCAGCATATCCACGCCATCCTCCACGGGGACGGTTTCAATGGTGCCGTCCGCGAACTCGCCCAGCTTTCCGCCGGGCTGAATCTCGATGTCGGTGATGACGCCCAGGGAGCCGCCGCCGCTGTTGCGGTCCTGGTCATACACGTGGTCGCCCACCTGAACGGCGTCGGCCACATAGGTGCGCACGCCCCGCACCAGCATCTGATAGGTGATGGTGCTGTCCGGGGTAGAGGTGGAGGTGATTTCGTTGTGGTTGGTCTTCACATACAGGGCAAAGGCCATCACAATGACCACGGCCACGACCACCAGGTCGATGATGCTGATTTTGCCGAAGAGTCGGCCGTTGCGATCAATGATTTTCATGCCTGCTCCTCCCGTTCAATGGAGATGATAGGGCCGCTGCCCATGTAGCCCTCGCCCCGGATGTAGGCGGTGGCGCCCACCCGGAGGGTGTAGCCGCCGTCCAGCAGAATGGTGTCATTGCTGTTGGTACAGGGGGCCTCCACGGTGACCAGAGCGTCCTCATAGCCGGAAATGGTGGTCAGGACATATTCCCGGTCTTCCTGGTCCAGAATCTGATATTGGGAGGGGACAACCTCCACCGAGACCACGTTGCCCAGCTTGTAGTTTTTGATGGTGTCCACCAGGGCGTCGCCGGGCTGAATGAGAGAGCCGGTGCCCTCCATGAGCCGCTGGAAGCGGATGGTATAGCGAACTGTTGAAGACGTTGTGGTGGTCGTCTCCCCCGCGGTGGAGGGGGCGGGCTTGAAGGCGTTCCACAGCAGGAAGGCGCCCACGGCCAGGGCCACAATGAGCACAATGCCGTCAAACAGATTCAGCCTCAGACGAAATTTCCCGTTATTTTGTTCCATGGGGATCTCCTTTCCGTACATCCAGATAGATACGCTCGATATTTTGGGCAAACACCGGACCGGTGAACTGGGCGTTGAAGCGCTCCTTGGCCCGCTGGCCCATGGCTTTGACCTCGTTGGGGTGGTCCATCAGCCGGGTCATGCACTTGCTGAGCGCCAGGCTGTCCTGGCTGGGGAAGACCAGACCGTTGACGCCGTGCTCCACAAGGAAGGGGTTGCCGCCGTAATCGCTGACGATGGAGGGCAGGCCCAGGCTCATGCCCTCCAGCAGGGCCAGGCTGGTGGCCTCAGTGCCGTAGGAGGCGTTGAGCTGCACGTCCAGAATGTTCAGAAGCTGGTCCACATCGGAGCGGAAGCCCAGCATCTGGACCACATCCTCCACGCCCATCTCCACCACGGCCCGGGCTACCTCCTCCTCAAAAGAGCCGGTGCCCGCCATGAGCACCCGGAAATTGGTGCGCCCCTGGTCCTTCAGCAGCTTGGCCGCGTGGACCAGATAGAGGTGGCCCTTATAGTCCTCCATCCGGGCCAGAATGCCGAAGACGAAGGTGTTTTTCTCCAGCCCCAGAGACTCCCGCAGGGCGGCACGCTCCTCCGGACTGGTTTCAGGCACCGGAGCGATGCCGTTCATGACCACGGTGATCTTCTTGGGAGAAATGCCGCTTTCCACCAGATTGTCCCGGGTGGCGGGGCTGACGGCGATGATGTGGTCGGCGTAGTGCTCGTTGATAAGCTTGTTCACCCAGCGGCCGGGGGGATATTTCAGCTTGGCCGGCACCGGGAATGCGGAGTGGCGGCTATATACCACTGGCACGTGGCAGCGCTTGGCGGCAATACGGCCGGAGAGCGCGCCGTGGGTGTGGACCAGGTCGGGCTTGACCTGGCGGATGAGGTCCTGGAGGAGCTTTACATCCTCCTTGTTGTAGGAGCGGTCGGCCATGCCGTCCACCTCATAGACCTGCACATGTTCGTTCTCCAAAGGTTCCTTTAACAGAGAGCCCCGGGGAATGGCCACCAGAGTTTCAAACTTTGTCCGGTCGGCGTAGCGCAGGTAGTTGAGAATGACCCGGCCTGCGCCGCCGATGTTGGTGTCACTGATGATATTCAGTACCCGCATCATACCAAGAGCCTCCCCTCGGGTAACTGACTGCGCCGGGCGGCCAGGGCTCCCAGAGCCAGATAGGCCCAGAAGAGGAACATCACCCGGTAGTTATAGAAGGAATAGTCCGTCATGGCCTGGACCAGAAAGCCGCAGACGCCGGAACCAAAGGCAATTTGGAACAGGCGGCTCTGCCAGTCCTTCTCCCGGCTGACGGCGGTGCACAGCATCCGGAAGTAGTGGAAAAGCAGCAGGAAAAAGACCACCAGAGCGCAGATGCCCGCGTCGCACACCATCTGGAGAAACAGATTGTGGGAGTGGGGGGCGTCGATGGAATTGTAGCTGTACGCGGGGTAGACCATGTTGAAGGCCGCGTCGCCGGGGCCGATGCCGCACAGCCAGTAGTCCTTGAGCATGGCCAGCACGCCCATCCAGATATACACCCGGTAAGAGGTGGAGTTGTCGGTGAGATCACCGATGCTGGTAAAGCGGGTGATGACCGTGTCCGGAAGGACAAAGTACATCACGATAAGGGCGAAGGGAGCCAGCAGGATGAGCCTGGGATTGAGGAAAAGGACGAAGATAGCTCCGGCAAAGAGCAGGGCCAGCCAGGCGCCACGGGAGAAGGTGAGAATCATGCACAGGGCCATGATGGCGCAGCAGCACAGGTAGAACACCCGCTTGCCCCAGGTCTTGGCTCCCAGCAGACAGGCCCCGCCCAGGGGGATGGTCAGCAGAAGGTACTGGCCCAGCATGTTGGGGTTGTCCAGGGTGGAGGGGACCCGGAAGTCGATTCCGGAGAACATGTCGCTGTCCACCCAGGCGGCGGACTGGTAGCCCCAGCGGAAAATGTACTGGAGGATTCCGTAGAAGGAGACCACCGTACCCGCCAGCACCACCAGGACGATGAGGGTGTCCAGCTGCCGCCGGCCGGTGACCGAGTTGTAGAGCACCACGGCGAAGAGAATGAAGGCCACGGACAGAAGGCCGGGCTTCAGGCTGGCCGCGCGGTTCACCGAGAAGAGGGTGCCGGCCAGATAGACGGCGGCGTACAGGATGACATAGCGGTTGATGGGGGAGTAGACCAGAGGCCTGCTGGGATCATGCACCAGGTTCAGAAGCAGGGAGGCGTATCCGATGGCCGCCAGAGCCAGCACCGCCATGGTGGGCAGCACAGGGGCCAGAACCACGGGCAGAGCACACCACACCCATACCTTTAAAAAGACACTGCCGGCAAACAGGCGGTCCAAATGAAGAAAATAGTAGATCCGGCACAAAATGCCCCGGAACCAGGACCACAGACGGAAGAAAATGCTGCTCCTGGATGACGCCTCCTCCCAGAGGGGCGGGTGGAGGAACCACTGAACTACGCCGCTGCGCTGCCACTGGCGGCCGAACCACAGGCACATGGCCATAAGGGCCCGCCACAGCACGCTGGCGTTTAAAATCTGTTTTGCTTGCTGCATAGCTTAACCTCGCTTTCCCAGACGTTTCACAAAGACAAGACCCAGCCGGGCCTCTTCCAGCCCCATAGCCAGAGTGAGCAGGGCGTACACCACCACGCCCACCAGAGCGCAGCCGCCCAGGCAGAGGAGCTCGCCCACCTTGCCTGCCGGGAGGAAGCTGGTGAGCAGGGCCTGTGCTCCCACAGCGGCCAGGCCGGTGGCAACGGCGGCCAGAAGCATCTTGCCAAGATCCCGGACAAAGGGGGCGTCCAGCACTCCTTCGCCCCGGCGCTCCATGGGGATGAGCAGCATGAGGGCGTACACCGTGGAGGACACCGCCGAGGCAATGGCCAGACCGGTGACGGACAGGGGCTCAGCCAACAGGGCGCACAGCAGAATGTTGACGCCGATGGATACGGCCCCGGCCACCAGAGGTCCGCGGCCCTCCTGCCGGGCGAAGTAGGCCCGGCTGAGGATGTTCTGCACCGCGTAGCCCGCCATGCCCAGGGACATCCAGATGAGGGCGGTGGAGGTGATGTCCACGGCGAAGTCGTCAAAGGCCCCGCCGCCGTAAATGAAGGAGATGAGGGGGCGGGCCACCGCCATGAGGCCGGCGGACATAGGCAGCACAAAGAAGAGGCTGCTGTGTACCGTCTGACGCAGGGTGTCCCGGAAGGCGCCCTCCTGCCCGCCGGCGGTGAGCCGGGAGAGCTTTGGGAAGATGACGTTGGTGATGGAGAGAATGAAGGTGCCCGTGATGACCAGATAGAGGTTGGAGGAGTACTCCATGGCGGACACCCCGGCTCCGTTGTAAAGCTGGGAGCCAAAGCGGGAGTTGATGGCCAGGGTGATGGGCTGCACCCAGGTGGACACCATCACCGGCGCCATCAGGGCAAAGACCTTTTTCATTCCCGGGGAGTTAAACTCAAAGCTGGGCCGGTAGCGGTAGCCCAGACGCCGCAGGGGCGGGATCTGAATGACCCCCTGGAGGAACCAGCCCACCAGATAGGCCCCGGCCAGACCGTAAATCCCAAACTTCTGGTCGCCGAAGAGGAAGTAGACGATGATGACCAGGTTGGACAGGGTGGACATGAGGGCGGGGGCGGTAAAGTGGTCCTGGGCCTGAAGCACGCCCACCAGGGAGAAGGCCACGCCGGAGAAGAACACCGTGGGGAACATCACCCGGGTGAGGGAGACGGCCAGCGCGGTGGTCTGGGGGTCGGAATAGTCGGCGAACAGGGCCACCAGAGGCTGGGGGAAGAGCATCCCCAGCACGGTGAGCACGGCGGTGAGCAGGGAGATGATGGTGATGAAGGAGCCGGCAAAGCGGAAGGCATCCTTTTTTCCCTTCTTTTCCAGGTACTCGCTGAACACCGGGATGAAGCAGGCGGCGATGGCCGAGGCAAACACCGCGTCAAAAAAGACCCTGGGGATGCGGCTGGCCGTGAAGAAGGCGTTGGCCTCCATTCCCACGCTGTAATGAACCGCCAGAAGCCGGTCCCGGTACAGACCCAGTATCTTCCCCAGGAGGGTGATCAGCATGACCGTGCTGATGGTTTTTGTGGCTTGATTGCGGGCGTCGTCCACGGCGTTCCCTCCTTGCTGCAGGTTGACAATCGACTTATTCTACACCAAGAATACCCTTTTTTCAACCTCTTAAGCCGGAGGTTTACAGCTTGTTTACACTTGTCCCCTGAGAAAATTTTCCGCGCTTCCGCCCCGCGGATTCTCCCTTTTTGGCGTTGAATCCCCTGGGGGGACCTGTTATAATGAAAACCAATCGGCCGGGCACATCGGACAGGCCCGGCTTTGTCCCATTGGCTACCATACGGAAAAAAGGAGCACCCATGAAACACACCGCAAAACATTTCCTGCGCCGGGCGGCCGCCTTTACCCTGGCGGCAATCCTGGCTCTTCCCACGGTCTATGCCGACGCCGGGGAGAAAAAGCTTCAGACCTCCGCCGACCTGACGGAGGGACTGACCTACCGCAACACGGTTACCGTCAACAACTCCAGCCGGGTGGAGAGCTTCTCCATGGAGCTCAGCCAGGACAGCGATGCCTATCCCATTTTCCTCCAGGCCTCGGGCACCGTCTATGGCGCGGCCACCATCAATAAGGCAGTCAGCTACGCCCAGTCCTTGGGCTACCACGTGCTGGGCGCCATCAACACCGACTTCTTTTCCACCTCCTCCGGCGTGCCCATCGGCATTGTCATTGAGGATGGAGTGTATAAGTCCAGCGCGGAACAAGAGGATGCCATCCTGATTACCGACGGACAGGTTGCCCTGTGTGAGAACCCCAAGGTGACCATGGCCCTCAATAACCAGCGCACCGGCTCCACGGTGAATCCTCAGCACCTCAATAAGTGGCGCAGCTCCACCGGCGGGCTCTATCTGCTCAACGAGGACTTCTCCACGGTCTCCACCCGCACCTCCGGAAATGGCTGGTATGTGCGCATGAAGCTGGTGGAGGGCAACTCCGACGATCCCCTGGGCATCTGGGGGAGCAGCGGAGATCAGAAGCTGACGGTGAACTCCACCCTGACCCTGGAGGTCACCGAGCTGCTTCGTTCCGATCAGGCCATTACCATCGGGGAGGATGAGTACATTCTCACCGCCCATGATGACAGCGGCTACGGCTTTGTGTATGATTCCTTCCAGGTGGGCGACAAGGTTACCCTCACCACCTCCTGCACCGACGAGGCCCTGTCCAAGGCCCAGTGGGCCAGCGGCGTGGGCGATGTCATGGTCAAGGACGGGAAGATGACCGACAGCTCCTCCTGGACCTACACCGGGGACGGACGCCAGCCCCGTACCGCTCTGGGCGTTAAGGCGGACGGCACGCTGGTGGTCTACGCGGTGGACGGACGGCAGTCCGGCTACTCCGTTGGCCTGAGCCAGAAGGATTTGGCCGATGAGATGCTCAAGCAGGGCTGTGTGTGGGCCGTGAACCTGGACGGAGGCGGCTCCACCGCCATCTCCGTGTGGATGCCCGGACAGAGCGGCCCCACGGTACATAATCTTCCCTCCGACGGTAAGCCCCGCAGCTGCGCCACCTATCTCCTCCTGGTCACCGATGACAAGGGAGACGGAACCGCCAGCCGCCTGGCTTTGGCAGAGGACGGCCTGACGGTTCTGTCCGGCACCTCGGTGACGCTGCCCCAGACGGTGGTGCTGGACAGCGGACTCAATATCCTCTCCAAGACCGCCGACGATGTGACCATTACCTCCCAGGGGCTTGGTACCATTGAAAACGGCGTCTACACCGCCGGAAGCCAGTCCGGGACGGATACCCTGAAGCTGCAGTCCCAGAGCCTGGATGTGGAGGGCACGGCCCAGATCCACGTGGTGAACAGCCTGACCTCCCTGACCATATCCAAACAGGGCAGCTCCAGCGCCCTCACCTCCCTCACCGTCAAGCCCGGTGAGACGGTGCAGCTGTCCGTCACTGGCAGCTATTGGGGCCGCACCGCCCTGCGGGACTGGAGCGGCGTCACCTGGACGGTGACGGGCGATGTGGGAACGGTGGATGAGAACGGCCTGTTTACTGCCTCCCCCAACGGCGGAAGCGGCACCATCACCGCCACGGCGGGCGGACTGTCCCAGACCATTCAGGTGGGCTTCAACAGCGTCCACAACGACGTGCCCAAGGGCCACTGGGCCTATGACGCGGTGGAGTACTGCTACGCCCACGGTATTACCAGCGGCATCTCCTCCACCGAGTTCGGCGCCGACTACCAGATTCAGCGGGCCGACTTTATGCTGATGCTCTATAATGCAGTGGGCCAGCCCGCGGTGACTTCCCCCTGCACCTTTACCGATGTGTATCCCACCGACTACTACTATAATGCCATCTCCTGGGGCCAGAGCGTGGGCCTGGCCGCCGGTACGGGCAATGGACTCTATACTCCCCATGAGCCGGTAAGCCGGGAGCAGGCCTTTACCATCCTGCGCCAGCTCATGCCTCTCGTGGGCAAGGAGTGCCCCGACGCCAGCCTGTCGGTGCTGGATCCCTTCCCCGATAAGGACGAGATCGCCGATTACGCCAAGGGCTACACGGCCACTCTGGTGGCCCAGGGCATCGTGGCCGGCGGAGACAACGGCATTGACCCCAAGGGAGCCCTGACCCGGGCTCAGATGGCGGTGATGCTGGTGAAGATCCTCACCTACACCCCCATCACTGATGTGCCCACGGATCCGGTGGATCCCCCGGCCAACACCCTGACGCTGGATCAGAGTGAGCTCTCCCTGACCTCGGGCCAGAGCACGGCCCTGAAGGCGACGCTGGACCCGGCGGTGGAAGGAGCCACCATTACCTGGAGCAGCAGCGACCCCGCCGTGGCCGCGGTGAACAACCAGGGTACCGTAACCAACCTGTACGCGGGGGAGGGCACGGCCAACGTGACCATCACCGCATCCTGGAACGGCCTGAGCGCCAGCTGCACCGTCTCCTGTGCCCCCGCTGCCAAGGTGGGCAAGGTGGTGAACGCCGAGGCGGGCCTGAACGTCCGCTCCGGGCCCGGAACCAGCTATGATGTCATCGGCGGCCTGACCAACGGTGCCCAGGTGGTGGTGCTGGAGGTAACGGACGGCTGGTGCCATGTGCTGTACTCCAACAAGAGCGGACAAGCTGCCACCGGCTATGTGTCCGGCAGCTATATGGAAGTGACCCAGCGGACCAACTGAGTGCCGCCAGGCGGCAGGGAGGAGCGCCGGATATGAAGTGCAGACTTTATGTAGGAGATATTACCAGGCTGAAGGTGGACGCCATCGTCAACGCCGCCAACTCCTCTCTGCTGGGGGGCGGAGGCGTGGACGGAGCCATCCACCGGGCCGCCGGGCCGGAGCTGCTGGCCGAGTGCCGCACCCTGAACGGCTGTCCCACAGGACAGGCCAAGGCCACCAAGGGCTACCGCCTGCCCGCCCGGTACGTCATCCACACCGTGGGACCGGTGTGGCACGGCGGCGGCCGGGGAGAGCCCCAACTGCTGGCCGACTGCTACCGCAACTCCCTGGCGCTGGCCCTGGAGCTGGGCTGCCGGACGGTGGCCTTTCCCGCCATCAGCACCGGAGTGTACCGCTATCCCCCGGAGCAGGCCGCGGAAATCGCGGTCCGTACGGTGGAGCAGTTCCAGAAGGAGCACCCGGAGGGGCCGGAGGTCATCTTCGTCTGCTTCAATGAGACGGCCAGGTCCGCCTACCAGCACCTGCTGGGAGACTGACAACAGAAACGGAAAAGCGCCCCGCCTTCCAAAAGGCGGGGCGCTTCTTTTTTCGTTTAATCCTGATGGACTACCGGGGAGATCACCGGCCGGCCATCCCGGTCCAGCAGTACGGTAAGACCGCCGGAGTAGCCCGAGGCGTGGTAGAGGTAGTTAACCCCAGTCTCCAGATCCACCCAAATCTCGTTGACGTTGGCCACACCCTGGGAATAAATCTTTTCAAACCGCTTGTTCTCGCTCATAACGGATTCCTCCTGAATGGCTTAATTTTTGATGGGAGCGCGAAGCAGGTACCGCACCGACCAGCCAAGGCAGGCCAGGCCGACAACTCCGCCCACAGCCGCCATGTACTGCCAGGGGAAGGTGAACCAGGACGCGTCCCAGGGGAGCAGCTGGGGAGAAAAGCAGATGGCCATCCAGATCACCAACAGGATCGAGCTTCCCCTCTGGCCGAAGCGGAGGATGAGCGCCCCCATGACAACCCCCAGCAGAACAGCAGCTGCAGCCAGCAGGGGAAACCACCACCAGTCCAGAGCGAAGTCCTCCACCAGCAGGGGATTGTTTCCAGCGGTGAGCTGGAAGCTGTGCCCGCCCCGACCTATGCTCAGACCGTCTGCCCCGGTGAGCCACATCCAGAACCGGGGAGCCGCCGCCCGCTCCAGCAGGGTCAGGAGGGCGGCAAAGCCCATGGAGCAGGCGGCCTCAAAGCCCACCAGCCCCAGGGTGAGCCCCAGGGCCCGCCGCCGGTTCTGACTGAACTTCACCGCCGTGGTGAAGTTCAGCAGGGAGTGCCCCAGGGAGAGGATCACAATGACAATGGCGG
Source organism: Pseudoflavonifractor sp. HNCC25GI2 (assembly GCF_058136395.1). Taxonomy (NCBI): domain Bacteria; kingdom Bacillati; phylum Bacillota; class Clostridia; order Eubacteriales; family Oscillospiraceae; genus Pseudoflavonifractor; species Pseudoflavonifractor sp. HNCC25GI2. Next base: position 47,956 of record NZ_JBYUOW010000008.1, read on the forward strand.
AGGTGATGGGCAGAACCGCGCCGGAGAGGAGCAGGCTGCTGTGCTCGCTGGCAAAGAAGAAGTGCAGGACAACGGCGGTGCCCAGGTGGAGGAGCAGGAACAGGCCGCCCACCACCCCAAGAGCAATCCACATATCGTCCAGATTGAGACGAATGAGTTTTTTCAGCACGGGATTCACCTCATTTCACGATAAAATTCCGGACGGTGTGCCATAAAAAACCCTCGCTTACCCCCACAATGGCCACGGCGCCGGCGGTGAGCCACAGGGGCAGGGAGACGAACAGGCCGGGTCCGAAGTCCCGGACGGCGCTGGAGGTGATGAACAGGGCCACCATGCCGGCGATGCCCAGCACGCCGGAGAGGGTGATGACCACAATGCCCGCTGCCTTACTCTTGACGAAAATGATGCCTGCCAGGCAGCCCAGGCACAGAATCACCAGACACAGCAGGGGGAAGAACCAGGAGGTAAAGCCGCACATCCGAAGTATGGGGAAGCGCTCCGGAAAGGCCCAGTTGAGCAGGGTGGGGAGGGCGGCCAGCACTCCCTGGAGCAGCCAGCTCACCAGGATATACAGCAGCAGGATGCCCTGGACGGCCCAGAAAAACCCGCGCCGGGTGGCGCCGAAGGACAGGGCCAGGTTGAGGTTGCTGGTGCACAGGGCAAAGGCGTAAATATAGAGGATCATCAGCACCATCAGAGGGAAGGCGGAAAAGTAGGTGGAAAACAGGTTGTCTGCTCCGCCGGATACACCGGTGAGCAGGGAGCCCACCGTAACTACGAGGGCGAAAATCAGCAGTGCCCCCAGATTAATCCAGGCGAACTGGAGGAGAAAACGGAAGGATTTCACCATAGCGGCGCCCTCCTCACTGTCCGTCTCCGTGCCCGCACAGGGCCACGAACACGTTCTGCAGGTTCATGGGGGAGACGTCCACGTCAGACTGGAGGGCGTTCTGAAGCTTCACGCCCCCGCCCCGGACGGCCACCGTCTTGTGCCGGCCCATCTGGTGAGTGGACAGCACCTCCAGCCCCTGGCACACCTGGTCCACCACGTCATCCCGGCCGGAGATGTACCGGAACTGGTCAACGAGCTCCTCGGTGGGGCAGTTTTCCAGAATACGGCCGTGGTCCAGGATGATGACATTCTCAAAGACGGAGGACGCCTCCTCAATGATGTGGGTGGAGACGATGAAGGTGCGCCCGGTCCGGGCGAAGTCCTCCAGCAGCAGCTGGTAAAACCGCTCCCGCATCACCACGTCCAGTCCCGCCGCCGGCTCATCCAGAATGGTCACCGGTGCGCGGCTGGCCAGGGCGATGAGGATGGTCACCATGGACATCTGGCCCTTGGAGAGCTGGGAAATTTTCTTCTTGGGGTTGAGACCGAACTCCTCCAGCAGCTTCTGGGCGTATTCCTTGTCCCAGCCGGGGTAGTAGATGGCTGCCGAACGGAGGTAGTGACTGATTTTCAGATTGTTGGGGCCGGAGAACAGGGTGGGCTGCAGCTCCCGGGAGAAGCAGAGCTGGTCCAATACCGCCTGATTTTCCCACACGGGCTGATCCCCGTAGGTCACCGTGCCGCTGTCCTTGGTGTTCTGCCCGGTGAGAATGCCCAGCAGGGTGGTCTTGCCCGCCCCGTTGCGGCCGATAAGGCCGTAAATTTTGCCCGGCTCAATGTCCAGGTCCAGATTGAATAATACCTGATTGGCTCCGTAGGACTTGCACAGCCCCTGGGCCTTCAATGCCTCAGCGCTCATTTTGCATCTCCTTCCTCAATGGCCCGGCTCACCATGGCCATCAGCTCCTCCCCGCTCAGGGCCAGGGAGGCCCCCTCCTTTACCAGGGGCTTGACAAAGCCGTCGTAAAAGGCGGCCTTCCGCTTGTTTCGCACGGCTTCCTCCGCGCCCGGGGAGACAAACATACCGATTCCTCTCTTCTTATACAGAATGCCGTCGGCCACCAGCAGGTTGATGCCCTTGGCGGCGGTGGCCGGGTTGATGTTGTAGCCCCGGGCCAGCTCGTTGGTGGAGGGAACCTGTTCCTCCTCCCGGTAGACCCCTCGGAGAATATCGTCCTCCAGCATGCGGGCAATCTGCAGATAAATCAGGGACTGATCATTCAGCGTTCCATGCACACAATCACCTCCGAATATGGCCGAATGTTTGTTGGTTCATTACTTGTGTAATTAACCATAGCACGGGTGAAGCTGCCTGTCAAGGTTTTTTGCAAAAAGCATCTGGCTTTTTGCGGGAATTGTGGTATGATGATAAACAGGATTTCTATGGGATGGGCCCGGCAGTGCCTGGGACGGAAAGGAAGTGGACGGCATGAGAAGAAAGTGGAAAAAGCTGCTGCTGCCCGCGGCGGCGATGCTGCTGCTGACCGGCTGTCTGTTTCGTCCCCCGGACGACCTCTACAAGCTGCCGGAGAAGTCCCCGGGCTATGAGCAGCTCAACAGCGCCATCCGTACGGTGCGCTCCGACCTGGAGATGAAGTACGGGACAAGCTGTGAGCTGGCGGTGATTGTGGGGGGCGAGAACACCGCCTCCATTCAGCTGCAGGATCTGGACGGTGACGGGGAGCGGGAGAGCGCCCTCACCTTTGTCCGGGTGCCGGGCATTGAAAAGGCCATCAAAATTTACATTTTCCGCCAGTTTGGGGAAGAATACAGAGTCACCGGTGTGGTGGAGGGCGACGGCGCCGCCATCTACTCGGTGGACTATGTGGACTTAAACGGCGAGGGGGAGAAGGAGCTGGTGGTCAGCTGGCAGATCTCCGCTGGCGTCTATCAGCTGGGCGCCTACACCCTGGACGAGCTGGGGGTGCCCATCCAAACGGAGGAGGAGTCGGCCCCTGCCGCCACGGTGCAGACAAAGGACTATTCCAACCTGTTGGCCACGGAGCTGCTGCTTACCAGCTGCAGCGGTGCCTCAGATGGGTCCAGCGGCTATGAGCTGATGGACATTGACCAGGACACCCGCATGGAAATTGCCGTTACCCGCATCGACTCGGCGGGTGTGGGCAGCCAGGTGGAGGTGTACGGCTGGCGGGACGGCGCCTTTGTCAGCCTGAGCAGCGCGGGGCTGTCCGCCGGAGTGGTTTCCCTGGTGCGGGTCCAGGCCAACTACCTGTCCGGAGAGTACTACCGGCCGGCCCTGTATGTCACCTGCGCCATGTCCGACGGAAGCCGGAACATTGATGTGCTGGCCTATCAGCAGGAGAAGCTGGTGAACCTGGCCCTGGAGGAGGATACCGGCGTCAGCCGCAATGTGCTGCGGGGCTATACCGAGGTCAGCCTCACGGACATCAACGGGGACTACGTGCTGGAGCTGCCGTCTCCCCGGCGCCTGCCCTCCATCAGCGAGGCGGTGACCTCCAACTTCTGGCTCATCGACTGGAGCCAGTACAACGAGAAGGGCAACTGCAACCAGGTCCTGACCACCTATCACAATGTGGCTGACTCCTGGTATCTCATCATCCCCGACAGCTGGAAGGATATGATTACCATTTCCCGCAACGACGCCCTCAGCGGACAGCGGGAGGTCATCTTCTCCCTGTGGCAGGGCGTGGGGGAGGACCCGGTGCCCTTCCTGAGTATCTATAAGCTCACCGGAAACAACCGCACGGCACGGGCCGCCTATGAGGGGCGGTTTATCCTGCGGGAGGAAGAAAATGTGATTTACGCCGCCGCCTTCTACGACTGCGATTGGGACTGCGGCCTGGACCAGACCAGCCTGATGGAGCACTTCAACACCATCCAGGCCAGCTGGTATAACGAATAAAGAACGGGCCTTGCGGCTGGGCAAAGGAGGAATGAGCCGATGAAAAAGATTCTGGTGCTGGAGGATGAGGAGAACATCCGCAGCTTTGTGGTCATCAATCTCAAGCGGGCGGGCTATCAGACCATTGAAGCAGCCACCGGCGAGGACGCCCTGGTGGCCCTGAAGGAGAACCCGGACGTGAAGGTGGCCCTGCTGGACATCATGCTTCCGGGCATTGATGGCTTTGAGGTGTGCCGCCGTATCCGGGCCATGGACAATAAAATCGGCATCATCATGCTCACCGCCCGCACCCAGGAGATGGACAAGGTCACCGGCCTGATGACCGGTGCGGATGACTATGTGACAAAGCCCTTCTCTCCCGCGGAGCTGACGGCCCGGGTGGATGCCCTGTTCCGCCGTACCGGAGGGGACCTGGACGCCAACTCCGCTGACGAGATCAACGATCCGCCCTTCCTCCTCAATGTGCGCAACCGCACCCTGGAGAAAAACGGCCAGCGTGTGAAGCTGACCCAGGTGGAGTACTCCATCGTCAAGCTCTTTATGGAGAACCCCGGAAAGGCACTGGCCCGGGAGGAGATCCTGGACGCGGTGTGGGGGAAGGACTACTTCGGCGAGCTGAAGATTGTGGACGTAAATATCCGCCGCCTGCGGATCAAGATTGAGGACAACGCCCAGAAGCCGGTGTATATCAACACGGTGTGGGGCTACGGCTATAAGTGGCGGGGATGAATCGACCTGCCCAGGCGTTGTCCAACCCCCGCACGGCGGGGGCGGCCGGCAGGCCGTAAATTCCCGACCCGGAGGGGCGGGGATTTCCAGAGGCGGAATTCACTTCCGCCGAGGATTGAAATAAGAAGGGTCCCCATGGGCCTGCGGCCCATGGGAATCCAACGCCCAGAAGCCGGTGTATATCAACACCGTGTGGGGCTATGGCTACAAGTGGCGGGGATAACAGAGAACCTGCCTATCCCATGAAAGGAGGACCGGCACATGTCCAAGCGGTTGGAACGCGGCGATAAAATGAAAATCCGGGGTATCCGCAAGCGCTGGCTGCTCAACAGCGTGGGCGTCGTACTGCTGATCCTGATTCTGGCAGTGGGTGCATTTGCCACCACCCTTTGGAATTACTACTACACCAGCACGGAGGACGACCTCTCCCGGAAGGCCAGCTCCACCGCCTCCAGCTTCAAGAACTATACCCAGGCGGAGTACAGCGCGGCAGCCCAGCAGACGGTAAACAACTACGAAGAGAAAAGCCAGCTGGAGCTGCAGTTTCTGGATGAAACGGGCGCAGTGGTCTACTCGGCCAACGCCCTGACCGCCGGCAGCACGCCGGGCACCCAGGACATCAAGGATGCCCTGGAAAACCAGATTACCCGGGCCTGGCGGGGCAAGGACCCCACCACCGGAGAGCGGATTGTGGCGGCCTCCAGCCCGGTGGTTTACCAGGGCGTGACGGTGGGGGTCATCCGGTATGTTACCTCCCTCAGCGCCATCGACCGCCAGTTTGCCTTCTCCATGGGAGTCATTGTTACCATTGCGCTGATCATCTTTGCCATGGTCTATTTCTCCAACCTCTACTTTGTCCGGTCCATTGTGGAGCCTCTGGCCAGCATCACGGAGACCGCCCGCCTCATTGCCGACGGCAGCTACGGGGTGCAGATTGAAAAGAAGTACGATGATGAGATTGGAGAGCTCACGGACACCATCAATGACATGTCTCTGAAAATCAAGCAGTCGGAGAAGACACAGTCGGAGTTTATCTCCTCCGTCTCCCACGAGCTGCGTACCCCCCTCACCGCCATCAACGGCTGGGCGGAGACCCTCCAGAGCGGCGAGCTGCAAAATCCCCAGGATGTGCGCAAGGGCATGGACATCATCGTCTCCGAGGCCCGGCGTCTGACCAACATGGTGGAGGAGCTGCTGGAGTTCTCCCGCATCTCCGAGGGGCGCTTTACCCTGGCGGTGGAGCCGTTGGATCTGAAGGCGGAGCTGGAGGACGCGGTGTATACCTACCGGGAGTTCTTCCGCCGGGAGGGCATCGAGCTCACCTACCAGGACTGCCCGGAGGAGAGCCTGCCCATCTCCGGCGACCCGGAGCGGCTGCGGCAGGTGTTCTGCAACCTGCTGGACAACGCCGCCAAGCACGGCGGCTCCGGCGGGCGCATCGACGTGTCCATCCACCAGGATATTCTGGACGCGGTCATCCAGATCCGGGACTACGGCCCCGGTATTCCCGAGGAGGAGCTACCCTTTATCAAGAACAAATTCTATAAGGGCAGCTCCAAGGCCCGGGGCTCCGGCATCGGCCTTGCCGTGTGCGAAGAGATTACCACCCGCCACGAGGGTACCCTGGACATCGGCAACGCCGAAGGGGGCGGCTGCCTGGTGACCATCCGTATTCCGATTAAAACATAAGTTCGATTGCCCTTGCTATTTTTCCGGCCTTCTGGTAGAATAGCCATGGATTTGTCCCAAGACAAAGGAGAACCAAGCTTTGACGACGCAACGACAAGAACAAACTCAGACCTGCTCCTCCGCCCAGGGCTGCCCCAAGGGCTTTAAAACCATGTGCGGCGGCCAGGCCCTGATTGAAGGCATTATGATGCGCGGCCCCAAAAAGCAGGCCGTGGTGGTGCGTAAGCCCGATGGGGAACTGGAGATTCAGGAGAAGGAACTGAAATTTATCAAGGACCGCTATCCCATCCTGGGCTGGCCCCTCATTCGGGGAGTAGTCAACTTCTGTGACGCCATGTATAACGGGGTAACGGCCCTGATGTTTTCCGCGGAGTTTTTCCCGGAGGACGAGGAGACGGAGGAGCCCTCCAAATTTGACCAGTGGCTGGAGAAGCGGCTGGGCAGCGACAAGGCGGCCTCGGTGATCACCACCATCGCGGTGGTGCTGGGCATAGCCATGTCCATCGGCCTCTTCTTCCTGCTGCCCACTCTGCTGGGGACCGCGGTGACGCTGGTCACCTCCTCCATGCTGGCCCGAAATCTGGCCGAAAGTATTTTGAAACTCTGTATTTTTGTGGGCTATCTGGCCCTGTGCTCCCAGCTGGGGGAAATGAAGCGGGTCTTCTCCTACCACGGGGCGGAGCACAAGACCATTTTCTGCTACGAGGCGGGCCTGCCCCTCACGGTTGAAAATGTCCGCAAGCAGCCTCGCCACCATCCCCGCTGCGGCACCAGCTTTTTGTTCATGGTCATTGCCATCTCCATCCTGGTGTCCACGGTGGTCTTTGCCATCTGGCCGGTGAGCAATGTGTTTTTGCGTTTTCTGGCCCATCTGGCCATGCTGCCCATCATTGTGGGCGTAAGCTATGAATTTAACCGCTGGGCGGGGCGGCATGACGGCCCCATCACCAAAATTCTGGTGGCGCCCGGCCTGTGGCTGCAGAACTTTACCACCTTTGAGCCGGATGACTCCATGATTGAAGTGGGCATCAAGGCTCTGGAACTGGTGCTGCCCGAAAAGAAGGGCGAGGACGCGTGGTGAGAGGGCCGGCCCGAGAAATCTGACAAGCTGAGGGTGAGAATATGGCAACTACCTACAACAATCTGTATCTGGACACCCGGGCCAGGCTGCGGAAGGCGGGGGTAGAGGCCGCACAGCTGGAGGCTCGGGAACTGGTGTGCTACGCGGCGGACAAGAGCCGGGAGCAGCTGTACCGGGATATGTCCCTGTACGTGTCGGCCCAGCTGGAAAAGCGGGTGGACGAGCTGGTGCAGCGCCGTCTGGACGGAGAGCCGGTGGCCTACATCATCGGGGAGTGGGAGTTTTATGGCCTGCCCCTGGACATTTCGCGGGACGTGCTCATCCCCAGAAGCGATACGGAGCTGCTGGCGGAGCGGGGCATCCAGCGGACCCGGGAGGCCGGAGAGGGCGCCCGGGTGCTGGACCTGTGCGCCGGAAGCGGCTGCGTGGGACTGGCCATCGCCGCCAATGTGCCCGCCTGCCGGGTGGTGCTGGGCGAGCTGTCCGAGGGCGCCCTGCGCATCTGCAAGCAGAATGTGCGGCGCAATGCCCTGAACGCCCGGGTGACCTGCCTGTCCGTGGACGCCATGGAGCCCCCCGCATCCTCACTGTGGGACTTTGACGTCATTGTGAGCAATCCCCCCTACATACCCTCCGGGGACATCGCCGGTCTGGACGGCTCGGTGCGGGACTACGAGCCCCATATGGCCCTGGACGGCGGCGAGGACGGCCTGGACTTCTACCGGGCCATCGCCGCCAAGTGGAAGCCCGCCCTGCGCCTGGGCGGCTCCCTGCTCTTTGAGGTGGGCATTGGCCAGGCTCCCCAGGTGGAGGATATTCTGGCCCAGAACGGCTACGAGAACATCCAGACGGCCCAGGACACCCAGGGAATCTGGCGTGTGGTGGAGGGCGTGCTGAACAATTAAAAGTCCGTATTAACGGACTTTATTTCTGCTACAATCCAGAGCATAGAGAGCAAGGCCGGGCGCGCCCGGCAGGAAAGGATGAAGTTTACATGGCAACCAAGAAGCCTGCTGTGGAGGCCGCGGCCCCCGCGTCCGATAAGAAGAAAGCACTGGAGACCTGTATGGCTCAGATTGAGCGGGCCTACGGCAAGGGATCCATCATGCGCCTGGGAGAGAACACCGGTATTGTGGTGGAGTCCATCCCCACCGGCTCCCTGTCCCTGGACATTGCACTGGGTATCGGCGGCGTGCCCAAGGGACGTATCATTGAAATCTACGGCCCTGAGTCTTCTGGTAAGACCACGCTGGCCCTGCACATTGTGGCTGAGGCCCAGAAGCGGGGGGGCGAGGTGGCCTTCATTGACGCCGAGCACGCTCTGGATCCCAGCTACGCCCGGGCCCTGGGCGTGGACATCGACTCCATGCTCATCTCCCAGCCGGACACCGGTGAGCAGGGTCTGGAAATCTGCGAGGCTCTGGTGCGCTCCGGCGCCATCGACGTGGTGGTTGTGGACTCGGTGGCCGCGCTGACGCCCCGGGCGGAGATCGAGGGCGACATGGGCGACAGCCACGTGGGCCTGCTGGCCCGGCTGATGAGCCAGGCCCTGCGCAAGCTGGCCGGCTCCATCGCCAAGACCAACTGTATCGTTATCTTCATCAACCAGCTGCGTGAAAAGGTGGGCGTCATGTACGGCAACCCCGAGGTGACCACCGGCGGCCGGGCCCTGAAGTTCTACGCCTCCGTGCGCATTGACGTGCGCCGCATTGAGGCCATCAAGGTCGGCGGCGAGGTGGTGGGTAACCGCACCCGGGCCAAGATTGTGAAAAACAAGGTGGCGCCCCCCTTCCGTGAGGCGGAGTTTGAGATCCTCTACGGCGAGGGCATCTCCAAGTGGGGCGAGCTGGTGGATCTGGCCGTCAAGCTGGACATCATCCAGAAGTCGGGCTCCTGGTTTGCCATGGGCGATCTGCGCATCGGCCAGGGCCGGGACGCCGCCCGGCAGTACCTGAAGGACAACCCGGAGATTGCCCAGCAGGTGGAGGACCAGGTGCGGGCCAATGCCTACAAGCTGATGAGCAAGCAGTCCCAGGCGGCGGCCAAGGCCGCCGGACGGGCGGTGGACGTGTCTGCCGACGACTTTGAGGACGGCAGCGAGGAGTAATCCATGGTCATCCAGGATTTAAAGCCCTCCAAGCGGGTGCCCGGCCGGTGGCTGGCCGCCATGGAGGACGGAAGCATCCTGCGCCTGGGGGAAAACGAGGTGCTGAGCTTCAACCTGTACGCCGGGCGGGAGCTCAGCGACCAGGAGGCCCAGGCCCTCACCCAGTCGGTGGAGCGCAGCGACCGCAAGCTGCGGGCCATGAACCTGGCGGCGGGGAAGCCCATCTCCCGCCGGGAGCTGGAGCGGAAGCTGGCCGGCTGGGGTGCGGGAGAAGAGGAGCAGGAGGCTGTGTGCAGCCGACTGGAGGAGCTGGGCTACCTCAACGACGCCGCCTACGCCGCCCAGGTGGCCCGTCACTACTGGGGCCGGGGCTACGGCCAGCGGAAGATCCAGGATGAACTGTACCGCCGGGGGATTCCCCGGGAGCTGTGGGACCAGGCACTGGAGCAGTGCCAGGACCCGGCAGAGGCCATTGATGCCTTTCTGGCCAAAAAGCTGGGCGGAGGGCCGGTGGACCGCAAGGAGCTGCAGAAGGTCTCCGCCGCCCTGGCCCGTCGGGGCTACCAGTGGTCGGATATTTCCGACGCCCTGCGCCGGTATGGGGCAGAGGTGGAGGAGGACTGAGGGCCCAGGGCCCGGAAGGAAGAAGAACAGGAGCGAAGAAGATGCCTTATAAAGTAGCCTTTATCTCCCTCGGCTGTGCCAAAAACCTGGTGAACACCGAGCAGATGATGGCCCTGTGCCGCAAGGCGGGCCACATCGTCACCGGGGACGCGGAGGGAGCCGACGTGGCGGTGCTCAATACCTGCGGGTTTATTGAGTCGGCCAAGAGCGAGGCCATTGACAACATCCTTCAGCTGGCTCAGCTCAAGGAGCAGGGGAAGCTGAAAAAACTGCTGGTAGCAGGCTGTCTCACCCAGCGCTATCCCGAGGACATCCGCACGGAGCTGCCCGAGGTGGACGGCATGCTGGGCACCGGCAGCTACACCGACGTGGTGGCCGCGGTGGAGGAGCTGATGGCGGGGGAGAAGGCCGAGCACTTCGGCGATATCCACCGCACCTATGAGGACGGAGAGCGGCTGGTGACCACTCCGCCCTACACCGCTTATCTGAAGATCGCCGAGGGGTGCAGCAATGGCTGCGCCTTCTGCATTATTCCCAAGCTGCGGGGCCGCTACCGCAGCCGCACCATGGACACCCTCCTGGCTGAGGCCAAGGGCCTGGCCGACTCCGGGGTACAGGAGCTCATTGTCATCGCCCAGGACATCACCCGCTATGGGCTGGATTTGAGGGACGGAAGCTCCCTGGCGGGCCTTCTGAGGGAGCTGTGCAAGCTTCCCTTCCACTGGATTCGCCTGCACTACCTCTATCCTGAGGCCATCACCGATGAGCTCATCGAGGTTATTGCCTCCCAGCCCAAGATTCTCCACTATCTGGACATCCCCATTCAGCACTGCAACGACGCCATTCTCAAGGCCATGCGCCGCCGGAACACCAGGGCGGAGCTGGAGGAGCTGTTTGCCCGGCTGAGAAAGGCCATTCCTGACCTGGTCATCCGTACCTCCCTCATCTGCGGTCTGCCCGACGAGGGGGAGGCGGAGTTTGAGGAGCTTTGTGAATTCCTCAAGGAGCAGAAGCTCCAGCGGGCGGGGGTGTTCCAGTTCTCTCCCGAGGAGGGAACTCTGGCCGCCGCTATGGACAACCAGGTGGACCCGGAGGTGGCCCAGCGCCGGGTGGAGCTGGTGGTGGATCTCCAGTCCCGGGTGATGGACGAGTGGAACGAGGAGCGCCTGGGCACCGTGATGGAGGTGCTGTGTGAGGGCTTCGACGGAGAGGCGGGCTGCTATGTGGGCCGCACCTATGCCGACTCGGTGGACATCGACGGCCACGTCTACTTCACCGCCGCTGGGCTGGTGCCCGCCGGAACCTTTGTCCCCGTGCGTATCACCGGCGTCTCCGACGGCGATCTCACCGGTGAGATTGACGAATAAGGAATATGAAGTTTTGAGGTGTAATAGGATATGAATACCGCCAACAAGCTGACCATCCTGCGGGTGATTATGATCCCCGTGTTCCTGCTGGTGCTCTACCTCCATGTGCCCGGGGCCAACTACTGGGCCCTGGCCATCTTCGTACTGGCCAGCCTCACTGACACGCTGGACGGCTATATCGCCCGGCACTATAACCAGATCACCGACTTCGGCAAGTTTATGGACCCCCTGGCGGACAAGTGCTTGGTGACCGCGGCTATGCTGTGGTTTGTGGAGATTGGCCAGATGCCCGGCTGGGCCCTGCTGGTGGTCATTATCCGGGAGTTCGGCGTGTCAGGACTGCGCATGGTCGCCGCCGACAAGGGCCGGGTCATTGCCGCAGGCTGGTCGGGCAAGGTGAAGACTGCCTCCACCATGGTATGTATTGTCCTGATGCTCCTGCCCATTGCCCCTTGGATTAACAGCATTTGTGTGGCGGTCATCGTGCTGACCACCATCTACTCCGGCGTGGAGTATTTCATGAAGAACTTGGATGTTTTGGCCGAGGTGAAGTGAGCCCGGCCCCGGCGAAGGAGAACCGATTATGCCGACCAACCCCAAACAGAGCCGGATGCAGGAGGCCGTCATCCGATTGCTGGTGGTGACTGTGTCCTCCCTGATTATGGCTCTGAACCTGAAGAGCTTTGTTCAGACGGGCGATCTGTTTCCCGGAGGCTTTACCGGAATTACCCGACTGCTCCAGCGCTGCGCGTTGGAGTTTGCGGGGATCGAGATTCCCTTCTCTCCCATCAACCTGGCGCTGAACGCGGTGCCCGCCGCCATCAGCTACAAGCTGGTGGGCAAGCGGTTTACTCTGTACTCCTGCCTGTCCATCGTACTGGTGAGCTTTTTTACCGACCTGGTGCCCTCCATGCCCATCACGGAGGATATACTGCTCATCTGCATCTTCGGCGGCCTCATCAACGGCTTTGCCATCAGCCTGTGCCTGCGGGTGCGTATTACCAGCGGAGGAACGGACTTCATTGCCATTGCCCTGTCCGAGCGGAAGAATATTGACGCCTGGAACTACATCCTGTGCGGCAACGTGGCCATGCTTACCATTGCCGGCCTGCTTTTCGGCTGGGATAAGGCCCTCTACTCCATCATCTTCCAGTTTACCTCCACCCAGGTCATCCGCATGATGGACCCTGAGAGCAAGCGGGCCACCCTCTTTATTGTCACCGGCCGGGAGAGCGCCGGAGGCGTCTGTGCCCAGATTCAGGACACCCATCACACCGCCACGCTGGTGGAGGGGGTGGGCCTCTACAACGGGGAGCCCTGCGTGATGATTTACTCAGTGGTGGCCAGCAGCCAGATCCGCCAGCTCACCCGCAAGGTGCGGGAGGCGGACCCCAAGGCCTTTGTCAATGTGCTGCGCACCGAGCAGCTCCACGGAAACTTCTATCGACGACCCAGAGATTAAAAAAGAACGGATACGTCCGGAAAAGAGGACGTATCCGTTCTTTTTTTGCTTTTTGCAGTCAGGCAGCCTTCCGGGGGGGAAGGAGCAGGCCGATGACCACACCGACCAGAGCAGGTACCACCCACCCCAGGCTCAGATTGGCCAGGGGCAGGGCGGAGAGGGGAGCGAGGAGGGGGAGCTTCGTAAGCCGCTGCAGCTCCAGCAGGACGCTGGCAATTCCGGTACACAAAATGGCGGCGGGATAGACCGCGGGATGGTTCTGAATCCACCGGTGGGCGAAGGAGAGGAGGATAAGGACGATGGCCACCGGGTAAATGATGTTCAGAACGGGGACGGAGAAGGTGAGAATCTGGCTCAGTCCCGCGTTGGCCAGCAGCATGCTCACCAGAGCGAACAGGATGGCCCAGCTCCGGTAGCTCAGACGGGGGCACAGCCCGTGGAAGTATTCCCCACAGGAGCTGATGAGGCCCACGCATACGTTGAAGCAGGCGATGACAAAGATGGCGGCCAGAATGACGCTGCCCAGAGAGCCGAACAGCAGGGGTACCACGTTGGTGAGGGCCTGGGTGCCGTCGCTGGGGTTGGGCACTGCGCCGCCGGAGATGGCGCCGATGTGGGCCAGCATGGAGTAGACGGCAAGCAGCATGGCCCCGGCGATGAGACCGGCACGCACGGTCTCCTTCACCACGGCCCCAGATTCCGTTACACCCCGGGCCTGGATGTTCAGGGCAATGACGATGCCGAAGGCCAGAGCGGCGATGGTGTCCATAGTCTGGTAGCCGTCCAGGAAGCCGGCGGCCACCGCCTTCACCGGGTTGTCCCACCGCAGGGCAGGGGCGCCGTAGCCCTCCAGAGGATTGAGAAGGCAGGCGGCAAAGGTGATCACGATGAGGGCCACCAGAATGGGACAGAAGATTTTGCCCAGCCGGTCGGTGAGCTTTTCCGGGCGAAGGGCAATGAGCAGGGCCAGGGCAAAGAATACCAGGGAGTAAATCAGCCGGAAAAGGGAGATGGGGGCGTCCGCGCCCACAAAGGGGGGCACTGCCATCTCAAAGGAGGTGCTGGCGGTACGGGGAATGGCTAAACAGGGGCCGATGGCCAGGTAGGCCACGATGGTGAAGCCCTTGGCAAAGGCGGGGTGGACCCGCCGTCCCAGCTGGTCGAGGCCGCCGGAGCGGGCCACCGCCACCACGCCCAGGACCGGAAGGCCCACGGCGCTGATGGCCAGACCCAGAACGGCAAACCAGGTCATGGTGCCGGCCTGGGCGGCGATGCCCGGGGGGAAAATCAGATTGCCGGCTCCAAAGAACATGGAAAACAGCGTAAACCCTACCAGCAGAGTGTCTTTGACGCGCAGTGATTTCACAGGGGATCCTCCTTTTGAAAAAGCAGAGAGTTCAGAGAATGGAAGGCTGTCCCGGCCGGAAAACGGCCACTCCAAAACGGGGCCGCGGACGGTCTGAGCGGCCCTTCCGCGGCTGAAACAGCGAAATCTGTATAGGAAATTTCCACAAAACAGATGGGGAGAGGCGGATTTGCAGATCTTGACCTGAAAATCTGCAAAAATTGGGATGAAATGCGGGAAAACGGGGTTAGCGCAGGTTCTCTTTCAGAAGAATCTGGTCGCTGGACTGGTATTCCTTGGCATACCGTCCCGGGGTGAGGCCGGTGAGGTGGCCGAAGGTGCGGATGAAGTGGGAGTTGTCGGAGAACCCGGCCAGCTCTCCTGCCTGCTGGACGCTGACTCCTTCCTGGAGGAGCTGCCGCGCCTTGAGCACCCGGCTGTAAATGATGTACTCCATGACGGAGAAGCCGGTGGCCGATTTGAAGATACGGCACAGGTAGTGCTTGCTGATGAAAAAGCGGCTGGCGATGTGGTCCAGGGAGAGGGGCTCGGACAGGTTGTCCCGGATGTAGTCCAGAATGGGGGCGACCCGGAGAAAGTCCTTGTTGCGGATGGGCTCGCCGGCGGTGGCGGCGTGAAGGGTGGGGGCCACCCGGACCAGCAGGTTGAGCAGCGCAATGGTCTGATTGATGTCACTGCCGAAGGATCCGTCGTTTTTATTGCGCTCCAGGGCCTGAAACAGCTCAATAATCTCCGTCATTTCCTCCACATTCAGGGGAACCCGCCGGAAGGAGTCCTGGGCCACCTGGGTGAAGTCGGTCTGGGGAGTGGAGAGCTGGGAGAGGGCCTTGCGGCTGATGTGCAGGACGTACCGGGCGTGGAAGCCGGTGGCGATGGTGCGGTGCAGGGTGTTTTCACCGATGAGGTACAGCGTGCCCCGGCGCAAAGGATAGACCTGGTCGTTGACAAAAATGTTGCCCGGACTGGTCAGGGGAAGGAGCAGCTCGAAGTGGTCGTGAAAGTGGAGGCGGCTCATGCTCCAGGTCTCATTGTGGTTGAGCTGAAGATGGAATTCTACATTGGTCATAGGGCAACCTCCGTCAATCGGCAGAATGGGGTGGAGCGGAGCGATAAGGGAGAAAAGCCAGAAACGCCAGTGGTTTCCCCACTTTTCGGAAGAAAGCCTCCTTTTTTTCCACTTGCTGGCATTATACCATGGGAGGAGAAGATATGCAAATTTTTTGCTAAATTACAAATAGACCCTCTGTTGATATTATGGTAAAATATATCCGTTAAAGAGCGCGCTGCGCTTTTGGAACCTTGAAAATCAAAACAAGGATAAAAGAGACAAAAACTTTTTGTAAATGGGGGTTTTACCATGAACAAAGTGTATTCCTTGCATGACGCGGTGGCGAAGTTCGTCGAGAGCGGCGACTGCATCTCCTTCGGCGGCTTCACCACCAACCGCAAGCCTTATGCGGCCGTGTCCGAGATCCTGCGCCAGGGCCAGAAGGACTTTACCGTCTGGGCCGGTCCTGCCGGCGGCGACTGGGATATGCTCATCGGCGAGGGCCGCGTCAAGGCCTACATCAACTGCTACACCGCCAACTCCGGCTACACCAACGTGTCTCGCCGCTTCCGTGCCGCCATCGAGAAGGGCGAGCTCATCTATGAGGACTATTCCCAGGACGTCCTGATGCTGCAGCTTCACGCCGCTTCTCTGGGCCTGCCCTTCCTGCCTGTGCGCCTGATGCAGGGCTCCGGCCTTGTGAAGTACTGGGGCATCAGCGAGGAGCAGCGCAAGACCCTGGACAAGGTGGACGACCTGAAGTGCGTGGAGGTTGAGAATCCCTTCAACCCCGGCGAGAAGGTCATTGCCGTTCCCGTGCCCAAGCTGGACACCGCCATCATCCACGTGCAGAAGGCCTCTCCCGACGGCACCTGCATCATCGAGGGCGATGAGTTCCACGATGTTGACATCGCCGTGGCCGCCCGCAAGGTCATCGTCACCTGCGAGGACCTGGTGAGCGACGAGTACATCCGCCGCGACCCCACCCTGACCCGCATCTTCGGCCAGTGCGTGGACGCCGTGGTCCACTGCCCCTACGGCGCCTGGCCCTCCCAGTGCTACAACTACTACGACAACGACTCCCACGCCCTGAAGGAGTACGACAAGGCCTCCAAGTATCAGGACGCCGAGGACGCCAAGGCCCAGCTGGCCAAGGCCGCTGCCAAGGCCGAGAAGGCTGCCGCCGCCAAGCCCGAGGACGAGAAGCTGGCTGACGCCGCTGCCCGCGCCAAGAAGGCCGCTGAGGACGCTGCCGCCGGCACCGTCATTCCCGAGACCTTCAAGGATTACCTGGACAAGTGGGTTTACAGCGTGAAGGATCACGAGGAGCTGCTGGACAAGGTGGGCGGTTCCCGTCTCATGCGTCTGAAGAATGAGCCCCACCTGGGCTACTCCACCAGACACTAAGAAGCAGGGAGGAGAATTAAAATGTCTGACTATACGAAGTATACCAAGCAGGAAATGCAGGCCTATGCCATTGCCAAGAACATTAAGGAGAACCAGATTGTCATCGTGGGTACCGGTCTTCCTCTGATCGGCGCCTCCCTGGCCAAGCGGGCGGTCTGCCCCTCCTGCCATCCCATCGTGGAGAGCGGCCTGATGGACTGCTCCCCTGTGGAGGTGCCCCGCTCCGTGGGCGACAACCGCTTCATGGCTCATTGCGCCGTGCAGTGGCCCAACATCCGCTTCATCGGCTTTGAGGCCAACGAGTGGCTCCACGATGCCGACCGCCTGGTGGCCTTCATTGGCGGCGCCCAGATCGACCCCTACGGCAACGTGAACTCCACCTGCATCTACGGCAAGGGCGACTATGTCAAGCCCCAGACCCGCTTCACCGGTTCCGGCGGCGCCAACGGCATCGCCACCTACTGCAACACCATCATCATGATGCAGCACCAGAAGCGCCGCTTCATGGAGCAGATCGACTACATCACCTCCTGCGGCTGGATGGACGGCCCCGGCGGCCGTGAGCGCGCCGGCCTGCCCGGCAACCGCGGTCCCCAGATGGTGGTTACCGACCTGGGCATCATGAAGTTCGACGAAGAGACCAAGCGGATGTATCTGGCCTACTACTATCCGTTCTCCACTCCCGAGATGGTTCAGGAGAACACCGGCTTCGAGATCGACGTGTCCCGCGCCCAGCTGATGGAGGGCCCCTCTCCCGACATCATCAAGCTCATCCGCGAGGAGATCGACCCCGGTCAGGCCTTCATCAAGGTTCCCAAGGACTGAGCTGAGCAGTCTGACGCCGAAACCAACATAAGATTAGGAGGAATTGACATTGGGTAACTATTCCATGCCCCGCTATTTCCAGAATATGCCCGTGGTGGGCAAGCCCGTGCGTCCCAACGCCGAGAACGTGGAAGAGCTGCGGGCCATTGAGGACGATATTCACGCTCACATTGTAGACGCCCTGTCCGCCGGCAAGCCCGACGAGGCCATGAACGAGAAGGGCCAGCTCACTGCCATGCAGCGCATCAGCCTGCTGGTGGACGCCGGCACCTGGTGCCCCCTGAACAGCCTCTACAACCCCGAGCACAACAAGAACGGCTCCACCTCCATCGTCAAGGGCCTGGGCCGCGTCAACGGCAAGTGGTGTGTCATCATCGCTTCCGACAACAAGAAGCACGCCGGCACCTGGGTGCCCGGCCAGGCGGACAACCTGCTGCGCGGCAGCGACACCGCCAAGCGTCTGCGCATTCCCCTCATCTACCTGCTGGAGTGTGCCGGCGTGGAGCTGGACCAGCAGGAGAAGGTGTACCCCAACCGTCGCGGCGGCGGCACTCCCTTCTACCGCAACTCTGAGCTCAACCAGATGGGCATTCCCGTCATCGTGGGCATCCACGGCACCAACCCCGCCGGCGGCGGCTACCACTCCATCAGCCCCACCGTGCTGATTGCCCATGAGAAGGCCAACATGGCCGTGGGCGGCGCCGGCATCGTGGGCGGCATGAACCCCAAGCCCCACGTGGACATGGAGGCCGCTCTGGCTCAGATCGAGGCCACCAAGGGCCTGCGTGCCGCACCTCCGGGATCCGTCTCCGTCCACTTCGGTCAGACCGGCTTCTTCCGTGAGGTCTACACCACCCAGGAGGGCGTCATCGAGGGCATCAAGAAGTATGTGGATATGCTGCCCTCCTACGACCTGGAGTTCTTCCGTGTGGACACTCCCCAGTCTCCCGCCATGTCCGACGTGGAGCTCTACGACCTGGTGCTCAACAACAAGAACCGTCCCTACGACATGTACTCCGTCATCGGCCGCCTCTTCGACGGCAGCCAGTTCATGGAGTACAAGAAGGGCTATGGCCCCGAGATGATCACCGGCCTTGCCAAGGTGGACGGCCTTCTGGTGGGCGTGGTTGCCAACCAGCAGGGCGTGTTCCCCAACTACCCCGAGTACAAGATGGAGAAGTACGGCCAGTCCATGGGCGCCGGCGGCAAGCTCTATCGCCAGGGCCTCATTAAGATGAATGAGTTTGTTACCCTGTGTGCCCGCGACCGCATCCCCATGATCTGGATTCAGGATACCACCGGCATCGACGTGGGCGATGACGCCGAGGTCGCCGAGCTGCTGGGTCTGGGCCAGTCCCTCATCTACTCCATCCAGAACAGCAAGCTGCCCATGATGGAGATCACCCTGCGCCGCGGCACCGCCGCTGCCCACTATGTGCTGGGCGGTCCTCAGGGCAACGATAACAACGCCTTCTCTCTGGGCACTGCTGCCACTGAGATCAACGTCATGAACGGCAAGACCGCTGCCAACGCCATGTATACCGGCCGTCTGGCCAAGGATCAGAAGGCGGGCAAGGATCTCCAGCCCACCATCGACAAGATGAACGCCCTGATCGACGACTACGACGTCAAGTCCAAGCCTCTGTTCTGCGCCCAGGCCGGTCTGGTGGACGAGGTGGTGGATATGCCCATGATGCGTAACTACATCGTGGCCTTCACCGATGCCTGCTACCAGAACCCCGAGAGTATCTGCCCCTTCCATCAGATGCTGCTGCCTCGGACCATCAAGGACTACGACACCTTTAAGAAGTAAATGGCAATCTTCTCCGGCGGAGTGACCCTCCGCCGGAGGAAAATTACCAGCAAAACGACGAAAGCACCCCAGCGCTTGGGGTGCAAGGAAAGTTTGCGGAGACAGACCGCGCCGGAGGGCCGGATAAAGGGGTAAAAATGCCTTAGGGTTGGAACTTTTTACATTGACAAAATACGGGAAAGTTTGCTATATAGTACTGTATTTTGGAAAGGAGAAGACCCCTATGGCAGAAAAAATCTTATCCTATTTTGGTACCTACACACCGGCAGCTGATGGTGCGGCCGCATCCTTCAAGGTAGAGTACCTGACCTCTCTGGGCATTGCGGCTCTGGTGATTTTCCTGGGCCACGCCCTGGTCAGCCACAGCAAGCTTCTGAAAAAGTTTGCCATCCCCGCCCCGGTGGTGTCCGGTCTGCTGGTGGCCATCGTCATCGCCATCATCAAGGGCAGCGGCATCCTGGCTATCCAGTTTGACGTATCCACCATTCAGGACCTGTGCCAGAACCTGTTCTTCCTGTGCGTGGGCTTCGGCTTCAGCGCCAAGATGCTGAAGCAGGCTGGCGGCAAGCTGGCCATCAAGGTGGCCTTTGCCGCCTGCCTGCTCATCACCCTGCAGGACGTCATCGGCGTGCTGGTGGGCAACCTGGTGGGCCTGAATCCCCTGCTGTCCCTGCAGTGCTCCTCCGCGGCCATGTCCGGCGGCGTGGGCACCGCTGCCTCCTTTGGCGACACCTTTGAGTCCTGGGGCGTGGCCGGTGCCAGAGCGGTGGGCGTGACTGCCGGCACCATGGGCAACATCATGGGCTCTCTCATCGGCGGCCCTGTTGCGGCCTACCTCATCTCCCGGCACGGTCTGAAGTCCGATCCCAATGACCGGCCTGAGGCTGAGTCCACCGGAATTGCTCCCACCCTGAATAACAGCCGCATGGTCTCCATGTTTGCCATGCTGCTCCTGCTGGCGGCTCTGGGCATGCCCATCTACTGCCTGCTGGACAATATCCCCAAAATTGAAATGCCCAAGTTTATCGGCTGCCTCTTCGCCGGCGCTATTGGCCGCAACGTGATGGAGGCCGCCAACATCCGCTTCTATACCCCTGAGGTGGACGCCATCGAGCACATGTTCCTGGAGCTGTACCTGGCCCTGGTTCTGATGACCATCGACATCACCGCTCTGCTGTCCGTGGCTGGTCAGATGGGCATCATCCTGCTGGTTCAGGCGGTGCTGATGGCTGTGTTCGCCATCTTCATCTCCTACAACCTCTTCGGCCGGGACTACGGTGCGGCGGTCATGGCTGCGGGCAACTGCGGCTGGGGCTGCGGCTCCGGACCCAACGCGGTGGCCAATGAGAAGGCCGTTATGGACGCCTATGGCTATCACCATGTGGCGTGGGTCTTCTACCCCGCCTTCGCCGTCATCATTGATGACATCTACAATCCCCTGTTCCTGTCCTTTTTCGGCGGCCTGTTCCGGTAAAACAGGCCCCGTCGGGACACAATCCGGGGCGTCTCCGGCGCCCTGAGACCTTCAAAAGATGGAGAGACATGAACGTATGAGCATTTATACCTTAGGAATCGACATCGGTTCCACCGCCTCGAAATGTGTGATGCTGGCCGACGGCAAGGAAATCGTCAGCAAGTCCCTGGTATCCGTGGGCGCCGGCACCAGCGGCCCTCAGCGGGCCATTGCCCAGGTGCTGGAGGGAGCCGGTAAGACCAAGGAGGACATGTCCTTCATCCTGGCTACCGGCTACGGCCGCAACTCCATGCTGGAGCTGGCCGATCAGCAGATGAGCGAGCTCAGCTGCCACGCCAAGGGAGCCAGCTTCCTGTTCCCCGATGTCCACACCGTCATTGACATCGGCGGACAGGATGTGAAGATTCTTCAGATTGAAAACGGCGTGATGACCAACTTTGTGATGAACGACAAGTGCGCCGCCGGCACCGGCCGGTTCCTGGACGTCATGGCCCGGGTACTGGAGGTAAAGGTGGAGGACCTGGGCACCCTGGGCGCCCAGTCCACCAAAAACGTGGAGATCAGCTCCACCTGCACCGTCTTCGCCGAGAGCGAGGTCATCAGCCAGCTGTCCCAGGACACCGACAAACGGGACATCATCAACGGAATCCACCACTCCGTGGCCAGCCGGGTCGCCGGCCTGGCCCACCGGGTGGGGGTACGTGACCAGGTGGTCATGACCGGCGGCGTGGCACAGAACACCGGTGTGGTGAAGGCTCTGGAGGAGGAGCTGGGCCACATCATCTATACCTCCCCCCTGACCCAGTACAATGGGGCCCTGGGGGCGGCATTGTTCGCCTATCAGAAGTATCAAAAGGAGCATAAGGACTAATCGGTCCGCAGCGCTCCAAGCAATTTTTTGAACATTAGTAGGGAGGAAACTACAATGGCTAAAACGGTAAGTCCCGGCGTCCAGGCCCTGCGCAAGGTCGTTGAGGATGTTTATGCTGATGCCCGTAAGGCCCACGCCGAGGGCAAGCTGGTGGGCTGGTCCAGCTCCAAGTTCCCCTGTGAGCTGGCTGAGGCCTTTGACCTGAACGTCATGTACCCCGAGAACCAGGCCGCCGGCATCGCCGCCAACCGGGACGGCGAGATTATGTGTAAGGCTGCCGAGGACCTGGGCTTTGACAACGATATCTGCGGCTACGCCCGCATCAGCCTGGCCTATGCCGCCGGCAAGCGTGCGTCCCGGAAGTTCGACCCCGAGACCCTGGAGTTCATCATCGATCCCAACAGCGGCAAGCCCCTGAAGGACGAGAACGGCAAGGTCATCATCGATCCCGAGACCGGCAAGCCCAAGAAGGATCCCAAGACCATGCAGCCCTACACCGTGCTGGATGACATCTATGAGATCGAGGCTCTGCCCGAGACCACCGAGAAGGAGATCGCCTACAAGAACTTCCGCCGTGAGGCCATCAAGCCTTACCGCCAGATGCGTATGCCTCAGCCCGACTTCATGCTGTGCTGCAACAACATCTGCAACTGCATGACCAAGTGGTATGAGAACATCGCCCGTATGCGCAACATCCCCCTGATCATGATCGACATCCCCTACAACAACACTGTGGATGTCCATGACACCAACGTGGCCTATGTCCGCGCTCAGTTCGATGCCGCCATCCACCAGCTGGAGGAGCTCACCGGCAAGAAGTTCGACGAGAAGAAGTTTGAGCACGCCTGCGCCAACGCCAACCGCACCGCCAAGGCCTGGCTGCGCGTCTGTGACTACCTGCAGTACAAGCCCGCTCCTTACAGCGGCTTCGATCTGTTCAACCACATGGCCGACGTGGTGACCGCCCGCGGCAAGGTGGCTGCTGCCGAGGCCTTCGAGCTGCTGGAGAAGGACCTGGAGCAGGCCATCAAGGAAGGCACCTCCACCACGCCCTTCCCCGAGAAGTACCGCGTGATGTTCGAGGGCATCCCCTGCTGGCCCAAGCTGCCCAACCTGTTCAAGCCTCTGAAGGAGCACGGCGTCAACGTCACCGCCGTTGTGTACGCTCCCGCCTTCGGCTTCGTGTATAACAACATGGACGAGATGGCCCGCGCCTACTACAAGGCCCCCAACTCCGTGTGTATCGAGCAGGGTGTGGATTGGCGTGAGGGCATCTGCCGGGACAACAAGGTGGACGGCGTGCTGGTCCACTATAACCGTTCCTGCAAGCCCTGGTCCGGCTATATGGCCGAGATGCAGCGCCGCTTCACCGAGGATCTGGGCGTGCCCTGCGCCGGCTTCGACGGCGACCAGGCGGATCCCCGTAACTTTAACGAGGCCCAGTACACCACCCGTGTTCAGGGCCTGGTGGAGGCCATGGAGGCCAATAAGGCGAATAAGGAGGCCGAGGCGAAATGAGCACCGAGGTTATGCTGAACGAGTTTAAGGAAATTTCCGAGCACCCCTACCGGGTACTGACCCAGTACAAGCAGGAGGGGAAGAAGGTTATCGGTGTCCTGCCCTACTACGCTCCTGTGGAGCTGGTCGTCGCCGCCGGTATGGTGCCCATGGGCATCTGGGGCAGCAACAACAAGACCATCTCCATGGCCAAGGAGTACTGCGCCACCTTCTACTGCACCATCGCCCAGCTGGCTCTGGAGATGCTGCTGGATGGTACCCTGGATCAGCTGGACGGCGTTATCACTCCCACCATTTGTGATACCCTGCGTCCCATGAGCCAGAACATCCGCGTGGCCATGAGCAAGAAGCTGCCCTGCATCTTCCTGGCTCATCCCCAGAACCGCCGTCCCTCCTTCGGCCTGCAGTTCACCATGGACCAGTACAACCATGTGAAGGCTGAGCTGGAGAAGATTTCCGGCGCTCCCATCACTGACGAGGCTCTGCGCGGCGCTATCAAGGTCATGAACCGCAACCGCGCTGCCCGCCGCGAGTTCGTCAAGCTGGCCGGCCAGCACCCCGAGGCCATTTCCGCCGTCAACCGCTCCGCCGTTCTGCGCGCCGCCTGGTTCATGGAGCCCGTGGCCTACGCCGAGAAGCTGGAGGCCCTGAATGCGGAGCTGGCTGCTCTGCCCGCCTCCCAGTGGAAGGGCCGCAAGGTGGTTACCTCCGGTATCATCTGCGACAACCCCAAGCTGCTGCAGATCTTTGACGACAACCAGATCGCCATCGTGGCTGACGACGTGGCTCACGAGAGCCGTCCCATCCGCGTGGATGCCGCCGAGACCGGCGATCCCATGATGGCTCTGGCACAGCAGTTTGCCGACCAGGACTACGACGTGCTGCTCTATGATGAGCACTCCAGCAAGAACCGCCGCGCCGACTTCGTGGTGGACATGGTGAAGAAGTCCGGTGCCCAGGGTCTGGTGCTGTTTATGCAGCAGTTCTGCGACCCCGAGGAGATGGAGTATCCTTACCTGAAGAAGGCTCTGGACGACGCCGGTATCCCCCACATCAAGCTGGGCATCGACCAGCAGATGCGGGACTTCGGCCAGGCCAGCACCGCTATCCAGGCCTTCGCCGACGTGCTGTAAGCGCGCGTAAAGTCTGTGTTCAGAAGTGAGGTCGGGGCCTGGCAGAAATCTTGACACTCACTTCAATAAGATGCTATAATACCACTAATTTCGGCATGCCCCCTGTCCTGGGAACAGGGGGCTGCCGAACCGGCTTGCTAGGCGGAGCTAAACCCGGTGATCTGCACCGCTAAGCCAGCGATTACTTTATTGTAAAGGGGAAAAGAAGCTATGAACTACAATGTTACCGTGAACGGCAAGGTTTACAGCGTAAGCGTTGAGAAGATCGGCGCCGCCGCCCCCGCTGCTGCTGCCCCTGTCGCCGCTCCTGTGGCGGCCGCTCCCGTGGCCGCTCCCGCTGCCCCCGCTGCTCCTGCTCCCGCGCCCGCTCCTGCTGCTCCCGCTGCCGCCGCCCCCGCCGCTGTGGCCGCCGGCGAGACTGCCGTGAAGAGCCCCATGCCCGGCAACATCTTTAAGGTGGAGTGCCAGGTCGGTCAGGCCGTGAAGGCCGGCGACGTGCTGGTGGTTCTGGAGGCTATGAAGATGGAGATCGAGGTCTCCGCTCCTGTGGACGGCACCGTCAAGGCCATCTCCGCTGTGGTCGGCACCACCGTCAACACCGACGACCTGCTGGTCACCCTGGGTTAATAGGGGGTCATAGTCTATGCCTGACGTCACGAAAGCAATTCTAGATCCCAATAGCCCGTTAAGCGTGCCTGAAGCCCTGATGGTGGCTGTGTGTGGTCTGGTGATCGTCTTTATGATGCTGGCCATCCTGGCCCTCGTCATCATTGTGATCTCCAAGATCGTGAGCTCCATCGAAGGCGCTAAGAAGCCCGCTGCGGCTTCCGCCCCCAAGGCCGCTCCCAAGCCCGCGGCAGCGCCGGCTCCCGCCGCCCCCGCTGTGGATGAGGGTGAGCTGGTGGCGGTTATGATGTCCGCCATCGCGGAGGAGTCCGGCATGAACCCCAACTCCTTCCGGATTACCAATGTGGCCCCCGTGGCCGCCGCTCCTGTGGCTGCCGCCCCTGTGGCCGCTCCCGCTGCTGCTCCTGCTCCCGCACCCGCCCCTGCTGCTCCCGCCGCTGCCCCCGCCCCCGCCGCTGTGGCTGCCGGCGAGACTGCGGTAAAGAGCCCCATGCCCGGCAACATCTTTAAGGTGGAGTGCCAGGTGGGCCAGGCCGTGAAGGCCGGCGACGTGCTGGTGGTTCTGGAGGCCATGAAGATGGAAATCGAGGTCTCCGCTCCTGTGGACGGCACCGTCAAGTCCGTTTCCGCTGTGGTTGGCACGACTGTCAACACCGATGACCTGCTGGTCACGCTTGGTTGAAAGGAGGGTGAAGTATGGGTTTCTTTGGAGAAGTTTTAAGTGCAATTTTTGGAGGCTCCGGCTTCGCCGCCATTCCTGACGACTGGCGCCAGCTGGTTATGATTGTCATCGCCTGTATCCTGCTTTACATGGGCATCGGCAAGGGCTTTGAGCCCCTGCTGCTGGTCCCCATCGCGTTTGGTATGCTGCTGGCCAACCTGCCCCTCACCGGCCTGCTGAATCCTCCCTCCGGGAGCAGCGTAGGCTTTATGTGGGTGCTCTATCAGGGCGTTGAGTATGCCATTTATCCGTCCATTATCTTTATGGGCATCGGAGCAATGACAGACTTTGGTCCTCTGCTGGCCAACCCCATGTCCCTGCTGCTGGGCGCTGCTGCTCAGCTGGGCATTTTCACCGCGTTCCTGCTGGCTCTGGTTCTGGGCCCCATCACTGGCGGCCTGATTGAGTTCACTCCCGCCCAGGCTGCTGCCATCGGCGTGATCGGCGGCGCGGACGGCCCCACCGCCATCCTGACGGCTTCCAAGCTGGCCTCTGACCTGCTTCCTGCCATCGCCATCGCGGCCTATTCCTACATGGCCCTGATCCCCATGATCCAGCCCCCCATCATGAAGCTGCTCACCACCAAGGAGATGCGCAAGGTCAAGATGACTCAGCTGCGCACCGTCTCCAAGACCGAGAAGATCATCTTCCCCATCGCGGTGACCATCTTCGTCATCCTGCTGGTGCCCGATACCGCTCCTCTGATCGGTATGCTGATGCTGGGTAACCTGTTCCGTGAGTGCGGCGTGACTGACCGTCTGTCCGACACTGCTCAGAACGCTCTGATGAACATTGTTACCATCCCCCTGGGCCTGTCCGTGGGCTGCAAGGCTGTGTATAACAAGTTCCTCACCTTCCAGACCGTGTCCATCATCATCCTGGGCCTGCTGGCCTTCCTGCTGTCCACCGCTGGCGGTGTGCTGCTGGGCGATGTGATGTACTTCCTGACCAAGGGCAAGGTGAACCCCCTCATCGGCTCCGCCGGTGTGTCCGCCGTGCCCATGGCCGCCCGTGTCTCTCAGACCGTCGGCCAGAAGGAGAACCCCTCCAACTTCCTGCTCATGCACGCCATGGGCCCCAACGTGGCCGGTGTTATCGGTTCCGCTGTGGCTGCCGGCTTCATGATCAAGGTGTTCGGTGGCTAATCTCATATCGAGTCCATATTGTGTCCCGGCTTCTCAATTTGAGAAGCCGGGGCCTTTTTTCGCCCAGGGGAGGGGAGACACACCCGCACCGCCTCCGGAATAGACTGTATCAGATGGACTGAGCATCAGCCTGTCCGGGCTATGCAAGTCCATTCCTGGCGTACTCCGCAGCAGAACAGGCCCAAACGGTGAGGCGGAGGAACTGCCAGGGGAAAACGGAAGAGAGGGAGAAAGCATGAACTTACACGTCTGCCTGCTCAAAGAAAACGACTGCTATAAGGCGGGAAAAACCATGGTGCCGAAGGGCGTGATGGTCCACTCTACTGGGGCCAATAACCCCAATCTGCGGCGCTATGTAGGTCCGGACGACGGACTGCTGGGGGAAAGCTCAACGCGGCACTGGAATCAGAGCGGCATCGGGGCCTGCGTCCATGCCTTCATTGGCCGGCAGAAGGACGGCACTGTGGCCGTGTATCAAACGCTGCCCTGGACCATGCGGGGCTGGCACTGTGCCAGCGGACCCAAGGGCAGTGGAAACAACACCCATATTTCCTTTGAGATCTGTGAGGACGACCTGTCAGACGAGCGCTATTTTCGGGAAGTTTACGCCCAGGCGGTGGAGCTGACTGCTTATCTGTGTCAGACCTATCGCCTGGATCCGGAAGCGGATGGAGTCGTCATCTGCCACCAGGAGGGATTTCAGCGGGGCATTGCCAGCAACCATGCCGATGTGCTCCACTGGTTCCCCAAATATGGGAAGAGCATGGATGATTTTCGGGCTGATGTGGCTCAGGCGATGGAGGAAGAGAACGTGACACAAGAGCAATTCAATAAGATGATGGAAACCTATCTGACCAGCCGGACCAAATTGGCCATCAGTGATTGGGCCAAGGAGCCGGTTCAGCAGGCAGTGGCCAAGGGAATTACCGATGGAAAAAGCCCGCAGGGCTTTGCCACCCGGCAGGAAGTGGCGGCCATGATCAATGCCGCATTGAAATAAGAAAAGCGCCGCTGCAAAGGTCGTTAACTTTGCAGCGGCGCTTGTGGAACGTTGGAAAGAGCGGGAGAAAATTTTTCAGAGGAACCGGAATGTAATAAAAAACGTGGCCGCAAAGCGTTAAGCTTTGCGGCCACGTGGCGCAGAAGGGGGGATTCGAACCCCCGCACGGTGTTACCCGCCTACTCCCTTAGCAGGGGAGCCCCTTATAGCCACTTGGGTACTTCTGCATGGCTACAAGCAATTCAGTTTATTCGAGAAAAAAGTGGCGGAGAGAGTGGGATTCGAACCCACGGCTCTTGCGAGTCACCGGTTTTCAAGACCGGCTCCTTAAACCACTCGGACATCTCTCCTCATCTTTTTCAATCAGAGGCGAGAACTATCCTACCATACTTTCTGTTCGATGTCAATAGAAGCTTTGAAATCTCCGGGAAAAATGTGGAGAACGACTTGACAATAGGGGAAAACATGATAAAATGACACAGTAAACGCTGTGACGAAGCCAAGCGCGGCGGCGCTGCCCAAAGCGAGAGGGGATGGTGGGAGCCCTCGGCAGGCAGAACCGCGCAAGCCACTTCTGAGCGGCCCGGGAGGACCGGGACGGCCTGCCCCACGTTATTGGGCTGCTGAAGATGCCCGGATGCACTTGTGTGCGGCGGGATAATCAGGGTGGTACCGTGGAATTTCCGCCCCTGACACTGTCAGGGGCGGTTTTTTGTTTGGAAAAGGAGTGTGACATGAGAACGGCAAGGCGGGTAATCGGAGCGGCGCTGGCGTTGCTTCTGGTATTGGCTCTGGTCGGGTGCAGCGGAAAGCCTCTGCCCGAGGGCATGGATGAGGGGGCCCTGCTGGATGCGGGGCGGGAGATCGTAACCCTGCTCAACGAAGGAGATTACCAGGGAGTCTACGACCGGATGCGGGCCGATGGCCAGGAAGCGAGCACGGTGGATGACGTCCGGGAGGCCATGGAAAATCTGCTGGACGAGGTGGGCCCCTATGTGAAGGAGAACGACACTCTGGCCACTGGACAGACCCTGGACAGCGGCGAGGAGTACGGCACAGCGGTCTTCTATTGCAAGCACGAGAAGAAGAACGTGGTTTACCGGGTGGCCTTCAGTACCGAGATGGAACTGATGGGCTTTACCGTGGGAAAACAGTCCCTGTTTGGATAACAAAATGTATAATACACCAATGATTTTATATGGAGGTAATCAAATATGAGCGATCCCAAACCCTTTGGCTTAAATGAACTGCGCGAGATGTTCCTGTCCTTCTTTGAGACCAAGGGACATCTGCGCCTGCCCAGCTTTTCCCTGATTCCCCAGAACGACCCCTCTCTGCTGCTCATCAACAGCGGCATGGCGCCCATGAAGCCCTGGTTCACCGGGGAGCAGGAGCCCCCCCGTCACCGGGTGTGCACCTGCCAGAAGTGCATCCGTACCGGCGACATTGAGAACATCGGCAAGACTGCCCGCCACGGCACCTACTTTGAGATGCTGGGCAACTTCTCCTTCGGCGACTACTTCAAGAAGGACGCCATCCACTGGGCCTGGGAGTTCCTGACCAGCCCGGAGTGGGTGGGCCTGGATCCCAACCGGCTCTATCCCTCTGTCTTTGAGGGCAACGAGACCACCCCTGCCGATGACGAGGCCTTCCGTATCTGGAACGAGGAGATCGGCATCCCCGCCGACCGCATCTTCAAGTTCGGCAAGGCGGACAACTTCTGGGAGCATGGCTCCGGTCCCTGCGGCCCCTGCTCTGAGATCTACTACGACCGGGGCGAGCAGTGGGGCTGCGGCAAGCCCGGCTGCACCGTGGGCTGCGACTGCGACCGGTATATTGAGGTGTGGAACGTGGTGTTCTCCCAGTTCGACAACGACGGCGAGGACCACTACACTGAGCTGAAGCAGAAGAACATCGACACCGGCATGGGTCTGGAGCGCCTGGCCTGCGTGTGTCAGGGCGTGCCCTCCCTCTTTGACGTGGACACCGTCATGAACATCACTCACAAGGTGAGCGAGATCACCGGCGCCCACTACGGCGAGACCGCCGCCAAGGACGTGTCCCTCCGCGTGATTACCGACCACATCCGCTCCGCCACCTTTATGATTTGCGACGGCGTGCTGCCCTCCAACGAGGGCCGGGGCTACGTGCTGCGCCGCCTGCTGCGCCGGGCTGCCCGCCACGGAAAGCTCTTGGGTGTGAACAAGCCCTTCCTCTATGAGGTGTGCGACACCGTCATCCATGAGAACGAGGGCCACTACCCCGAGCTGCGGGAGCGTCAGGACTATATCACCAAGGTCATCCGGGTGGAGGAGGAGAACTTCGCCAAGACCATCGACGGCGGCCTGCGCATCTTCAATGAGATGCTGGAGGGCCACAAGGCCAAGGGGGAGCAGACCTTCTCCGGCGCTGACGCCTTCAAGCTCTATGATACCTACGGCTTCCCCATCGACCTGACCCTGGAGATGGTGGAGGAGCAGGGCATGACCCTGGACGAGGATGAGTTCCACAAGCAGATGGAGGAGCAGCGCCAGCGGGCCCGTAAGGCCCGGGAGGCTCTGGGCGATCTGGGCTGGTCCGGCGTGGAGTTCGGCAAGGACGTGCCCGAGACCGAGTTTGTGGGCTATGAGAACACCGAGACCGCCGGCTGTAAGGTCGTGGCCCTGGTGGTGGAGAATGAGCAGGCTGAGGAGGTCATGCCCGGGGTGGAGGCCATCCTGGTGCTGGACAAGACTCCCTTCTACGCCGAGATGGGCGGCCAGGTGGCCGACCACGGCACCATTACCACCCAGAGCGGCGCCCAGTTCCTGGTCAACGACGTTCAGAAGAACAAGGGCGGCAAGTATATGCACTACGGTAAGCTCACCTCCGGCGTGCTGAAGCTGGGCGATGAGGTCACCGCCGCCATCGACGTGAAGCGCCGCAAGGCCGTCATGCGTGCCCACTCCGCCACCCACCTGTTGGACAAGGCTCTGCGCACCGTGCTGGGCGACCACGTCCATCAGGCCGGCTCCCTGGTGGAGGAGGATCGGCTGCGCTTTGACTTCACTCACTTCTCCGCCATGACCCCCGAAGAGCTCTCTAAGGTGTCCGCCATTGTCAATGAGGCGGTGCTGGAGGGCTATGACATCCACACTGACGTGCTGCCCATCGAGGAGGCCAAGAAGCGCGGCGCTATCGCCCTCTTCGGCGAGAAGTACGGCGACACCGTCCGGGTGGTGGATATGGGCGAGGGCTACTCCGTGGAGTTCTGCGGAGGCACTCACCTGGACAACACCGCCAAGGTGGGCGTGTTCCACATCTCCAGCGAGTTCTCTGTGGCCAGCGGTGTGCGCCGTATTGAGGCCACTACCGGCAAGGCTTCTCTGGATATCATGAACCGCAATCAGGAGATGCTCTTCCAGGCCGCCGCTACCCTGAAGGCCAAGCCCGGTGAGCTGCGGGACAAGGCTGAGCACCTGATGGCGGAGATGAAGGACCTGAAGCAGATGGTGGAGAAGTTCAAGAGCAAGGACGCCATGGGCGAGGCCGAGCGCTTCCTCTTCGCTGCCCACGATGTGGGCGGTCTGAAGGTGCTTACCTCCACGGTGCCCGATGCCGACGCCGCCCGCCTGCGCAGCATGGGCGACTTCCTGCGGGATAAGGATCCCAAGGTGGTGGCTGTGCTGGCTACCGTTCAGGGTGAGAAGATTACCTTCCTGGCCGTGTGCGGCAAGGAGGCTGTCCAGAAGGGCGTGAAGGCCGGTGACATCATCAAGCAGGTGTCTGCCATTGCCGGCGGTTCCGGCGGCGGCAAGCCCGACTCCGCCATGGGCGGCGGCAAGGATCCGCTGATGCTGGATAATGCGCTTGCTATGGTGGACAACGTAGTGTCCATGAAGCTGGGGCTGTAAGCCGCCCGGCGAGCGTAAGCGAGCCCGCGCTACGGCGCGTAAAATCCCCGCCGAAAAATACGGCGGGGATTTGCGCACTGCCGCCGCAGCGGCGTTTCGGAGCGCAACCGACCGTAGGGCGGCTCTTAGCGCGGAGATGGGCGAATTCACTTCGCCCGAGCATTTAAAATGAAAGGGCACCCGCCCCGGCGAAGCCGGGGTGGGAACGGCGGCAAGGATCCGCTGATGCTGGATAACGCCCTCGCTATGGTGAACAACGTGGTGTCCATGAAGCTGGGGCTGTAAGCAACCCTGCCATGTAGATAAATGCAAATACAAAGCGTAAAATCCCTGTCGAAAAATACGACAGGGATTTTACGTATGGCCGCTGCGGCAGTGTTTTGGCGTGCAGTCGCCTCAGACGTAGGGGAAATGGAACCACACAAAGGGACAGGAAAGACCGGACCAGCGCAGCTGGGAAAGAACTTGGGACAAGGAGGACCATCCCATGACACGGGAGGATTTGGCGCGGTTTTGCGCTATGAAGCTGGACTTTGAATCCATCGGACTGATACAGGAGAGGGAAAATACGCCCTATTTCTGCACCCCGCTGGGAGCGGAGTATGTGGGGTGGATTGGCTGTGACGGAGTCCACTTTATTCTTCTGCCCGGAGACGAGCGGGTGTTCTGTGTGGATCCCGCCATGGGCGAGCCGGGGAGCTATGTGCTGCCGGTGGCGGAGAATTTCCGCACCTTTCTCTCCTATATACTGTTTTGCCGGGATGCCAACCCCTTGTCCCAGATTTGGTGGCTTTCCGAGGAGCGGTTCCGTAAGCTTCTGGCGGAGGACGCGGAGGCAGACTGGCCAGGGTGCAAGGAACTGTTGGCGCGAAAGGCACAAACTCTGGAGTGCCTGCGCGCCGAGTTTTCCATTGCTCCCGTAGATCCTTATGAGGCTGTAAAGGCGCTTCAGGCTGATTTTGACCCGGACGTACTGACATTTTCTTCCGAGTATTACGAAACATTGGGGCTGTGAAGCGGAGAAAAGCAGAAAACCCGGAGAAGGCATAGTGTAACATGGCAGGGACGGCTCGAGGGCCGTCCCTGAATGTTTCATTTCTTTTGCAACATTTTCCCGCACTCAATCGTGTAATAAGCAGAAAGACAAAAGGAGGTGTCCGGAATGAACCGCGCACGCAGTGGAGAGGAAATGGCCGCCCTCTACCGCCGCCATGTGGCCATGGTGTATCAGATTTGTCTGATGCTCATGAAGAATGTGCCTGACGCGGAGGACGCAACTCAAACTGTCTTTCGCAAGGTGATGGAGTATGACAAGCCCTTTCGTGATCCGGAACATGAAAAGGCATGGCTCATCGTCACCGCCCGAAATGAGTGCCGGGATCAGCTGAAGCACTGGTGGCACAGAAACCGGGAGAGTGAGGAGGCCCTGCAGCGCATGTGCTGCGAGGAGCCCAGAGAGGATGAGCTGAAGGAGCTGATCTGGGGCCTGCCCGAGCAGGACCGTCTGGTGCTGTATCTCCACTACTATCAGGGGTATACCGCCCAGGAAATTGCGGAGCTCTTGAAGAAAAATCCCTCCACGGTTCGTACCTGGCTGGCCCGGGCACGGCAAAAGCTGAAGTTGAGAATGGAGGCGGAAGGATATGACATTCCATGATTTGAATCAGGTGTTTGACGAGTTCGCACCCACACCGGAACAGGAACAGGCCATGCTGGAGCGCCTCCTGAGCGAGGAAAGGAGGACAAGCCCAATGAAGCCGGTGAAAAAAACAGTAACCGTATTGGTCGCGGCCGCCCTGCTGCTGATGGCCTGTGCCTTTACCGTGGCGACGGGTCTGGACCAGAGATTTTTGGCGTACTTCAGAGGAACCGAGGAGGATGCTCAGCAGGTGTCCGGTGGTGTAGTGGGGGTGGGACAGAGCTTCCAATATGAAAACGGCTGGACCATCAACATCGAACAGGTGCTGGCGGACCGCTACTCCCTGGCGGTCCTCACCGAGGTGGTTGCCCCGGAGGGGACTGTGCTGGACGGAGAGGCCTACTACTTTGAACTGGGCATGGAGCTGCCCCCTTCGGCACGTAACCAGCCGGCCAGCAGCGGCTGGGGCTATGGCCCGGTGATTCTGGAGGATGAGGACCCGGGGGACAACCGTCTCACCTTCCTCCAAACCAAGGGAGCTCGGGAGCTGGGAGCCAAGGACCTGTTGGGCCAGAGTGTGACCCTGACTCCAAAATGGCTGATGGAGAGCGGAGGCAAGAAATTAGACGTGGATTTCTCTCGGGAGGAGCGGGAGCAGAGCTGTACCGTGGCCCTGCCGGAGCAGGACAGCGGCAGAACCTACACGCTGAGTGCGCCCATCCAGGTGGATGGGGAGACCATGACGCTGAGCGAGCTCTACCTCTCGCCCATCAGCGCGGCCTTTGTCCTCAAGGGAGAACCCGGGGAGGAGCAGACCCTGGAGGGGTCGGACCTGGCCCACATCGAGGAGGATGCCAGTCTCCATCTGGCGGACGGCACAGAGGTATCCATACGGCGTATGGTGTCCCAGACCACCGACGAGGCTACGGGAGCGGTACACAGCATTTTCCAGACCGATATGATTCTGGAACCGGAGGATGTGACCGCCATCACCCTGCTGGGCCAGACCGTCTCCCTGGATGGGGTGGCGTTTACGGAAGGCTGATTGCCCATTGCAATTTCGGCAAAATGGGGTACAATGGAAGTACCTGACAAACAAAGGAGGGTTTTCCATGTCTGATTGCCTGTTTTGTAAGATTGCCGCCGGGCAGATTCCGTCCAACAAGGTCTACGAGGATGAGACGGTCTATGCCTTCTACGACATCGACCCCCAGGCGCCCACCCATTTCCTGGTGATTCCCAAGGCCCACATCGCATCTGTGGCGGAGATCACCCCGGAGAATGCCACCGTGGTGGCCCACATCTTCGCCGTCATCTCCAAGGTGACCAAGGAACTGGGCCTGGAGAGCTACCGGGTGGTGTCCAACATCGGGGAGCAGGCGGGCCAGTCCGTGCCTCATCTCCATTTCCATGTTCTCAGTGGACGGGACATGACCTGGCCTCCCGGCTAAGAGGCCTGCTCACCGGGGCCCCATGGCACATGGGGCGGCGCCTTTGCGCCGTAAATTCCTCCGTCCCGCAGGGACGGAGGAATTCCGCAGGGCGAATTCACTTCGCCCGAGGAGAATGAGAAGGGGACCCAATGGGGCTTGCCCCATTGGGAAGAGCAGGCGGGCCAGTCCGTGCCGCATCTCCATTTCCATGTCCTCAGCGGACGGGATATGACCTGGCCTCCCGGCTGATGCGAAAACGAAAATCTCCGGAGCTTCGGGCTCCGGAGATTTTTTATGAAAAAACGGTTGACAAATGAGTTAGCATATGCTAATCTAAGCGTGGTTAGAGGAAGCGAACTCCCCCTCCTCACATTACACCTCCCTGCTTTCTTCCTACCTTTAGTTGTGACGCTCTCTGACCACCAGACTAGTCCGGCGGAACAGGCATCTCCCCGGACGAGCCCCCGGCTGTGCGCATACACGCAGCCGGGGGTTTTTCTATGTACCTGGAGGAAGAGCGGCAAAGGAACAGCTGGCTGGCGGAGAGAACTTCTGTTACAGTTCGCACAGCAAATGGAAATGACACAGGAAGAAATTTGTTGAAAAAGATGACAAGGGGTGTGTTTTCTGGTATAGTAGGGGTGACCGAGAAGAAAGCGGCCTCCTGGGTCCGGACTTTATAGGACCTGGGAGGCCGTAGGTTTGGAGACCGGCAGAGGAGGTATGCGCGGTGGAGCTTCAACAGCTGCAGGTACAGAAGCTGACCCAACAGCAGCTGCAGAGTGTGGAACTGCTGCAGCTGAGCACGTTGGAGCTGGAGCACTATATTCAGGAGCTGGCGCTGGAAAATCCCATGGTGGAGCCCGAGGAACGGACAGCGGCAGCGCCGGACCGGGGCGAGGAGCTGGTGAACCGCCTGCGCTGGCTGGAGGACAACGACCGACAGAACCACTTCTACCAGTCCATGAGCGAGGAGGAGCTGGACCCGCTGGCCCGGGTGGGGACGGAGGGAGGCCTGGAGGAGACGCTGCAGCGCTTTGTCCTACGGCAGATTGACCGCCTGCCCCTGGACCGGAGCACCGCCCGCTGCGTCCAGTGTCTGGCCTGTTTTCTGGAGGATGACGGCTACCTGCGGGTGGGCCTGGAGGAGATATCCAAGAATACCCGCATTCCGGTCAAGCAGCTGGAGCAGGGCCTGGACATTCTCCAGTCCCTGGATCCTCCTGGGGTGGGGGCGGAGACCCTGTCCCAGTGCCTGGTGCTCCAGCTGGAGCGCCGGAGAGAGGTAGGACCCGCTCTGGCGGTGGCCAGGGACTGTTTGGAGCTGCTGGCCAAGCGGCGCTACCGGGCCATTGGGGAGAAGCTTGGCCTCACCATGGCCCAGGTGCAGCAGGCGGAGGAGCGGATCCAGCAGCTGGAGCCCCGGCCTGGGATGATGTTCCAGCGTCCGGAGCAGGTGGCCTATATCCAGCCCGACGTCTTTGTGGAGGAACAGGATGGACATTTCGTGGCCCGTGTGCGGCAGCGGGAGCGCCCCATGTTCCGCATCAACAGCTACTACCGGGAGCTGCTGGAGCAGTCCTCGGACCGGGAGGTGCGGGAGTACCTGGGGGGCAAGCTCCACCAGGCGGAACATGTGCTGTGGGCCATTGGCCAGCGGGAGAGTACCCTGCAGCACTGCGCCCAGGTGATTGTGGAGCGGCAGAATGAATTTTTCCGGCGGGGCCCCATGGCCCTGATGCCGCTGCGGCTGGTGGATGTGGCCCAGGAGGTGGGCATCCACGAATCCACCGTGAGCCGGGCTGTGAGGGAGAAATATCTCCAGTGCCAGCGGGGGGTGTACCCCCTGAGCTATTTCTTCTCCCGCCGGGCGGCGGGGGAGGAGCAGGCCTCCTCCATGGGGGCTACGGCCGCCCGGGAGCTGCTGCGCCGCCTGATTGAGGAGGAGGACAAAACCTGTCCTCTCTCCGACCAGAAGCTGTGCGAGCGTATGGCTCAGGAGGGATGCCCGCTGTCCCGGCGCACCGTGGCCAAGTATCGGGATGAGCTGAATATCCCGGGGGCCAGCGGCCGCCGGCGCTATTAAAAAAATACGCTCCGGATAGCAGAGAGGGCTGCTGTCCGGAGCATATTTGTTTTTCTTTGGTGATGGATGGGATCACACAAAGGAGAAGAGAAGAAGACTGAACTGACACGGGATGGACGTGTCTGCCTTTTCCAGATTACGAAGGGAAAGCGCGGTCAGTCTTGGGATGATTTTAGCTTAGCACACACCGAATAAAAAATGAAATACATATATTATTGTCTTTATCATATCTTTTTGATATGATAAGTGGGAGGTGAAAAACTATGGAACTGCGTACCCTGCGCTATTTTACTGTGGTAGCCCGGGAGCTGAACATCACCCGGGCGGCGGAAAAGCTGCATATGAGCCAGCCGCCCCTGAGCAATCAGATGCATGCTCTGGAGGAGGAGCTGGGGGTAACCCTGTTTTACCGGGGAAAGCGCCGGCTTCAATTGACCCAGGAGGGGGAGCTGCTGCTGCGCCGGGCCAATCAGATGCTGGATCTGGCGGAAAAGACCCGGCAGGAGCTGCAGTCCATGTCGGAGGGCCTGTCCGGTACCATCAGTCTGGCTATGGTGGAGGGGCGGGCACCCTATTTGTGCGCCCAGTGGATTGCCGGGTTTCGCAGGCGCTATCCCCTGGTGCGGTACAGCCTGTGGAACGGCAGCGGAGACGATGTGCTGGAGCGGCTGCGGAAAGGCCTGGCCGACCTGGCCATTCTGGCAGCCCCCTATGACAGCGAGCATCTGGAGGGCTTTCCGGTGGGCCGGGAGCCCTGGGTCGCCCTGATCCCCAGAACACACCCTCTGGCGAAGCTGCCGGGGGAGGAGGTGGCATTGGAGTGCCTGGCCGGGGAGGAATTGATCATCCCCTCCCGGAAGTCCCGGGTGGAGGCCATCCGCACCTGGTTTGAGGAGATTGGCGCCGAACCCCGTATTTTGTGTGAGATGTCCAACTACGTAGATGCCGTGGCACTGACCGAGCAGGGGGTGGGAATCAGCATTTTTCCCCAGACCACTTCCACGCCCAATCGACTGCTGGTGTCCAAGGTGATTACCGACAGCGCCAAGGAGGCGGAATATGTGCTGGTATGGCCCAAGGAACAGAAGCCCCTGGGTGTGGCGGGAGAGTTTCTTCAGTATGTGCGGAGCACGGTGGAGGATCATCCGGATGTGCTCCCTGAGGAGAGAACGGTGCTATAACCGGCCAGAAAATACAAAAAACCGGCTGTCTTCAAGACAGCCGGTTTTTTGTAGGTGGGGAAACTTAAAGAATGGTCTGACTGGGCATCTCCTGAATGTTGTGCTTCTTGGCGTAGCCGGTGAGCATCAGGGTCAGGGCGCCGTCACCGGTGACGTTGCAGGCAGTGCCGAAGCTGTCCTGGAGGGCGAAGATGGTCATCATCAGGCCGGTGCCGTCGTTGTCGAAGCCCAGCACGCTGATGATGAGGCCCAGGGAGGCCATCACCGTGCCGCCGGGCACGCCGGGGGCGCCCACGGCGAAAATACCCAGCAGGAAGCAGAACAGAACCATGGTACCCGGAGCGGGCAGAGTGCCGTAGAGCACCTTGGAGACCACCATGACAAAGAAGGTCTCAGTGAGCACCGAGCCGCACAGGTGGATGTTGGCAAACAGGGGAATACCGAAGTCGGTCAGGTCCTGGCGGAGGACGGAGGACTTCTTGGCGCCCTTCAGGGCCACGGCCATAGTGGCGGCGGAGGACATGGTACCCACGGCGGTGAGGTAGGCGGGGCCATAGTGCCGCAGCACCTCCCAGGGATTGGAGCCGGAGTAGAGCCCGGCCAAACCGTACAGCAGGGCCAGCCAGATATAGTGGCCCACCATAACGATGAGAATGACGATGAGGAAGATGGGCAGCTGCTTGGTAATGGTGCCTTCATAGGCCAGACCGGTAAAGGTACCGGCAATGAAGAAAGGCAGGATGGGGATGACCACCCGGGTAACCACAGCCAGAATGATTTGCTGGAACTCTTCCAGCACCTGGGTGACCACACGCGCATGGGTCCAGGTGGCCGCCAGGCCCACCAGAACGGAGAAGACCAGAGCGGACATCACCGACATGATGGGGGCGATTTCCAGATTAAACAGCAGCTCGGGGGTGTCCCGCAGGCCTTCCACCGCAGACTGGATGGAGAGGGCGGGAATAATGGTGTAGCCGGCCGCCGTGGAGAACAGGGCGGCGCAGACCGAGGAGGTGTAGGCCAGCACCAACGCCAGCGCCAGCATCCGGGAAGCGTTGCTTCTCAACCGGGTGATGGAGGGGGCGATAAAACCAATGATAATCAGGGGCACGCAGAAGGAGATCAGCGAACCCAGCAGATTTTTCACGGTCAGGATCACCTGTATGATCAAGACGCCCACGTCTTTTCCAAAGAGGAACAGATTGGTGCACGCCAGGCCCAGGGCGATGCCGACGATCACGCCGATGATAAGACGGGCGGGCAGACTGCTCAGAGCTTTTTTCACAGGACCACAACCTTTCTTGTTTTGCGGAGCATTCCCATAGTACCATAATATGCGGCGAACCGCAACTGGGAAGCACAGTAAAAGTCAGCCCAGAACGCCCAGGTGTTCCAGCAAAATTTTCAGGCCCATCAAAACCAGAATGACGCCGCCGGCCAGCTCCGCGCTGGAGCGGAACCGGGCGCCGAATACCGCGCCCACCCGCACGCCGATGGCGGAGAGCAGGAAGGTGGTCACACCGATAAAGGTGACAGCGGGCAGGATGAGCACCTTCAGAAAGGCAAAGGTCACCCCCACAGCCAGAGCGTCGATGCTGGTGGCCACCGCCAGGGGCAGCATGGCCCGGGGCGTGAAGGAGCAGTCCACTTCCTCCTCCTGGCCGCGGGACTCGCGGATCATGTTGACACCGATGATGGTCAGCAGCACGAAGGCGATCCAGTGGTCAATGCTGGTGATCATGTTCTGGAACTGTACGCCCAGCAGCCAGCCCAGCAGAGGCATCAGAGCCTGAAAGAGGCCGAAGTAGACGCCGCAGATCAGGCTGTGCTTCAGCTGTGCCTTGGGGACGGACAGGCCCTTGCATACGGAGACGGCAAAGGCGTCCATGGACAGACCCACCGCCACCAGAAAAAGCTCCCATAAACCCATATTAAGTTCCTCCTCACTTGTTTGGTGCGCGCAGGCAAAAAGAAAAAGACCCACCTGTCCCCTGGGACAGGTAAGTCTCATCATTTCAGGTCCGGCCAGGAGAGGCATCTTCTCCAGTGTGTTGACCGGGCCGCGCCCAATGCGCCGATTACTCCCTTACTTTCCCATAAGCCTATCAGAAAGGGCGGCCTGTGTCAACCTATTTTTCCCTGACGGCGTTCATGCGGGGCTTTTTAAAAAAGAGAAAATTTTTTGAAAAAAGGTGTTGACACAATTCGAGGCTTATGGTAATATATCTCTTGCGCTGAGCGACACGGCGAAGCGCCAACTCAATAAGATGCGCGAGTGGTGGAATTGGTAGACTCGCTGGCTTCAGGTGCCAGTGCTCGCAAGGGCGTGCGGGTTCGACTCCCGCCTCGCGCACCAACAAAAGGACATCCAAAAGGATGTCCTTTTGTTTTGTGTTTTGCTCCCGGCTTGAAATGGGCAGAGAGGTTCCGGTTGACGACCGCCCTTTTCAAATGCCCGCTCCCGTGGTATAACAATATGGTAAGAGGGGAGGGCGTGCTGTGGAGCAATCGGAGTATTACCAGTCGGACGTGCTGTTCTTTTTCGACGGACATCCGGAGGAATTGGCCCTCTATGAGTCGCTGTTTGCCCGTATGGAGGAGCGGTTCCCCGACGCAAAGGTAAAGGTACAGAAAAGCCAGATCAGCTTTTACAGCCCCCGCCTCTTTGCCGCCGCCTCCCTGCCCCTGCGCAGAAAGAAGGGCTGGCCGGAGAAGAGCCTCCTGGTCACCTTCGGGCTCTCTCATCGGCTGGAATCGCCCCGCATTGCGGTGGCGGTGGAGCCCTACCCCAACCGCTGGACCCACCACGTGCTGGTCACCCGGGAGGAGGAGCTGGACGGAGAACTGCTGGGCTGGCTGGAGGAGGCCTATGAGTTTGCACGAAACAAATAAGAAGGAGAGGAGGGATGGAAGATGCTGCCGCAGGACCCTGCTATTTTGCTCAGCTATGTGAACACCTGCATGCGGGATGAGGGCTGCACGCTGGAGGAATTCTGCCAGGAGCACGACGCCGAGCAGAAGGACATCGAGAGCAAGCTGGCCGCACTGGGCTGCTGCTACGACCCGGAGCACCGGCGCTTTGGATGAGACGGGAATTGCTCTTGACTTTTTTCGTCCAAAGTGGTATCGTATCCCCACAATCAAACAAACTCTGCTTTGCCGCCGGGTAAAGCGACCGCGCGTTCGGATTTCATACCATTAGGCCTTAGAAGGTATGAAATGCCGGGCGCTTTTTGTATGTCTGGAGGAATGGGAATGGAGCAAAGGGGCCTGCGGGCGGAATTTTTGCGCTATGTATCGATGAATGTCATGGGAATGCTGGGCCTGTCCTGCTATATTCTGGCGGATACCTGGTTTGTGGCCCAGGGACTGGGCGCGGATGGACTGGCTGCGCTGAATCTGGCCATTCCGGTCTACAGCTTCCTTTATGGCTCGGGCCTGATGGTAGGAATGGGCGGCGCCACCAAATACGCGCTGCTGCGGGGCGCGGGAGAGCAGGAGAAGGCCGAAAAGGTCTTTACCAAGGCGGTGATCCTCGCCTGCTCGCTGGCGGTGGTCTACATGCTGGTCGGGGCCTTCGGAGCGGGAAAGCTGGCCGCGCTGCTGGGGGCCGAGGGCGTGGTGTACCCCATGACCAGGACGTATCTGAGGGTGATTTTGCTCTTTGCCCCGGCTTTTCTGCTCAACAGCACCATTTTGTGCTTCGTGCGCAATGACGGCGGCCCCAAGCTGGCCATGGCCGGCATGGTGGGCGGCAGTCTGGCCAACATTGTGCTGGACTATGTCTTTATCTTTCCCTGCGGGATGGGTATTTTCGGCGCGGTGCTGGCCACCGGCTTTGCGCCCATCATCAGCATGGCCATCCTGTCCCGGTGGTTTTGGAAGCGTCGCAACTCCTTTACCCTGGTGAAGACCGGGCTGGAGCCAAAAGCGGCGGGGGAGATTGCAGCTTTGGGCGTCTCCTCCCTCATCTCTGAGGTGTCCTCCGGTGTGGTCATGATCGTGTTCAACCTGCTGATTTTGGAGCTGGAGGGAAGCGTGGGCGTGGCAGCCTACGGTGTGGTGGCCAACCTGTCCCTGGTGCTGATGGCCATGTTTACCGGTGTGGGGCAGGGCATTCAGCCCCTGGTCAGCCAGTATTGCGGCAGCGGCAGGCCGGAGCAGGGACGGCTGGTCTACCGCTACGCCCTGCTGGCGGCCGGCGGCTTTGCTCTGGTGATGTACGGGCTCATTGCCCTGTTTGCCAGTCCCATAGCGGGCGCCTTCAACAGCGAAGGGAACGCGCAGCTGCAGGCCATTGCCTCCTCGGGATTGCGGCTTTATTTTCTGGCACTCCCCTTTGCGGCCTATAACGTGGTCACAGCCCTCTACCGAAGCGCTATGGATCAGCCCCGGCCGGCCTTTCTCATCTCCATGCTGCGGGGCTTTGTGCTGATTCTTCCCCTGGCATTTCTGCTGGCCTGGCAGTGGGGCATGACAGGTGTGTGGCTGACCTTCCCGGCGGCGGAGTGCGGGACCTCCCTCATCGCCCTGCTGGCAAGCTGGCGCGGACGGCGGAAGGAGCCGCTGGAAAAAGCACCCTGACACCGGGAAAGAGCTGGAACAAAAACTTACGAAACCCTCCAAAATGTGCTATTATATACCTGTAACGTGCTGGAAATGTTGAGAAGTGCAAGAAAAACTGTTTGCTGCCTGCGGGCAGGACGGGAGAAGGCGGTGCACTTCCGCTTATTTGGACAGGAGGGTTGCCAGAATGTTTGAAGTAGGCGCGCTGGTTGTTTATGGCTCAGATGGTGTGTGCCGGGTGGAAAAGGTGGGCCCGCTGGAGATGCAGGGGGCGCAGAAGGGTGTGGACTATTACACCCTGTCCCCGCTCTATCGCGGGGGGACAATTTTCATTCCGGTGGATGCCAAGGTGCGGATGCGTCCGGTGATGACCAGGGAGGAGGCGGAGGACCTGATTGCGCATATCCCCGAGATACAGGGAGAAAAATGCCAGAGCCACAATCCCCGTCTGCTTCATGAGCGCTATCAGACCAGCCTGAAGAGCGGCAGCTGCGTGGAACTGGTGAAGCTCATCCGGACCATTTACGCCAAGGGACGGGAGGCGGCGGACAAGGGACGCCATCTGGGCCAGGTGGATGAGCGGAGCAAAAAACAGGCCATGGACATGCTCCACGGGGAGCTGGCAGTGGCGCTGGACATTCCTCTGGATGAGGTGGAGGACTATATCAGCCGGACCATCCAGCGTGCCCAGGAAAGTGATGGGACAGAGAAAACGCAGGATTGAGCGGAAAATTGGACTGGATTTTCTTGCGGCGCTCCGCTATACTGGTGTTGCTGTGCAAAAACGGCAAATGACGCCTTTTTCTGCACGGAACAGGATTTGGAGGGATTTCTTTGGAGCGCAGGACGCTGGGCCACCTGGCCGCACTGTTTACCATTGTCAACTGGGGGACCACCTTTATTGCCACCAAAATATTGCTGCGGTCCTATACGCCGGTGGAAATTCTGGTGTTTCGCTTTCTGCTGGGGGTGCTGGCCCTGTATGTGGCCTGCCCCAGACTGCTGCGGGTGCGGGACCGGCGGCAGGAGCTTGTGTTTGCCGCAGCGGGTCTGACCGGAGCTTGCTTATACTATCTGATGGAGAATGTGGCCCTCACCTACACTACGGCGGCCAACGTGGGTGTTATTGTGACGGCCGCGCCGCTGTTTACCGCTCTGATTGTGTGGAAGACCGGCGGGGGAGAGGGAAAGCCCACGGGAAAGTTTTTTCTGGGCTTTGTGACCGCCATGGCGGGCATCTGCCTCATCAGCTTCCCCAGCATTGCGTCGGTTTCCCTGGATTGGCGGGGAGACCTGCTGGCCCTGGGCGCGGCGGCAGTGTGGGGGATCTACTCCCGGCTGGTTAAGGTGATTGCCTCCTTCGGCTACCCCATTTTGCAGACTACCCGGCGTACCTTCCTCTATGGACTGATCTTTATGATTCCGGCGGCGATGCTGATGGACTTCCACTGGAACCTGGGACGGTTTGCCCAGCCGGTGAATACGCTGACCATGCTGTATCTGGGCATTGGTGCCTGCGCACTGTGCTTTGTGACCTGGGGTGTGGCTGTAAACTGCCTGGGGGCGGTGAAGACCAGTGTATACATCTATCTGTCGCCGGTGATCACCCTGGTGTGCTCTGCCGTGGTGCTGAAGGAGCAGATGACTCCCGCCTCTCTGGTGGGTGCCGGCCTGACACTGGGGGGACTGGTGATCTCCCAGTGGGACGCTCTGCGGGGAAAAACGCCGGAAAAAGCCGAGAAAGCGACGGAGACGACCGAGTAAATGGAACGAAAAAGCTGCCGGAGGAAGTGGGCCCTCGGCAGCTTTTTGCGTTTTGATTTGAGCGGAAAACCCGGAAATCGATTGAATCTTTCCGGAGGGCATGGTAGAATGATTCAGAAGAAGAGGAGAATTCACCAAATTTGCGCGAGCGAACCAGCGGTGAAAGAGGGATGGACTATGGCAGGGCAAGAGCGGATTTTGCTGGTGGAGCAAAGCCGGGAGAACCGGGAGCTGCTCAAGCGAATCCTGAGAGAGGAATATCAGCTTGCGGAGGCGGAGAGCGG
This sequence comes from Pseudoflavonifractor sp. HNCC25GI2, assembly GCF_058136395.1. Lineage (NCBI taxonomy): Bacteria > Bacillati > Bacillota > Clostridia > Eubacteriales > Oscillospiraceae > Pseudoflavonifractor > Pseudoflavonifractor sp. HNCC25GI2. The sequence continues at coordinate 92,586 of NZ_JBYUOW010000008.1, forward strand.
CCGGAAGGCCCTGGAGCTTTTGCGGGAGGACGCGGGGGAAATTTCCCTGATTTTACTGGACAGCACAGTGCTGGACGAGCAGGGACAGCTCCTTCTGGAGCGGCTCAGACGGGAGGAGAAGTTATCTTCCATTCCGGTGGTGGCTATTACCGAGCAGGACTCTCCCGACCAGCAGGCTGAGGCTCTGGCGCGGGGGGCGGAGGACTATGTGTCCCGCCCTTACAACGAGCAGATCGTGCTCCACCGCGTGTCCAGCGTAATCCGCTTGCGGGAGTCCGCCAATGTGATCGACCACTTCCGCTACGACCGGTTGACCGGCCTTTGTACCCGGGAGTATTTTTACCGGCGGGTGCGGGAAGTGCTGGATGAACAGCCTTGTGGCAGATATGAGATCTGGTGCTCCAACATTGAAAACTTCAAGCGGGTCAACGATATTTTCGGCATCGGTGCCGGAGACCGGCTGCTGCGTGAGGTGGCAGACCTCTATAAGAATATGGTGGGTGCCGGGGGGCTGTGCGGCCGCCTGCGGTGGGATCAGTTTGCCTGTCTGGTGGAGCAGGGGACGGAATACAGCAACGAGCGCTTCCGCAAAGCTGCCGAGCAGCTGAAAATCCTCTCCAACATTAAAAATGTGGCCCTGAAATGGGGCATATATGAGGTCACAGACCCGAAGATTTCCGTGGAGCAGATGTGCGACTGGGCGCTGCTGGCGGCCGGGAGCATCAAGGGAAAATACAACAAGTACTGCGCCAAATACGATGACCAGCTGCGGGAACAGCTGCTGCGGGAGCAGCGCATCGAGGCAAGTATGGAGGACGCCCTCCGGGAGGGACAGTTCTCCGTCTACTTCCAGCCCAAGTACGATCTCCGCCACGATGAGCTGGCGGGGGCGGAGGCGCTGGTGCGCTGGTGCCACCCGGAGTGGGGCGTCATGTCTCCGGCGGAATTTATTCCGCTCTTTGAAAAGAACGGCTTTATTACCCGGCTGGACCAGTATATCTGGGACAAGGTGTGCGCTATGCTCCGGGAGTGGTCGGACCAGGGATATCCGGTGCTTCCGGTGTCGGTCAACGTGTCCCGGGCGGACGCCTATCAGGCGGATTTGACCAGCGTGCTGCTCCAGACGGTGGAGCGGTATCACCTCCCGCCCGCCAGCCTCCATCTGGAGATCACCGAGCGGGCCTATATGGAGAGTCCCATCCAGATGTCCCAGACGGTGGAGCAGCTGCGGAAGCTGGGCTTTGAGATTGAGATGGATGACTTCGGTCAGGGCTATTCCTCCCTGAATATGTTCAACCGGATGACCATTGATGCGCTGAAGCTGGACATGAACAGTCTGAAAGACGACGGAAAGCGGCACATGAACCAGGGAATTCTGCGCTTTATTATGAGCCTGGCCCGCTGGATGGGCCTGAGCATCATTGCCGAGGGCGTGGAGACCGAGGAGGAGATTGAACAGCTGCGGGAAATCGGCTGTGACTACGGCCAGGGCTACTACTTTGCCAAGCCCATGACCCGCTGGGACTTTGAGGAGCTGCTCAAGCAGAAGCAGCGGGGCATCCGGCCCTACCTGGCCAACGCCATGCGGGAGGACAAGGGGCAGACCATCCTGGTCGTGGACGAGGAGGAGGAGTACCGCCGTCAGGCGCGGGAGACCTTCGGAAACCGCTATCGGGTGATGGAAGTAGCCGACGCCCAGACGGCGCTCCGCTGCCTGTCCAGCCAGGAGTATACCATTGCCGCCGTGGTGCTGGGCATGGCAAAGGACTGGGAAAAGAGCCTGGCCGTGCTGGACATGCTGCGCGGCGAGAAGGCGGTGTGGAAGATTCCGGTCATCGTGACCGCCCGGCCGGACGAGCAGCTGGAGGAACTGGCCCTGGAGCGGGGGGCAGACGACTTCATGTGTAAGCCCTATACGAAGAACAGCCTCCGCCAGCGGATGCTCCGGCTGGTGGGAATTACCACCTCCCGGGAGCGGGAGCAGATGCTCAAGGATGAGGCCAGCCGGGATTATCTCACCGGAATCCTGAACCGCCGCGGTCTGCAGGCGGCGGTGAAGGCCATGGGAGAAGAGGACATGCCTCTGGCCATCTACCTCTTCGACCTGGACAACCTGAAGCAGATCAACGACACCTACGGACACGGAGAGGGTGACCGGGCCATCAAGTTGTTCAGCGAGGTGCTCCGGCACCACACCCGCAGCACGGACGTGCTGGCCCGCTATGGCGGCGACGAGTTTGTGGCGGTGATCCGGCGGATGGGGACCTGGGAGAGCGTACAGAAAAAGGGCGATGAGATTTGCCGCGCCTTCCGGGAGAGTGCCCAAAACGGAAAACTGCCCACCGCATGCTCGGCAGGCGGAGTGCTGTGCGGACGCAGCCCCATTGCAATCTCGGATTTGATCCACCAGGCCGACCAGGCTCTATATGCGGCCAAATTCCGCAATAAGGGCAGCTGCTGCCTGTGGCGGCCCAATCTGGAGGAGCCGATTCAGAGCAGTGCGGAGGTCTGCACGGGGATAAGAAGATAATATGAAAGAGGAGGAGGACCATTTGGTCCTCCTCCTCTTTCATATTATTACATGTTTCCGAACTCAGGTGGCCTGAGGTGGATCAGAGGGAGAAGAATCTTCCGTAGGCTCTTGCGGTGCAAGGGGCGGATTGCGTTTTTTCACGTCTGTCCGCAGCATCTGATAAAAAGTGGCGGTCAGGGGAACGGCCAGCAGCATTCCAAAGATGCCCATCAGGCCGCCGCCGACGGTTACGGCTGCCAGCACCCAGATACCAGGCAGGCCGATGGAGGAACCCACCACTCTGGGGTAGATGATATTGCCTTCCAGCTGCTGCAAAACGGAGATAAACAGCAGAAACAGCAGGGCCTTAATGGGGGAGACGGTAAAGATCATGAAGGCGCCCACACCGGCTCCAATATAGGCTCCAGCCACCGGGATAAGGGCGGTAAAGCCGATGAGCGTTCCCACCATGGTGGCGTAGGGGAAGCGGAACAGCGCCATCCCGGCCATGCACAGAAGGCCCAGAATCACCGCTTCCGTGCACTGGCCCACAATAAACCGGTGGAAGCAGGTATTCAGCGTCTGGAGGAAATAGGTCAGCTTTTGATACCAGGCCGGTTTCAAATAGGTGCGCAGCACCAGGGAACACTGCCGCTGCAGCTTTTCCTTTCCAAACAGAAGGTAAATGGCAAAGATGACGCTGACCACCAGGGTAAAGGCGGTGGACACCACGGCGGAGAACAGGGAGACCACCGAGCCCATCACGCCGCCCAGCCCGGCCACCACCCAGTTAACTGCGGAGGTAATGGCCTCCCGCCAGTTGATGGTGCCGTCTGCCAGCGCCATGCCGGAGGAGGAGAGGATCTGGGACAGGTCCACCTTCTGATTCAGTGTTTCGCCCAGCTGTTCCAGCAGAGGTGTGATCTCCTGTACCAGCAGCCCGATGCACTGTACCAGTTCGGGCAGAATCATGCGGATAATCAGAATGACAATGGCAACCAGACTGGCCAGAGCCAGGAGGAGGCAGACAGGGCGCCGGGTCCGGATGACAGCGGGCCGGCTGCTCTTCGGCCAGTAGAAGCGCTCATAGATGCTCATGAGGATGTTGACCACATAGGCGATGATGGCACCCAGGAGCAGGGGGGTGGAGGTGTAGAGCACCAGAAGGGCCACTTGGGACACCGTCCCCCAGTAATGAACGGCCAGATAGAGAAGGAACAGAGTGACGCCCAGCCGCAGCCAGACCTTCCATTCATGCTTCATAGTTACAGTCCCTCGATGAGATTGACCCGGAGATAGCCGCCCTCCGGATTGGTTTCGGCAATAAACTGGGGAACGGCGGGGATCATCAGCTCCCGCTCGCCGCCCCGGACCACGTACACGTTGTTGGCGGGCAGGGTGAGCACGTCGGCCACCTTGCCCAGCACCTGACCGGACTGGGCGTCCCGCACCTCCAGGCCGTAGATGTCGGCCAGGAAAAACGCGCCTTCAGGCAGATGGACGTCCTTGCGGTCAATATACAAAATGGCATTGCGCATGGCCAGCGCGCTGGGCACATCGGTGACACCGTGCAGCTTCAGAATCACCATGTTCTTGTGGACCCGGGCCCGCTCCACCTCAATGGGCCAGTGGGCCTTGTCCACATACAGGGTTTTGAACTGGCAGAGAAATTCCGGAGAATCCGCCCAGGGCTGAACCCGGACCTCGCCCATGATGCCGTGAACATTGGTGATTTTTCCAATTTCCAAATACTGTTCCATCCCGGAACATCCCTCCTTTTGGGTTGCAGGCGCAAAGCGCCGGGTAAAACGACAGCGCAGGAACCTCCTGCGCTGCCATTTTAGTCGACAATCTCAACAGAGACTCGCTTACCGGACCGCTGGGCCACGGAGCGGATGAGGACACGGATTTCCTTGGCGATGCGGCCCTGGCGGCCGATCACCTTGCCCATGTCCTCGGGAGCCACCCGCAGCTCCAGAATGGTCTCGCCGTCGCCCTCAGATTCGGTGACGGAGACCTGCTCCGGATGCTCCACCAGATTTTGGGCCACGTAGGTCAGAAGCTCTTTCATTGCGTGCAAGACCTCCAAGCTTTACAGCGCGCCAGCCTTTTTCAGCAGGTCACGTACGGTCTCTGTGGGCTGAGCGCCGGTCTTGATCCAGGCCTGGGCGCGGTCCACATCCACCTTCAGCTCGGCGGGGCTGACCACGGGATTGTAGATGCCAATCTCCTCGATGAAACGGCCGTCACGGGGATAACGGGAGTCGGCCACCACGATGCGGTAGAAGGGGGCCTTCTTGGCGCCCATGCGGCGCAGTCTGATTTTGACCATTTATGTTCACCTCCAAATGAATTTGTTAATGTTATATGGAAAGCGTCTGCGACGCCTTGCCAACAGGAAGGGGGCGCGTCAGAAGGGGAGACCCATTCCGCCGCCCATGCCGGGGAACATGCCCTTGCCGCCCTTTTTGCCCATCATCTTCCGCAGGTTCCGGGGCAGCTTGCCGCCGGAGAACTGCTTGGTCATGGTCTGGAGCATCTCAAACTGCTTGAGAAGGCGGTTGACGTCCACCACCTGGGTGCCGGAACCGGCGGCGATGCGCTTTTTCCGGCTGGAGTTGAGGACGTTGGGGTTTTCCCGCTCGTAGGGTGTCATGGACAGGATGATGGCCTCCATGCGCTGGAGGAGCTTCTCGTCCATGGTGGCCCCCTCCAAGTCGGAGGCCTTGACGCCAGGGAGCATCCCGGCAATATCGCTGAGCGAGCCCATGTTTTTCAGCTGGGCCATCTGCTCGTAGAAATCGGTGAGGGTAAATTTGTTCTTGCGCAGCTTCTCCTGCAGCTCCAGGGCCTTCTTCTGGTCAAAAGACTGCTCCGCCTTCTCAATGAGGGAGAGCATATCGCCCATGCCCAGGATACGGCTGGCCATGCGGTCGGGGTGGAAGACCTCAATCTGGTCCAGCTTCTCGCCCATGCCCACAAACTTGATGGGCTTGCCGGTGACCGACTTGATGGAGAGGGCCGCACCGCCCCGGGCGTCGCCGTCCAGCTTGGTGAGCACCACGCCGCTGATGTCCAGGGCGTCGTCAAAGGCCTTGGCGGCATTCACCGCGTCCTGGCCGATCATGGCGTCCACCACCAGGAGAATTTCCGTGGGATTGACTGCGGCCTTGATAGCCCGCAGCTCATCCATCAGCTCCTCGTCCACGTGGAGCCGGCCGGCGGTGTCCAGGAAGACCATATCGTTGCCGTGCTTGAGGGCGTGCTCCACAGAGGCCTTGGCGATGTCCACGGGATTGATCTGTCCCATCTGGAAGACGGGGATGTCCAGCTGCTCGCCCACCACTTCCAGCTGCTTGATGGCGGCGGGACGGTAGACGTCGCAGGCCACCAGCAGGGGGCGCTTGCCGTTCTGCTTTTTCATAAGACCCGCCAGCTTGGCCACGTTGGTGGTCTTACCGGCGCCCTGGAGGCCCACCATCATCACAATGGTGGGGGGCTTGGAGGCGATGGTCAGCTTGGCGCTGGTGCCGCCCATGAGCTCGGTGAGCTCCTGGTTGACAATCTTGATGATCATCTGGGCGGGGGAGAGAGCCTCCAGCACGTCGGCCCCGACCGCCTTCTCCGTCACCTGGGCGATGAACTGCTTGACCACCTTGTAGCTGACGTCGGCCTCCAGCAGAGCCAGGCGGATTTCACGCATGGCCTCCTTGACATCGGCCTCCGACAGGCGGCCCTTGCCCCGCAGCTTTTTGAAGGCGGCGGAGAGCTTTTCGGAAAGTCCTTCAAATGCCATGGGTTACTCCTTCAGCAGGGTGTCAACGGTGTCATCCACGCGCCGCAGCAGGGTCTCCAGTTCCCCGTCGTCGTACCGGGCGGACAGCTCCAGTGCTTTGCGGGTGTCCTGCTGGACCTGCTCCAGCTGGCGGTGCATGGTGTGAAAGCGCTTGATGAGGCCGGTCTTGTCCTCCAGCTCGGTGAGAGTGGCCTCCGCCCGGACAATGACGTCCCGGACGCCCTGGCGGGAGATGTTGTAGTTCTCCGCAATCTCGCCCAGGGAGAGGTCCTCGTTGTAATAGAGGTCGTAGAACTCCTTCTGGCGATCGGTGAGTACGTCGCCATAAAAATCGAAGAGCATCGCCATGCGATAGGCCTGATTTTTCATTCCAGCGGACCTCCTTCAAAGCAAAAATGTAAAGGCGAATGACTTTACAAACGGAATCATACCACATTTGCCTCAAAATGTCAAGTCAAATTACTTGCCCCGCTGGAGGCTGGATTTGGTATATTGCGCCAAGGGCCGGGGAACACTCCATGCCGTGGGGAGGAAAAACACAGGGCTTTGGAGGGGAATTCGCCCCGCCTGCTTTACTTTTTGTGGCCGGTCGTGTATCATATTACACATTGTAAAAGAAGGAATCCATTTCCTTCCGTAGCTTTGCGGAGAAAGGAATTTCATTATGGCTCAAATGACCCGCCGGGAACTTTGGCCCGGCGTGTGGCTGCGCGCGATCCACACGGAGAAATTCAAAAGCGCGTATCTGTCCCTCACGCTCATGGCGCCCCTGGACCGGGCAACGGCGGCGGAGAACGCCCTGGTTCCCTACGTCCTGCGCCGGGGCACGGCCGTCCACCCGGACATGGAGAGCCTGTCCGCCGCGCTGGACGAGCTGTACGGCGGCGCGGTGGAGCCGGTGGTGCGCAAGAAGGGGGAGACCCAGTGCGTGGGCTTTGTGGCCAGCTTCCTGGATGACGCCTATACCCTGGGGGGCGAGCCCATTCTGGAAAGCGCCGCCGCCCTGCTGGGCGAGCTGCTGCTGAACCCCTACACCCAGGACGGGGTGTTCTGCCCCGACTATACCGCCGGAGAGAAGGCCAACCTGCTGGACCGCATCCGGGGCCAGGTGAACGACAAACGGACCTACGCCACCCTCCAGCTCACCCGCCGCATGTGCCGGGAGGAGGCCTTCGGCGTGGACAAGCTGGGTGACGAGGCCGGCGTGGAGGCCATTACCCCCGCCTCCCTGTGGCAGCGGTATCAGAATCTGCTGTCCTCCGCCGCCATTGAGGTCTATTACTGCGGCTCTGCCGCCCCCGAGCGGGTGGAGGCGGCCCTGCGCTCCGCCCTGGCGTCCCTGCCGGTGAGCGAGAACCGCCTGACCCCCGAGTGCCAGGTGCGCCTCCACGCCGAGGAGCAGCCCCGGGTGGAGGAGGAAGCCATGGACGTGACCCAGGGCAAGCTGGCCTTGGGCTTCCGCACCGGCGGAGTGACCTGCTGGGAGGAGGACTACCCCGCTCTGGTGATGTGCAACGCCATCTTCGGCGGCACCACCCTGTCCAAGCTCTTCCTCAACGTGCGGGAGAAGCTGTCCCTCTGCTACTACGCCAGCTCCATGCTGGAGAAGATGAAGGGCCTTATGCTGGTCTCCTCCGGCATCGAGTTTGACAAGTACGAGACCGCCCGGGATGAGATCCTGGCTCAGTTGGAAGCCGTCCGCCGGGGTGAAATTGAGGACTGGGAGCTGGAGGGTGCCCGCCGCACCCTCATTGGGGGCCACCTGTCCACCCTGGACGACCAGGGACGGCAGGAGGAGTTCTGGCTGGGCCAGGCGGCCGCCGGACTGGACACCACCATTGAGGAGCTGTGCGCCCAGTTTGAGACCATTACCCGGGAGCAGGTGGCGGCCGTGGCTCAGAAGCTGGAGCTGGACACCATCTACTTCCTGAAGGGAAAGGAGGCCTGAGCCATGGAGAAGCTGGAATTTACCCGGGTAGGGGAGCAGATGTACCACGAGAAGCTGGAAAACGGCCTCAACGTGTTTGTCTTCCCCAAGCCCGACTATCAGAAGGGTTACGCCTTCTTTGCCACCAACTACGGCGGCATGGATATGCGCTTCTGCCTGGACGGGGAGTGGCACGACACCCCCGCCGGCGTGGCCCACTTCCTGGAGCACAAGATGTTTGACACCAAGGAGGGCAACGCCCTCCAGGAGCTGGCGGCCAACGGGGCCTCCCCCAATGCCTTCACCAGCAACGCCATTACCGGCTACTTCTTTGAGTCCACGGAGAAGTTCGAGGACAATCTGAAGATCCTCCTCTCCTTTGTCTCCATTCCTTATTTTACCCCCGAGAGTGTGGACAAGGAGCAGGGCATCATCGGCCAGGAGATCCGCATGTACGAGGACGATCCGGAGTGGGAGTCCTATATCAACCTCATGGCCGCCCTCTACAAGAATCACCCCGTGCGGGAGAACGTGGCGGGCAGCGTGGAGTCTATCTCCCACATCACCGCCGACACCCTCTATGCCTGCCACAAGGCCTTCTATGACCCGGCCAACATGGTGCTGTGCGTGGCGGGCAATGTGGACCCGGAGCGGGTGTGTGAGCTGGCCCGGGAGATTCTGCCCAAGACCCCCGGCCCCATCGCCCTGAAGGACTACGGCGAGGAGGAGAAGCCCCGGGTCTTCCAGCACCGGGTGGAGAAGGAGATGGCGGTGTCCACCCCCATTTTCCAGCTGGGCTACAAGGGCGACCCGGCCAAAACCGGCGAGGAGCGGCTGCGCCAGCGTTTGGTGACTGAGCTGGCCCTGGAGGCCCTGCTGGGCAACTCCAGCCCCCTGTACGCCAAGCTTTACCGGGAAGGCCTCATCAACCAGAACTTCTCCTACGGCTATGACAGCTACCCCGGCTGCTCCTTCCTGTGCGCCGGCGGCGAGTCCAAGGACCCGGAGGCCGTGCGCATGGCGGTGGCCGAGGAGGGCGCCCGCATCGGCCGGGAGGGCATCGACGGCAAGCTGTGGGAGCGCCTCAAAAAGGGCGTCTACGGCAACAAGGTGCGTTCCCTCAACTCCTTTGAAAACCTGTGCGTGGGCCAGGCCCAGGCCTTCTTTGCCGGCACGGACTTCCTGCGCTTTGCCGACCTCTTCGGCGCCCTTACCAAGCAGGAGGCGGAGGAGCTCATCGCCCGCTGGGTGACGGAGGAGCGCACCGCCCTGTCCATTATCCGGCCCAAGGGAGGAGCGGACTGATGGACTTTTTGCAAAACCTCATTGCCCTGCCCGGGCCGGAGACGGTGCAGAACGTCTTCTTCCCGGGCCTGGGGCTGAGCTTTGACCTGAATCGGGTAGCCGTCATCATTCTGGGCCGTCCGGTCTACTGGTACGGCATTATCATTGCCTCCGGCCTCATCCTGGCGGTTTGCCTGTGCAGCCGCTGGGGAGTTCGGTACGGGGTGAACGGAGATCAGATCATCGACATGATGCTCTTTGCCGTCCCAGCTGCCCTGGTGGCCATCCGGGTCTACTATGTGGCCTTTAACATCAGTATCTTCCAAAACCAGGACGGATCCCTGAACTGGGGAAAGATTTTAAACTACAGTGACGGAGGTCTGGCCATCTACGGGGCCATCATCTCCTCGGCCATCGTGCTGCTGATCTTCTGCCATGTGCGGAAGATCAGCTTCCTGGCCTTTGCCGACCTGGGGGTCCACGGGCTGTTTATCGGCCAGCTGGTGGGCCGCTGGGGCAACTTCATGAATGTGGAGGCCTTCGGCTCCACCACCGCCGCCCCCTGGCGCATGTGCGGCAGCTCCATTGCCGACTATATGCTCCGCAACGGCTATGTGGATGAGACCGGCTACCAGGCCATCCTGTCCGGTTCCCTGGGCGTACATCCCACCTTTTTCTACGAGTCGGCCTGGAATTTTGTGGGCCTTCTGCTGGTCTACTTCATGGGCAAGAAGCGCAAGTTTGACGGACAGTGCTTTTTGTTCTATGTCTTCTGGTACGGCCTTGGCCGCGCCTGGATTGAGGGGCTGCGCACCGACAGCCTCTATCTCTATGTGGGCAGCAGCATCCGGGTGTCCCAGCTGGTGGCGGCCCTGTCCGCTCTGGCGGCGGGCATTGTGCTGCTGGTGATGCTGCTGCGCAAAAATAACCGCCCGGAAAATCTGTATGTAAACAAATTGGCCGCCCAGAAGGCGGCCCAGACTGCGTCGGAGTCTGCCCAGGCTGCCCCGGAAGGGGCCGCCGCGGAGCAGGCGGAGGAAGAGAAGGCACCTGAGGTGCCGGAACGGGACGCGGAGGACGAGACACACAAGGAGGAATGACCCATGGCCGCTGTGGCAATGGATGGAAAGGCCCTGGCGGCCCAATTAAAGGAAGAGATTCGTCAGCAGGTGGAGAAGATGCCCGTGAAGCCCGGCCTGGCCGTGGTGCTGGTGGGGGAGGACCCCGCCTCCCGGGTCTACGTGCGGGGACGGAAGAAGGACTGCACCCTGTGCGGCATTTACAGTGAGGAGTACATCCTGCCCCAGGAGACCTCCCAGGAGGAGCTGCTGGATCTCATCGACCTGCTCAACGGACGGGAGGACATTGACGGCATTCTGGTCCAGTTCCCCCTGCCGGACCACTTGGACGGCAAGGCGGTGCAGCTGGCCATTCGGCCGGACAAGGATGTGGACTGCGTCCACCCGGCCAATATGGGCTACCTGGTGCTGGGGGAGGAGTCCCTGCGCCCCTGTACCCCCTCGGGTGTGATGCGGCTGCTGTCCGAATATGGAATTGACCCCACCGGCAAGCACTGTGTGGTGGTGGGCCGGTCCAACATCGTGGGCAAGCCCCAGGCTATGATGATGCTGTGGGAGGACGCCACGGTCACCGTCTGTCACACCAAGACAGTGGACCTGGCCGGAGAGTGCCGCCGGGCGGACATCCTGATCACCGCAGCCGGCCAGCGGGGCCTCATTACCGGAGACATGGTGAAAGAGGGCGCGGTGGTCATTGACATCGCCGTCAACCGGGACGAGACGGGAAAGCTGTGCGGCGATACCGTCTACGACCAGGTTGTGGAGAAGGCCTCCTACATCACTCCCGTTCCCGGCGGCGTGGGTCCGGTCACCCGGGCCATGCTGATGGAGAACACCTTCCTGGCTGCACGGAGACATGGGAAATAAAGGCTGCCAATGGCAGAAATATGCCCCCTGTTTCAGAGCGTCTGCTCTGAAACAGGGGGATTTTTGTGCTTTTCCGGTTAAGTGAAGAAAAACAGGTCCTCCACGGTGCAGCCAAAGACCTGGGCGATGTCCATGGCCAGCTTCAGGGAGGGGTTATACTTGCCGTTTTCCAGGTTGCCGATGGTCTCCCGCCGCACTCCCACCCGCTGGGCCAGCTCCTCCTGGCTCATGCGGTCCCGGATGCGGTACTCCCGGATGCGTGTGGTCAGACTCATGCCATCCCCCTCAGTTCCCGCCACTCCAGATAGGTGTGGTAGAGGCAGAAGAAGATAAGGGCAGCGGCAAAGCTCAGCCCCAGGGCCTGGGGCATGGGGTTCGCGCCGGGAGCCCGGAGATAGAAGAACAGCAGGGCCGGGCCGATGAGAATGCACTCCAGCAAAAAGGAGAGGGTGGCCGCCCGACGGAGGGTGAGCAGGAACAGCTCATCCGGGATGACCCGGAAGTAGCGGAAAAAGACCAAAAAGCCGAGAAAGCCCAGAAAGCTGGTCTCCCCGGTGGGCAGGTACAGCAGAGCGGCCAGAGCGGGCAGGCCCAGCAGCCCCATGGGATTGAAGGCTCGTTTCATAGGGGAGCTCCTTTCTGAAATGTGAGATATTTCTAATATCCTGTGTGTGAAATATATCACATGTGCCGGGCACTGTCAAGAGAAATGTGAAAAATATCTCACATTTCCTTCTGTCATACCCGGGCCTGTCCCCACATAGGATAGGGCAAAGGCGGGTGGACGGGCATGGAAGAAAACAGAGCAGTGACGGCATACCGGCAGGCCCTCCGGGTTCTGCCCCCACCCCTGCGGCAGCGGGCGCTGTCCGTCTCTCAGGAGGAGCAGGAACGGACGGAGGAGGTCCGGCTGCGGGTGGGACGGCCCCTCTCCCTGGTGCTCCCCTGGGGGGAGCGCTGGCTGGAGGGAAACCCGGTAACCGGGCGGGATCTGGAGCAGCTGGTGGAGCTAGCCAGCGGGGCCTCCTTCCACGCGGTGGCCGACCAGGTGCGCCGGGGCTACCTTACTGTGGCAGGAGGCCACCGTATCGGCCTGTGCGGCAGCGCGGTGCTGCGGGAGGGGGAGGTGCAGGGACTGCGGAATCTCTCCTCCGCCGACCTGCGTATTGCCCGGCAGCTGCCTGGAGCGGCGGAGGGGGTGCTGGAACGGCTGTGCCGGGAGGGGCGGCTGGAGAGCACCCTCATTCTGGCCCCGCCCGGTCTGGGCAAGACCACCCTGCTGCGGGATCTGATCCGCCGGGTGTCCGAGGGGGAGGGCTGTCACCCTCTGCGGGTGGCCCTGGCCGACGAGCGGGGAGAGGTGGCGGCTCTGTACCGGGGCGTTCCTCAGCTGGAGGTGGGCCCCCGCACCGATGTGATGGAGGGCTGCCCCAAGGCCCAGGGCCTTATGCTGCTGCTGCGGGCCATGAACCCCCAGGTGCTGGCGGTGGACGAGATTACCGCCCCCGAGGATGTGGCCGCCCTGCGTACCGCTGTGGGCTGCGGCGTTACCCTGCTGGCAACCGCCCACGGGCGGGACCGGGAGGACCTGGAGCGGCGGGAACTGTACCGCCCTCTCCTGCGGGAGGGCATGTTTCAAAAGCTGGTACACATCCTCCGGCGGGGGGATGGGCGGCAATACGAAGTGGAGGAGTTGGGACGATGATACGGCTGATGGGGGCGCTTTTTATTGCGGCAGGCAGTGCCTGGCTGGGCTTTGGCGCGGCGGGGAGGCTGGGGGCACGGACCCGGGCCCTGGAGGAGCTGGCGGAGGGGCTGAGCCGCATGGCCCGGGAGCTGGAGCTGGACCAGCCGCCCCTGGAACAGCTGCTGGAGCGGCTGATTCCAGGGAGCCGGGGAGCGGCCCGCACGCTGTTTGCCGGGTGCCGGGCGGCGCTGGACCACCTGGAGGAGGAGCCGTTCGCCCGGGCCTGGGAGCGGCTGGTGGAGTCGGAGCCCCTGCTGAACAAAGAGGGACAGGCCTGTCTGCTGCCCCTTGGGCAGGTGCTGGGGCGCTGCGGCTGGGAGGAGGAGCGGAGGGCCCTGGACTGCGTGGCCCAGCGTCTGGAGCAGGAGGCCGGGCGGGCCAGGGAGGAGCGGCTTCGGATGGGCCGGGTCTATCAGGTGCTGGGGCTGTCCGGCGGGGCGTTTCTGGTGATTCTCCTGCTGTGAGGCAGCAAGCCGAATGCGAAAGAGGGTAAGACAATGGATGTGGATTTGATTTTTAAAATTGCCGCCATTGGAATTCTGGTGGCGGTGCTGAACCAGGTGCTCAGCCGGGCCGGCCGGGATGAACAGGCCATGATGACCACCCTGGCAGGGCTGGTGGTGGTTTTGATGATGGTGGTGCAGGAGATTGCCGACCTGTTCGACCTGGTCAAAACCCTGTTTCAGCTGTGATGGAGACCATGGTGCGCATTGCCGCCGTGGGGCTGACGGCGGCAGTGCTTGGGACGGTTCTGAAGAAGAGTGCCCCGGAGCTGGCGCTGCTGCTGGTGGTGGCGGCAGGGGTGTGGATTCTGACGCTGACGCTGGATGGGCTGGGGGCGGTGGCGGCGCTGATGGAGGAGCTGGCCGGGGTGTCCGGCCTGTCCGAGGAGCTGCTGGAGCCGGTGGCCAAGACGGTGGCCCTGTCCATCCTCACCAAGCTGACGGCGGAAATCTGCCGCTCGGCGGGGGAATCGGGGCTGGCCTCCTTTGTGGAACTGGGCGGGACGGTGGCCGCCCTGGTGGTGGCCCTGCCCCTGATGCGGGCGGTAGCGGTACTGATGGCGGAGATGCTGACATGAGAAAAGGAATACTGACCATGATTGTGGTACTTTTGCTGAGCGCCACCCCCTGTCTGGCGGCGGAGCTGGAGTTCCCTCAGGTGGACGAGCTGTGGGAGCAGACGGAGCGCTACGGCGTGGAGGGAGGCACGGAGCTGGACCAGGGGCTATCCAACCTCTTTTCCGACGCCCTTGCCCAAGCGGGGGAGCTTCTTCGGGCAAGGGTGGCCACGGGACTAAAACTGCTGGCGGTGGTGGTGCTGTGCGCCGCGGCCCAGGGACTATACAGCGGCGGAGGTGGGGAGAGCCTGCCGGTTGTGGAGATGGGGGGCGCCCTGGCCATCACCGCCCTGACCATGACGGATATGGCGGCCATGATTGGCCTGGGGCGGGACACCATCGGAAAGATGGACGACTTTGCCGGAGTGCTGCTGCCGGCGGTGGCGGTGCTCACCGCCGCCACGGGAGGGATTACTGCGGCTGCCGCCCGGCAGGAGGCCACCGTTCTCTTTTCCCAATTGCTCATCACCGCCATGGACCGGCTGCTCATCCCTCTGGTGTACGGCTATGTGGCCCTCAGCTGCGCCTATGCGGCGGTGGGCAACCCGGGGCTTCAGAAGCTGGCCGGGCTGCTGAAGAGCGTCGCCACCTTCCTCCTCACCGCCCTTCTGCTGGGGTTTGTGGGCTACCTCACCGCCAGCGGGGCCATCGCCGGCAGTGTGGATGCCTCAGCGGTGAAGGCGGCCAAGCTGGCCATCTCCCGGGCCATTCCGGTGGTGGGCAGCATCCTGGCCGATGCTTCGGAGACGGTGCTGGCCGGCGCGGGGGTGCTGCGGGGGACGGTAGGCGTGGCCGGGCTTCTGGTGGTGCTGGCCATCTGCCTGACCCCCTTCCTGCGCCTGGCCCTCCAGTACCTCACCTACAAGGTGACGGCCGCCCTGTGCGCCACGGTGGCTCAGCCCCGGCTCAGCCAGCTCATTGACGCCATCGGCGGCGCCTTCGGCCTGGTGCTGGGCATGACAGGAGCGGGAGCGCTGCTGCTGCTGGTCAGCCTGGTCTCTGCCGTGTCGGCGGTGGTGCCCTCATGATGGACGATGTGCGGGGCTGGCTGCTGAGCGTCATCGCCGCGTGTCTGCTGTGTGCCCTGGCCGACGCCCTGATGCCTCAGGGGCCGGTGAAAAAGGCGGGACGGCTGGTGTGCGGCCTGGTGCTGCTGTGTGTGATGCTCTCCCCCCTTCCCGGCCTGCATCTGGAGGAGGGACAGGCGTGGCTGGAGAGCTATTTTTCCGGGCTGGAGCAGCAGAAGCAGGATTTGAAAGAGGCGGCGGATGCGGGGACAAAAGGTATCATAGAGGAGGAGTACGCCGCATATATTGTGGACAAGGCAAAGGAGCTTGGCATTGTCTGCCGTGCCCGGGTGGTCTGCCGGACCGGAGAGGATGGCCTGACGGTGCCGGAACGGGTGGAGGTGACAGGACGCTTCTCTGACGAGGAGCAGAGCCGCCTGACCCAGATCATTGAGGAGGAACTGCTGGTCCCACCGGAACGGCAGGCCTATTACAGCGAGGAGGAATTGCCGTGAAGGAAGCTTGGCCGGCACTGGTCCGGCGGTGGAAGGAGGCGCTGGGAAAGTACGGGTACGTTTTGCTGGTCATCGGGGTGGGGGCGGCGCTGCTGCTCTGGCCCGGCGGCGGGGAGAAGGAAACGGTTCTGACCGAGGAGAGCGGAACGTACTTTGATTTGGAAGAATTTGAGACAAAGCTGGAAAAAGCCCTGTCCCGCATTGAGGGGGCGGGGGAGGTCAGCGTGGTGCTGACCCTGGCCAGCGATGGCCGCCAGGTGCTGGCCCAGGACCGGGATACCGACGGCGGGGGAGGAGGCTCCTCCACCACCGTGACGGTGGGCCGGGGAGGCGGGACGGAGGAGGTGGTCCCGCTCCAGACCTTTACCCCCGACTTCCGGGGCGCTCTGGTGATCTGCCAGGGGGGCGGAGAGGCCCAGGTCCGGCTGCGGCTGGTGGAGGCGGTGTCCGCCGTCACCGGTCTGGGCAGCGACCGAATCTCTATCTGCACGGGAAATCCATAACATTCATTATTTCAAGAAATCAGGAGGAATGAGCAATGAGAACGGGAAAAAAGGGGACGGGATGGTCCCAGCTGTGGAAGCGCAACGCGGTGGTGGCGGCCATTGCCCTGTTTGTGTGCGCGGCGGTGTATCTCAACTGGAACTATGAGCAGGAGGCCGAGGCGGGGAAGACCCTGGGCCAGTCCACCATGGTGGGCAGTGAGACGAATGACCCGCTGGTGAGCGGAACGGGTATCGAGCAGGATGCGGACGCCCAGACTGGCGACGTGGAAAGCGGCGATGTGGAGACGGACGCACAATCCCAGACCGCCACCACCAGCGGAGACTATTTTGCCACCGCCCGTCTCAACCGCCAGCAGGCCCGGGACAGTGCCCTCTCCCTGCTCCAGGACGCCGCCGCCCGGGAGGACGCCGACGAGACCGTGAAGGAGCAGGTCAACGACACCATTCAGACCATGGCGGACTACACCGTCACCGAGGCCCAGATCGAAAATTTGGTGGTGGCCAAGGGCTACACTGACTGCGTGGCCTTCATCGGGGAGAATGCCCTCAGCCTGGCGGTGGCCGCGCCGGAGGGCGGGCTCACCGAGGCGGATACCGCCAAGATTGTGGACGTGGTCAATCAGTCCGCGGGCTTCACGGCGGACCAGATTAAGATCATCCCGGTGGAATAATTGGTCGAAACCCGGAGCGGGGGACAGGAGAAGAAGTTTGGCCGCCGCAGTTGTCAAGGAGAGGGAAATGTGGTACAATACACAAAAGCGGCAGCTGCCGCCAGCCCGGGTGCGGGCCTCCTCTCCCAGGTGGAGGAGCGCCGGGGCGACCTATCTGCGAACGATTGAGGAGCGTGGCAAACATGAGTGAGAACAAAGAGTACGTCTCCCGCTCTGACGAGCTGGGCAATATCCATATTTCGGAGGAAGTGCTGGCCGCCATTACCGCCGCTGCTGCGCTGGAGGTTGAGGGCGTCAGCGGTCTGGCTGCGAACCTGGGCAGCGACATTGCTGAGCTGCTGGGCAAGAAAAATCTGGCCAAGGGCGTCCATGTAAAGATGGAGGACGACAAGGTGGAAATCGAGCTGTCCGTCCTCATGTCCTATGGGCACACCATTCCGGAGATGGGCAAGGCCATTCAGGACAACGTCAAGAGCGCCGTGGAGTCCATGACCGGCCTGGAGGTGTCCGCCATCAACGTGAACGTGGGCGGCATTACCTTCCCTCCCAAGGCGTAAGTGAGACACAGCGGGAGCCTGCGAGAGCAGGCTCCTTTTTTATGTGGTGAGAAATTGCGGAAAAAGGCAGAAAAACGAGTGAGCCATGTATATGGCTCACTCGTTTTTGTTGTAAAGAGGAAGAAAACAATGTGCCTGCCTTTG
>NZ_JBYUOW010000009.1:0-99898 GCF_058136395.1 Pseudoflavonifractor sp. HNCC25GI2
GTTCAAAGCTTTAAAACAACCATCACCTTCTGGTGCTTTTCGTGTTTGTCACGTTGTTTAATTTACAAGGTGCACACCGCTCATCGCGGCGGGTTTTTATTATAGCACTCGGTTTTTCCTTTGTCAAGAGCTTTTTTCAAGTTTTTTCAAACTTTTTTGAGCTCTTTCATTCGCCGGTCGTCCGGGGCTATCGCTTGCCGCTCTCACAAGCGACCTACTTATTTTACCACAGCTCGTTTCGCTTGTCAAGAACTTTTTTCAAGTTTTTCAAAACTTTTTGAAGTTCTTTCAGCAGAAACTTTGCCGTGTCGCGCGCCGCTCTCGCGAGCAGCTCAACTAGGTTACCACACTCGATTCCGTTTGTCAAGCACTTTTTTCGAGCTTTTTCAAACTCATTTGTGCTGACCGGTCTCGGTGGGACCCCTCGTTGGAGCGCTTGCCTATACTACCAGAACATTCCTCCTTTGTCAACACCTTTTTTCAAGTTTTTTCGGGCTTTTTTGCACCTTTTTCTCCACAACAATATCTGCCCCTCTAAGGCGGCGATTCACCACAAGATGTGTCCCCCTTCCGTCCCCTTTGCCAAAGGGTTTTCAAGAGAAGCAGCACCGCAGGCAGTCCCAAAGCCAAAATCAGGTTGCCAGCAGGCACAATGACCTGGCTCCAGTACTCCGCCTCTCCCCGTGAAAACGCGGCCAGAGCGGCGGCAGCCCCCACCACGGCGGCTCCGGCGGCCACCGGCTTCTCCTGTATTTTGGGGCTCAGCTCCACCGCCATGGCCCGCAGGGCAAAGAGAAGCAGAACACACAGAGTGAGGTCGGCACAGGTCCAGAGGGCGATGACCACACTCTCCACCCGCTGGAAGGCACCCTCCACGCCCACGCTCTTGGCCAGAGCAAAGAAGGGGTTATCCAGCCGCCCGGCCAGGGCGGGGCCCAGGTTGCCCAGAATGGTCCACTGGGCCAAGGTAAGGAGCAGACAGCCCCCAAGGCCCCAGAAGAGCCAGTGCCAGCCTCCCTTTTTCCCGCTCCCGGACACCGAGCCGGTGAGAAAGGCCCCAAAGAGTCCCCATCCCAAGGCCCCGGCGGCGGGCAGAGAGGAGGTGAGCACCGGGACCACGTCCTCCCGCCACAGGGGGAGGACCAGTTCGGGCCGGGCCCGCACCAGGGCCAGAGCCAATACCACACCCGCTGTGACCAGCAGGACGGCCAGAAAGAGCTGGCCCGCCCGGGCGTAGGCGGACAGCTTGCCCAGCCCCATCCACAGGGCCATTCCCGCCACCGCCAGCAGGAAAAACCACATGGTACCGTCCCGCAGCCCGGCGGACAGCAGCCGCTGGGCGCACAGCCGCAGCCGCAGAGCCAGCAGCACCAGTGCCCACACCATATAGATAAGGAGAACGCCCCGGCCGGCCACCGGGCCCAATACGTCCCGGATGGAACCCGCCAGCCCCCGGCCACGGGACAGGCTGCCCAGCAGCCAGCCCCCCAGCAGCACCAACGGGATGGCCGCCGCCGGAGCCAGCCAGGCCCCCTTACCCGCCAGGGGCAGGGTGACCGCGGGCAGAAGCTCCGCCGCCGGGGCCAGTACCCCCGCCCACACCAGGGCGGTGAGCTGGGTATGGGAAATGGTATCCCGTTTCACGCCGCAATTCCTCCTCTGCTTTTTCCCATATACAAGGAGAGCTAGTCCTGAATGTCCACCTGCACCTCCAGGTTAGGCTCCAGGCGGGCAAACCACTCCTCCCAGTCCTCCTCAATCTGCCGCCAGGCCTCCGGGGCGGACAGGGCACTGCGTACCCCCAGCCCCGCGCAGTCCGCCCCCCAGGCCCGGAGCTGGGTCAGCGCCCTGGTCATCCGCTCTGTCTCCACCCGGGTCAGCTCCTCCTCCACGGCCTGGAGCTGCTTCCGGTTCGGCTGGGTGCGGTACTCCGCCAGCTGGGCCGTCACCCGGCAGGCCACCGTCAGACCGGTGACCTGTCCTCCCTCCGTCTCCAGGCGGCAGGTGGTATCTCCGCCGGTGATGCGCACATACACCGTCTCCCCTTCCTGCTCCACCGGAATGATGTCCGAGGAGGGCTTCCCCACCAGAAGTTCCAGGCCCCGGGCTCCCTCCCCGTCCAGAAAGCCCACCAGCGTGTCCCCCTTCAGCACGGCGTAGCCCGCCTCCAACAGCACCGCCTGCTCCTCTGTCCCCGGCCGCAGGGCGGGGAGATAGGCCGACCCCTGCTCCAGCAGGTCGGTATAGACCTCCCCGGCGGTGCGGGCCAGGGCGGCAATGCCCATCTCCCCGTCCAGGCGCAGGGTGGACAGGCGGCTCTCCACACCCCGGTCCCCGCCTGCCTCAACTGCCTGCTGGGCGGAGGCGTCCCGCACCACCCAGAGCTGAGCCCCCAGGCCCAGCTCCACGTCCCGGGCAAAGTAGTCCAGCACCTGGGTCACCCCCGCCCCGGCCAGTTCCTCCCCCAGCAGCAGCTGGTCCACGTAACCGAAGAACACATAGCTGTCGCTGAGGGACTGGAGGGTGAGGGCGGCATCGCTGAGGGATTCCCCCTGGGCGGAGAGCACCAGGGCGCTCTCCCCCTCCCCCTGGAGCCCCTTGGCCCGGGGGCCGGTGGACACGGTAACGGACAATCCCTCCTCCCCCAGGTCCACCCCCATGGTGCGCAGCAGGGCCATGTCCCCCATCTCCCGGGGGTAGGGCAGGCCGGAGCAGCCCGTGAGCAGCAGGACCAGGGCAGCAAGCAGGGGCAGCATGCGTCTCATTTCTGATTCCTCCGGTTTTTGGTGTGCACCGCCCCGTCCCGCCACTTCAAAAGGGGCAGGGGCAGGCGGATGAGGCTGGGGTGCCCCCGTAGATTTTGGCTTCCGGTGGTGAAGGGGGCCAGATAGGGCACCCCAAAGGTCTCCAGCCCCGCCAGGTGGTAAATGAGGGCGGCGCAGCCCAGGGTCAGGGCGAAGAGGCCGCCCAGGCTGGCCAGGATGGCCAGGAGAAAGCGCCACAGCCGCAGGGCGTTGCCAAAATCCTGGGAGGGCTGGGTGTACCCCGCCACCCCGGCGATGGCCACGGCGATGAGCACCGCCGGGGACACGATGTGGGCCTCCACCGCCGCGTTGCCCACCACCAGGCCGCCCAGAATGGACACGGTGGACCCGATGGGCCCGGGCAGGCGCAGGCCTGCCTCCTGGATGACCTCGAAGGCCAGGAGCATGATGAGCACCTCAAAGACGGTGGAGAAGGGCACCTCCTGCTTGGCGGCCACAATGGACAGGGCCAGCTTGGCGGGGATGGCCTCGGGATGGAAGGTCACCAGGGCAATATAGAGCCCGGGCATCAGCAGGGTCAGGGCGGCGCAGACATAGCGGATGAGGCTCAGAGCCGAAGCCGCCAGCCAGTGGTAGGCCCGGTCCTGGCTGGTCTTGAAGAACTGGTCGATGGTCCCCGGGGCCATCCAGGCCAGAGGCAGGCCGTCAGCCATCAGACCCACCCGCCCCTCCAGCAGAGCCTGGCACAGCCGGTCGGGCCGCTGGGTGAAGGCCATGGTGGGAAAGGGTGTGGCCAGATTTCCGGTGAGGTACTCCTCCAGGTTGCCCGTAGCCTCCACTCCGTCAATATCCAACTCCTCCAACCGCTTCTCCACCCGCTCCACCGTCTCCGGGTCGGCGATGCCATCCAGGTACAGCACATCAACCATGGTCCGGGACTGCCGCCCCACGATGTGCTCCTTGATTTTCAGGTCCGGGGCCTTCAGATGCCGCCGGACCATGGCGGTGTTGGTGCGGATGGACTCCACAAAGGATTCCCGGCTTCCCTTCAGGGCAGGCTCATTGGAGGGCTCCCCCACCCCCCGCTTCTCCTCGGTGGGTACCGGGAAGGTGAGCACGTCCTGCCGCCCGGGGAAAAACAGGGCGCAGGAGCCTAATATGAGGTCGTTCACCACGTCGTCCAATTTGTCCCGCCGCAGGGCCGCCAGATTATAGAGTGCCCCGTACTGGAGGCGGGAAAAGAGCTCCCCCTCGGGCACCCGGCTCAGCGCCGGGTCCTGGGCCATGGGGCGGAGAATGTAGTCGCTGACCCGCTCGTTCCGGGTCATGCCCAGAAGATAGCACACCGTGGTGGTCCGCTCCCGGTCCCCGTTGAGGTACACCCGCCGCTCCATGTAGTCCACACACCCCGAAAACACCTCCTCCAGATGCTCCAGGGACAGGGGCTTGTCATAGCGGGGCTCCTTCCGGGGGTGGGGGCCGTCCTTTCGTTCCGACATGGCAAAGTCCCTCCTTTCCGGCTTAGTTTGCCGGAAAGGAGGGACTTTATACCAAACAGACCCAGGTTATATGCGAAAAAGGATGTTTCGCCTCCGGGCGAGTGACTTTCTGTGCAGACAGAAAGTCACCAAAGAACTGTCTAGGGGAAGGGGGATTTCGATTTCCCCCTTCCCCTAGATACCCCATTCCCTTGAAACGACCAATCAGGGGGCCTCGGCCCCCTATTGGATGTACCCCCAGAGGACGGTAACCTGGAAGGTCCAGCGCCGAAATAAGCCTGCAGTCGCCGAAACCACTGGCGGGTGCAGACCTGCAACAGGTGTGTACTCGCGACAGTTCTTGCACATCCAGCACCAGCCACGGAGGCGGAGCAACCACCGAACCGCTGCTCGATGGATGGAAGTCAGGCGCGATGGTTCTTGTAGGAGCAAGTACCTATTCAACCAACACGGAGCGGCAGCACCCGCAAGGGGTACGCCGCATCCGTAAGGCGGCAAAGCCGCCAACGGCTGCGCAGCGGGCGGCGCGAGGAACGGTATCCTGTCCTTTGCCCGCGCCGGATGGAGATACGCAGCCCCCTTTGTGGATCCCCCGTAAATTAAATGGGGGTCCGGGGCCGACTCCCCCTGTCAGGGGGAGATGTCCCGAAGGGACAGAGGGGGTAGGGACAGGCGGGATAGGGCATTGTAAATGCCCGTGAGCCGCCCCCGGCGGTCTTTTGGTTCCTTTTGCACCGCTGCAAAAGGAACTCGCCCGCAGGCGAAATCCCCTTATTTCTCAACATAATGGTTGTCTCGAATAGGTGGTACCACATTCTGCCGCGCCCCTTATCCCACAGGGAGATCGTCCCGCTCCTTCTCCGCTTCCTCCAACCGGCTCTCGTCCCGGCGGGAGAGGGCCTTGGCCGTCTCACAGATGGGAATGGGCGCGGCGGCCAGGGCCAGCACCGTCAGCCACTGACTTCCGCTCATGGGAATGACGGAAAACACGCCCTGGAGCGGCGGCAGCAGCAGTACCGCCAGCTGCAGCCCCAGGCCCACCAGGAAAGCCCGGTTCATGGCCGGGTTGGACAGTACCCCTTGGGCAAAGAGGGAGCGGTTCCCACTGCGCACGTTATAGGCGTGGAAGAGCTGGCTGAGGGTAAGGGTGGCAAAGGCCATGGTGTTGGCCGCCGCCCCCTCCTGTCCCGGCTCCCCCAGCACCCGCAGCCCCAAAAAGTAGGCCGTCAGGGTGAGCGCGCCCACCATCAGTCCCTGCCAGACCAAACGGAAGGAAAACCTCCTGTCAAAGAGGCCCGCCCGGGCGTCCCGAGGCTTCTCCTCCATGACGCCCTCCTCCACCGGCTCCACCCCCAGTGCCAGGGCGGGCAGCGAATCGGTGACCAAATTGAGCCACAGCAGCTGCACCGGCACCAGGGGCATCTGCCCCAGGTCCAGGAGGGTGGCGGTAAAGATGGTAAAAATCTCCCCGATGTTGCAGGAAAGTAAGTAGTGGATGGCCTTTTTGATGTTGGAGTAGATGCCCCGGCCCTCCTCAATGGCGGAAACAATGGTGGAGAAGTTGTCGTCGGTGAGAATCATGTGGGCGGCCCCCTTGGCCACGTCGGTGCCCGTGCGGCCCATAGCGCAGCCGATGTCCGCCGCCTTCAGAGCCGGGGCGTCGTTCACCCCGTCCCCCGTCATGGCCACCACGTGCCCCTTCTTCTGCCAGGCCTGGACAATGCGCATCTTATGCTCCGGGGACACCCGGGCAAAGACGGCAAACTTCTCAATGTCCTGCTCCAGCATCTCCTGGGGCATGAAATCCAGCTCCGTCCCCGTCACCGTCCAGTCCTCCGGGCCCAGAATGTCCAGCTCCCGGGCCACGGCACAGGCGGTAGCCCGGTGGTCCCCGGTGATCATCACCGGCCGCACCCCCGCCAGATGGCACTTGGCCACGGCGTTTTTCACCTCCCGCCTCGGCGGGTCCATAAGCCCGAACAGCCCCAGGAAGGTGAGCTCCCGCTCCATCTCCTCCGGCTCCAGCCGGGCGGGCGGGGCGGACAGCTCCCGCCGGGCCACCGCCATGACCCGCAGAGCCTGGGAGGCCATGGCCTCGTTGGCCACCTCCGCCTGCCGCCGCTGGGCGGGAGTGAGGGGCCCGGAGGGTCCGGCCACACACCGCCCCAGCAGAATATCCGGGGCACCCTTCACATAGAGGGTCCAGCCCCCCGCCGGGTTCTGGTGGAGGGTGGACATGAGCTTGCGCCGGGAATCGAAGGGGATGTCCCCCTTTCGGGGGTGGTCCTCCAGCAGGCGGCGCTGGTCCAGCCCCTCCCGGGCGGCGGCCACCACCAGGGCCGCCTCGGTGGGGTCACCCTGGGCAGTGGGAGCCCCCGCGTGCCACTCCAGCCGGGCATCGGAGCACAGTGCTCCCGCCTCCAGGGCCTCCCGACGCCGTCCCCGGGGCGGCGTCCAGATGGACTGCACCGTCATCTTGTTCTGGGTGAGGGTGCCCGTCTTGTCCGAGCAGATGACGCTGGCACAGCCCAGGGTTTCCACGGCAGGCAGCTTCTTCACAATGGCCCCCCGGGCCGCCAGCCGCTGCACCCCCAGAGCCAGCACAATGGTCACGATGGCGGGCAGGCCCTCCGGGATGGCCGCCACCGCCAGAGACACCGCCGTCAGGAACATATCCAGCAAATTCTTCCCCTGAATGAGCCCGATGCCGAACATGATGGCGCAGGCGGACAGGCAGAGGAAGGACAGAGACTTGGAGATCTCCCCCATTTTCCGCTGCAGCGGGGTCTCCCCCTCCTTGTGCTCCAGCAGCAGCCCGGCAATGTGTCCCATCTGGGTCTCCATTCCGGTGGCCACCACCAGGGCGGTGCACCGCCCCGCCGTCACCAGGGTGCCCGACAGGAGCAGGTTCACCCGGTCCCCCAGAGGCGTGTCCTCCGGCAGGGCCTCCCGGGCCTCCTTCTCCACCGGCACCGACTCCCCCGTCATGGCGCTCTCGTCGGTCTGGAGGCGGCTGCACTCCAGCACCCGGGCATCGGCAGGCACCAGATCTCCCGCCTCCAGCAAAATGACGTCCCCGGGCACCAGGGAGGCCGCAGGCACCTGCCGGGGCGTGCCGTCCCGCAGAGCCTTGGCCTGGGGCGCCGACATCCGGCGCAGCTCCTCCAGAGCCTGGTGGGCGTGGTCCTCCTGGGTGATGGAGATGACCGCGTTTACCACCACAATGACCAGAATAATGGCCCCGTCCAGCCAGTCCTCCCCCCTGCTGGCCCACAGGGAGAGTCCCGCCGCCGCCAGCAGCACCAGAATCATGGGATCCTTCAGCTGCCCCCAGATGCGGGCGAGCAGCGAGGGCCGCTGGGGCGGCTGAAGCTCGTTGGGGCCCACCCGCTCCAGGCGCTGGGCCGCCTCCCCCGCCGTCAGCCCTTGGGGCGAGGTGTTCAATTCCTTTATAATCTGGGCCGCCGGCCGACTGTGCCATCCTCCCATAGCTGTCACGCTCCTTTTCCTTCGCTTATGGTGAGTATAGCCCGGAGCCTGTCCTGTTTTTTGGGGAATCCTGGGAGGAAGCACTTTTTTCACTTCGAAATTCAGAAGGGCGGAACGCGGGCGGATACTATCCGCCCCTACGCGGGGACAGGAACCTGTGCGGGCGGCCACAGGCCGCCCCTACGCGACAAAATTAACCCAAGCGCAAACAAGATACAAAAACCGGTGGGAGCGACGAAACACGCCACTCCCACCGGATCATGTCCTTACGGGCACAGAGGCGAAGCGAAGCTTCGCACAACGTTCTTTGCCAAGCTTTCTTTCAAGAAAGCGCGTCAGCCTGCGCTGCTGGAGCTGGAACCAGCGGCAGAAGAAGCGCCGGAGGAGGAGGCGCTGCTGCCGGAAGCGGAGCTGTCCGCGTTCTCAGCCTCCTTGGCCGCCTGAATGGCGGCAATCTCCTGGTAGGCCGCGGTCTGGATGGCCTCCGCCTTGGTGCGGAAGTCGGAGGGGTCAATCTTGTCATAGGCCTCGGTGGTGGTGACGCCGTAGTCCTCCATCCACTGCTCCCGGGTCTCCTGCATCCGCTGGGCAATCAGGTCGGAGCGGTAGTCCGCCGGATCCAGGGGCAGGCGGAGAATGATGTGATAGCCGTAGGAGCTCTCCACCACGTCGCTGATCTCCCCGTCCTTCAGGGCCAGGGCAGTGTCCTCAAACTCAGACACCATGCGCCCCTTCTGGGTGGTGTAGCCGTCGGGGTTGGTGGCCAAACCGGTGTCCTCGCTGTACTCGTTCATCAGCTCATCAAACAGAGCCACGGGGTCGTCCGCCGCCCGCAGCTGAGCCAGCAGCTGGTCGGCCAGGGCCTTCTTCTCGGCGATGGTGGCATCGTCCAGAGGCTCATACTCCCCGGTGGCAGTGCCGTCCTCATTCTTGATGGGCTTCTCCATGTCCTTGGTCAGCAGCAGAATGTGCTTGGCCCGGTAGTAGCCCAGGTCGTCCTGGGCGTAGGACAGCACCTCGGCGTCGGTGGGATAGCTGCCGCTGTCGGGACCAAAATACTTCTCCTGCAGCTTCACATCGTAGTTGCTGCTGAGGTACAGCTGCTCAAAGAGGTTCTTGGTGGTCATGCTCATCCAGAAGTAGTGCTCCACCGCGTCTTCGCTGCCCAGCTCGGTGGTCAGCTCATTCATATAGGCGTCCAGCTCGGACTGGGCGTTCTCAGGGAGGCTCACGCCCTCCTTCAGCGCCTGCTCGTAGACCACACGGTAGGAGGCCGCCAACTCCAGGGCGCTCTCCAGCAAGCCCTGCTCAATGGTCTTACCCTCGCTCATCTCGCTGTCCCAGGGGATTTCGGTCATGCCCATCTGGTAGGCGTACTCCACGTTGTAGTTGAGCCAGTACAGCAGGCTGTCCGCGGTGATATCCCACTCTCCCAGCTTGGCCACCACCGTGTCGCCGGGCATGCCCGCGGCATACTCATAAATGTCGGTGACGGAGGCCAGGTCCACCGTGGGCTGCTGGGAGCCGGAGGCAGAGGTACCGGCGGAGGAGGCGGAGCCATCCTCCCCCTTGGTGCAGCCGGACAGCAGTCCGGCGGACAGGGCCAGGGCCAGTGCCAGCGCCCCAATTCGCTTCATCTTCTTCATCGCTTTGCAGTTCCTTTCCTCGGGGCGTCCGGCGATTCCGGTCTCGTTCCCCACAGTTTGTTCTTCGGCCGGGCAGCAGCAGAACACATACAATCCGGCTCCGCCGCGCCGCCCAAAACCGCCTAAAGCTTTTTTAAAGTTCCAGGCAACATCATAGCATAAAAGAGAACCGGGGGCAAGGAAAACCGTTCTCCCGCCCCCGGCTTCGACTTTGTTCTCTTTCTGTTCCGTCGTCTCCCCGCACGCGTGGGCGGAGCTTCGCCGGTAGGTCACTTCTCAAATGGCCTCCAGCGCCTGGCGCAGATCCTCAATGAGGTCGGCGGCATTCTCCAGGCCCACGGCAATACGGATCATGTCGTCGTTCTCCACCTGGATGAGGGTGTTGGCCTCGCCCAGGCTGGTAGCGATGGTGATGACCTTGGTGTTGTTGCACAGCTTGTAATCCGCCGCCCGGCGGGCCAGGCCCTTCACTTCCTCCTTCAGCCAGACGGCCACAATGCCGCCGCCCAGGCCGTTCATCTGCTTCTGGCACAGCTCATAGCCCGCGTCTCCGGGCAGGGCCGGGTAGATGACCTTCTCCACATAGGGAGAGGACTGGAGGAATTTGGCGATGGCCAGGGCGTTTTCGCAGTGGCGGCGCACCCGCAGATCCAAGGTGGCCATGCCCCGCATGATAAGCCAGGCGTTGAAGGGGGACAGGGCCGCGCCGGTAAAGCAGGGCATGGAGGGGTACTTAATCTTCTCGATGAGGTGCTTGGGGCCGATAACGCCGCCGCCCAGGGCGTCGCCGTGGCCGTTGATGTACTTGGTGAGGCTGTGGACCACCAGGTCGGCCCCCAGCTCCAGAGCCCGCTGGATGGGCGGGGGTGCAAAGGTGCTGTCCACCATCAGCAGGCACCCGTGCTCCTTGGCCAGGGCGGCCACCGCGCGCACGTCCACCACGCCCAGCTTGGGGTTGGTGGGGGTCTCCAAAAACAGGAGCTTGGTGTTGGGCTTGAGGTTCCGCTTTACGTCCTCCAGGTCCTGGAAGTCGGCAAAGGACACGTCCACCCCCAGCTTGCTGAGGAAATCATTCATGAGAATGTTGCTGTGGAAAAAGAGGCCCTTGGCGCACAGCAGATGGTCCCCCTTTTCCAGAATGGCATACAGAGCTGATGTGATGGCTCCGATGCCGGAGGCCGCGGTCACCGCCGCCTCGCCGCCCTCCAGGGCCGCCAGCTTCTCCTCCAGGGCGATGAGGCTGGGGTTGCCCTCCCGGGTGTAGAGATAGCCCAGCTTATCCCAGGCCGCGTCCATGTCCTCCACCGTCTCAAAGCCGAAGGTGGCCGTCTGGTAGATGGGACTGGCCAGAGCGTTGGTGGTGGGGTCAAAGGAATGTCCGGCGTGGATGATCTGGGTTTCAAACGCCAGATTGGATAATTCTTCTCGCTTCATAGCGTTCCCTCCTCTTAAGTGTATCCATAGCATAACCCCAAGGGCCGGGGTGGTGTCAACAGAGAAAAACAGGCTGTTTTTTTGTGTGAACAGACGAAGGATGTCACTCCCCCGCCTCCTCCAGCCCGGCGGAGTAATCGGCCACCAGAGCCCGGGCGGCTCTTAATACATCCTCCCCCTTTTTCAGCTTCAGGGACAGGTAGGGCTTCTCCCCGGCAGAGAACAGCAGCCGCCCCTTGTACTTCTCCCCGCCGCACAGGGCGGAGACCTGGCGCAGGTCGAACTGGGCCAGGGTGAAGAGCAGGCAGCCGTTCTTCTGGTCGATGTCGGTGATGTCCGCCTTGGCGGCATCCGCCCGGAGGAGGGCCACGGAGATGAGGTTATTCACCGTCCGGGGCGGCTCGCCGTAGCGGTCAATGAGCTCATCCACCAAATCGTCGGCGTCCGCCTCGCTGCGCAGGGCGGCGATGCGGCGGTAGAGGTCCATGCGCTGCTCTGGGGAGGACACGTACCGGTCGGGCACCGAGGCAGCCACGGTGAGGTTGGCGGCGCACTGGGTCTGCTTGGGCAGGGGCTGGCCCTGCTGGGTCAAAACCGCCTCCTCCAGCAGCTTCAGGTACATATCATAGCCCACCGAGAGCATGAAGCCGCTCTGCTCCGGGCCCAGCACGTTGCCTGCACCCCGGATCTCCAGGTCCCGCATGGCAATCTTAAAGCCGGATCCGAACTCGGCAAACTCCCTTATGGCCTCCAGGCGCTTGGCCGCCGTCTCGGAGAGTACCTTACCCCGGCGGTAGGTGAGGTAGGCGAAGGCCCGGCGGCTGGACCGGCCCACCCGGCCCCGAATCTGGTGGAGCTGGGCCAGGCCCATCTTGTCTGCGTCCTCAATGACCAGGGTGTTGGCGTTGGGCAGGTCGATGCCTGTCTCAATGATGGTGGTGCACACCAGCACATTGAGCTCCCCGTCGGTCATCTGGCTCATCACCTCGTCGATGGCCTCCTGGGACATGCGGCCGTGGGCCACCCCAATAAAGGCCTGCTCCCCCAGCATGGTCTGGAGGCGGGCGGCGGTGCGGTCGATGGTCTCCACCCGGTTGTGGAGGTAATAGACCTGGCCGCCCCGCTCCAGCTCCCGGCGCATGGCGTCGGTGAGCACCCCCCAGTCGTGCTCCAGCACATAGGTCTGCACCGGCTGGCGGTCGGCGGGGGGCTCCTCCAGGGTGGACATGTCCCGGATGCCCGAGAGGGCCATGTTCAGCGTCCGGGGAATGGGGGTGGCGGACAGGGTGAGAACGTCCACCTGGCGGAAGGTCTCCTTCAGCTTCTCCTTGTGCTGCACGCCGAAGCGCTGCTCCTCGTCCACCACCAGAAGGCCCAAATCCTTGAACTTCACGTCCTTGTTAAAGAGGCGGTGGGTGCCGATGAGGATGTCCACCTGCCCCTCCTCCACCCGGCGCAGGGTCTCCTTCATCTGGGCGGGGGTGCGGAAGCGGGAGACCACGTCAATTTCCACCGGGTACTTCTGGAACCGGCGCAGGGCGTTCAAATAGTGCTGCCGGGCCAGCACGGTGGTGGGCACCAGCACGGCGGCCTGTTTGCCGTCCAGGACACACTTCATCATGGCCCGGAAGGCCACCTCCGTCTTGCCGTAGCCCACGTCGCCGCACAGCAGCCGGTCCATGGGGGTGGGGCGCTCCATGTCCTGTTTGATTTCCCCGATGCACCGCAGCTGGTCGTCGGTCTCGGTATACTCAAACTGCTCCTCAAACTCCCGCTGCCAGGGGGAGTCGGGGGAAAAGGCAAACCCCGGCTGGCGCTGGCGCTGGGCGTAGAGCTCAATAAGACCCTTGGCCAGGTCCTGCACCGCCTTCTTGGCCCGGGTCTTGGCCTTCTCCCAGTCCCCGCCGCCCAGGCGGTTGAGCTTCCTTGTCTCGTTGGCGTCCTCGCCCCCGCCGATATACTTGGAGATGAGGTCCAGCTGGGTGGCCGGGACGTACAGTACGTCGGTGCCCGCGTACTGCAGCTTCACATAGTCCTTCTCAATGCCGTCCACCGGCATCTTCACCATGCCCACGTAGCGGCCCACGCCGTGGTGCTCGTGGACCACCAGGTCCCCGGGGGACAGGTCGGCGTAGGACTTGAGCTTCTGGCGGTTGGTGGCATCCTTCCGGGCCCGGGGCTTCCGGGCGGGGGCGCCGGAGCCCTCGGTAAGGACGGCCAGCTGCATCTGGGGGTACTCCATGCCCCCGGACAGGCCGCCCACGGTAATGATGGTCTGGCCCGGCTGGGGCAGCTCCCGGAGCTTGAACTCCACCGCCGAGCGCACCTTCTGCTCCCGCAGAAGACCCTGGAGATCCAGCGCCCGCTGCTCTCCGGACACCAGCACCAGAGAGCCGAAGCCCATGCCCTGGTAGTGGTTCAGATCCTGCACCGCCGTCTCCAGGCTGGCCCCGAAGGAGGGCAGCTGCTTGGCGGTGATGGACAGCAGCGCCTTGGGCGGCGTGGGATAGGCGGAGGTGGTGAAGGAGTCCAGGTACACCAGGGCCCAGTCCTCCAGTCTCCGGCACAGGGCGGAGAACGTGTGGGCCAGCTCGCCGCAGCTGCCGTCCAGCTCGCCCCGCTCCAGCAGGGTCTTTACGTCCTCCTCCATCTGCCACTGGTAGGTCTTGGCCCGGTCGGCCACCCGGACGCACTCGGTGAACACCACGCAGGCGTCACCGGGCAAGAAGTCCGCCGCCGTGGTGAGCTCCGGGTAGATGAGAGCCAGGTACCGGTCCACCGCCGGGAAGGACCGCCCCTCCATGAGGGCCTCCCGGTCCTGCTCCAGGGTGGCGTTCAGGTCCTTGTTCCCCTGGCTGAGGGCCTTGGCCGCCAGCTTCTGGAGTTTTCCACACAGACCCGCCACCCCTCCGGGGGCCATCTGGGGCAGAACCTCGGCGGCGGGCAGCAGGATTGCCTGCTCTATGTTTTCTGTGCGCCGCTGGGTGGACAGGTCGAAGGAACCCATGGCGTCCACCTCGTCCCCGAAGAATTCCACACGCACGGGCTGCTCCATGCCGGGGGCGTACACATCCAGGATGCCGCCCCGGAGGGCGAACTGGCCCACGCCCTCCACCTGGTCGCAGCGGGTGTAGCCGGCGGCGGTGAGGGTCTCGGAGAGCTCGTTTAAGTCGTAGCTCCCCCCTACTTTCAGCTCCAGGCGGCACTTATCCAGCACCTGGGGAGACAGAGTGCGCTGGAGGAGGGCCTCCACCGTGGCCACCACGAAGGGCAGCTCCCCCCGGCTCATCTTGTCCATAAGGGCCAGGCGGCGGTGCTCCCACTGGCGGGAGACGGTGGCTGCGTTGTGAAAGGTGAAGGACCGGGGGGTGAGGACGGGGACCTCGCCCCCGGCGAAGGCAGCTACGTCACGGGCGAGACGCTCCCCCTCCGCCTCGTCGGCGCACACCAGCACCACCGGCCGGTGGGTGACCAAGCCGATGGCGGCGGCGATGTGGGCGCGGTGGACTGCCGCCGCCCCGGACAGGGCCACAGGGCTCCGCCCCGCCTCCAGCGCGGCGGTGAGCTGTCTGAATTCCTCCAGACGGTTCAGCGCCCCCGACAATAGCTGCATCATCTTAAAACCCCTCCCGGCACAACGCGGCAATGCCCCCCGCGCAGCCTGCGTGGGGGGTAATTTCTTTTGTAGTATGTTTCAGTTTACCCCAACCATTCCCCACCGTCAAGGCGAAAGATGGGGGCTGGGGGGAAGTTTTCCCCCCGCTTTCTTGAAAGAAAGCTTGGCAAAGAACTTTCTGCGAAGCTGCGCTTCGCCTCCGCGCCCACCTGGAGATTTTCCGTATGGGCGGATATAATCCGCCGTCCCACTGTCCGGTTAAATCGGGAGAAAAAAGTGTTTCGCCTCCGGGCGAGTGACTTTCTGTCCAGACAGAAAGTCACCAAAGAGCTGTCTAGGGGAAGGGGGATTTCGATTTCCCCCTTCCCCTAGATACCCCATCCCCTTGAAACGACCAATCAGGGGGGCTCCGGCCCCCCCTATTGGATGTACCCCCCGGGGGTTGGCAATAACCTGAAAACTCCAGCGCCGAAATGGGTACGGAGGTCAACGGACCGAAGGGCTACTGCAAACCAAGAGGCGGGGAGAGCTGCAACCACTTCCCTGCCCTAAGCACCAGCCACGGAGGCGAACCGACTACCGAACCGCCACGCGAGGGCAGAGCATCAGGCGCGATAGCTCTTGTAGGAGCAAGTGCCCGTTCAAGGAACATGGAGCGGCAGCGGGCGGCGCAAGGAGCGGTATCCTGGTCTCTTCCCGCGCCGGATGGATATAACCTCGCCCCTTGGTGGCTCCCCCGTAAAATAAATGGGGGTCCGGGGGCAGGCGGGATAGGGCATTGTCAAATGCCCGTGAGCCGCCCCCGGTGGCGCTTTGCCTACTTTGCCGACACGGGCAAAGTAGGTCGCCCCGCAGGGCGAAACCATCCCCTCCCCGCCCGCAGGCGAAATCCTTTTTTCCACGTTTGAGCCGACGAAACGGCAAAACCGACACACACCGCCCCTCTCTGTGGAAAGACAAAAATCCGGTAGCCGGGAATCCTCTTGACAAAAGTATTCTACACATGTAGTATGGTCTTAAGGATTCTACACTTGTAGGAGGGATAGCCATGGCACACCTGACCGACAGTGAATGGAAGGTAATGGACGCCCTGTGGGCAGGCGGCCCCCAGACCCTGGGGGAAGTGATGGAACGGCTGTGCCCGGAGACGGGCTGGAGCCGCACCACGGTGCACACCTACCTCACCCGGATGATGGCCAAGGGGCTGGTGGAGGCTCAGGGCCAGACCCCCAAGCACTACCGGGCCGCGCTCAGCCGGGCCGACTGCGTGGAAAAGGAGGAGCGCACCCTGGTGGACCGGGCCTACGGAGGCTCGGCGGGCAAGCTGGTGGCCGCCTTCATCCGCTCCGGTGCTCTGACCACCGAGGAGCGGGAGGAGCTCAAGCGCCTGCTGGACGAGATGGAGGTGTAATCCATGAACAACATCTGGGCTGTGCTTCAGCAAGGGGCAGCGGCCGCTCTGGCAGCTCTCTTCCTGCTCCTTTTACAGCGCATCTTTCTGGATAAGCTCTCCCCCCGGTGGCAGTACGGGGTGTGGACAGTGCTGCTCCTGCGCCTTCTGGTCCCCGTGGGCATCGGCGGACGGACCACCTCCCTGGACCTGTGGCCCTGGGTGGAGCGGCTGCGGGTGCAGGCCGAGCTGCACCTCTCCTCCGCCTGGTCCTCCCCCTGGACCACCTCTCTGCCCGCCGCCCCCTGGCCTCTTCTCCCCGCCGGGGCCCCCAGCTCGTTGACCGACTGGCTGTTTGTGGTCTATCTGGTCGGGGTACTGGCCTGGGCGGTGTGGTTTCTCCTGTGCGCCTTCCGCCTCCACCGGCGGGTTGGGACGGGGGTCCCCGTATCCGGTGAGCGGCTGGAGCTGGTGCACCGGGTGGCGGAGCAATATCAGCTCCCCCTCCCCCGCCGTGTGGTGGAGTGCAAATGGGACCACGGCCCCTTCCTCATGGGGGTGCTGCGCCCCACCCTGGTGCTGCCCATGGGCTGGGAGCCGGAGGAGAAGGTCATCCTCCACGAACTGCTCCATCTGAAGCACTACGACGTGCTGGCCGGGTGGGTGGTTACCCTGTTCCGGTGCCTCCACTGGTGCAACCCGGTGCTGTGGTACGCCTTTGACAAGATAGGTGAGGACCGGGAGGCCCTGTGCGACCAGCGGGCGCTGGAGCGCCTGGAGGGGGAGGAACGCCGGGACTACGGCCGCTGTCTGCTGGCCATGGCCGACGACAGGGCGGTGCGCATCCCCGGTGCCACCACCATGGCCAACGGCGCTCGGGGGGTGAAGGCCCGGATTGAGGCTATCGCCCGCTTCAAGCGCTACCCCCAGGGGATGGCCCTGGCCTCCGGCTGCATCACCTTCGCCCTGGCCCTGGCTCTGGTGGCGGGTACCCCGGTGCAGGCCCTGATGGAAGGTTCCTTTGCGGAGGTTGATCTGGACCTGGATTCCCCCCAGTCCACCTCCGACGCTCTGGCTACCGGACAGATCTACCGGGCCACCACCGTGGCTGGAGCCCTGGACGCCTACGGCAAGGGGCTGCTTCTGTGGTGGGATGACCGGGAGGCCGCCCTTATGTGCCAGGCCATGTCCCGCTCCCCGGAGGAGATGGCCGGGGTACTGGAGGAGTGGGAAAACCCCATCCAATACGGTCTGGATTTGAACAGCATGTCCTACCAAGAGATGATGGACACCGCCTTCCCCAACATCCGCTGGTGGACCACTGGCCCCCAGTTCCGGGGACTTGTGGCGGACGGCCAGGGGGGCTACCTGTGCCAGGTACTGTGGTACCGGGATGTGGATCCCTTCCTGTGTATGGAGGGGGAACGTCCCCTCCCGGAGGACGGGGAACCCTATCCGGTGGAATATCTGTGCCACACGGTGCAGGTGCGTCCCGACGGAAGGCACTGGACCGTCCACCTGTTGGCCGAGACCCAGGGCGAGGTGGACTTCGCCCCTCTCAGCAACCGGGATGGCAGACTGTTCGGCCCGGTGACCTGGGTGGGTGAGCTGGACGGCGTGAAGGTAAGCATCTCCCCCGCCCACCTGCTGGAGACAGGCGAGGGTCTGGTGGGGAAGTATGAACTGCAGGCCTGGTCCCAGTCCGCCTGGTCCTGGTCCATCTACGACTCCTCGCCCGACTCTCCTCCGATACAGCCCATGCCGGGCTGCAATTTCTATTCCATTACGGAAGGCCTATACTGGACGGTGGAGAACCCAACAGACCTGGTCCGCCCGGTGAAACTGTGGGCCGACCCCCTGTGGGATAACTCGGGCACTCTGGAGGCCCGGCCCGCCGCCCAAACCATGTCCGTAGACCCCGCATACCTGGCCCTGACCCCGGAGGCGGGTGACCTGCTCCAGGGCGTCGAGGGCGGCAGCGGTGCCAGCGGCTCGCTGGGGGAGGATCTTCCTTACTTCCTGGGCCCGGATGGCTTCCAGGTCACCCTGGCGGTGGACGGCGGCGAGGAGCAGACTATCACCCTGACCAAAACCTACACCACACCCGACGGGGGCAGCTACACGCTGCCCGGAGAGGAGGAACTCCCGTGACGATGCAAGAGCGGCTCTATCCCCTGGCCCGCCGGGCCTTTTGGGGCTACTTCTTCGTGCTGCTGAACTTCAACATTACCTTCCAGGGCGTCTTTGCCCTCCAGCTTATCCCCACCTCAGTGGGCTGGTGGCTGCTGGCCCGGGTGTGCCGGGAGGGCAAGGAGCTGCGCCCCTCCCTGGGGCTTCTGTCCTCCTTCTGTCTGGTCCTGACGGTGTGGAATGTGCAGCAGTTCTTCCCCGCCCTGGAGAAGCAGATTCCCGGCCTTATCACCCTGCTGGTGGGGCTGGTGACCCTCTATACCCACTTCCAGTTCCTCACGGATTTGGCCGCCCTGGCGGACGAGGCCCTGCCCGGCGGAGAACATGGACATAAGCTGCGCACCGCCCGAACAGTGGTGGTGATTATGAGCACTCTGCTCTACTGCTACGACCTGTTCTTCCGCCTGCCCGCCCTGATGGTGGTGATGCTGGTGGTAGGACTGTGCGTCTATATCTATATCCTGGTGCAGCTGTGGGGGCTGTCCAAGTCCCTCTCCCCCGCCGAATAATTCCCCAAACCGTTCCCCGGAGAGCCATATAAGGCAGCAAAACAGACCGATGAGACATCGGCCCTACCTCAGGGAACCCGGCACAGCTGCGGGCGGATGATATCCGCCCCTACGGAATTTCCGCAGCCTGATACGGCGGGCGGCCGCAGGCCGCCCCTACGAAGGGAACCCATACCAGGCGGTCAACGGTTCAGCGCGCGGCCCCGGCAAAGCGGGCGGATAATATCCGCCCCTACGGAATTTCCACAGCCTGATACGGCGGGCGGCCGCAGGCCGCCCCTACGAAGGGAACCCATACCAGGCGGTCAACGGTTCAGCGCGCGGCCCCGGCAAAGCGGGCGGATAATATCCGCCCCTACGGAATTTCCACAGCCTGATACGGCGGGCGGCCGCAGGCCGCCCCTACGGAGGGATCCCATACCAGGCGGCCAACGGTCCAGCATGCGGCCCGGCAAGGCGGGCGGATGGTATCCGCCCCTACGGAATTTCCGTAATCTGATGCAGCGGGCGGCCACAGGCCGCCCCTACGGAGGGAACCCATACCAGGCAGTCAACGGTCCAGCATGCGGCCCGGCAAGGCGGGCGGATGGTATCCGCCCCTACGGAATTTCCGTAATCTGATGCAGCGGGTGACCACCCCTGAACCAACTTAAAAGCACAAAAAAACAGGCAGGAGCGACGTACAATGTCACTCCTGCCTGAATGTTTTCTTACGGGCGCAGAGGCGAAGCGCAGCTTCGCACAAAGTTCTTTGCCAAGCTTTCTTTCAAGAAAGCGAGGTTAGAAGCCCATGTGGCTGAGCTTGTTCTTTGCACGGGCGCCTATGGCCAGCTTGGGAGCCTTCTCCGCCACCAGCCGCAGGCAGGACAGAGCCTGGTCCGTCTCGCCCCGGGCCAGGTGGTACTCCGCCATGTCCATAATGGCCTGCACCTGATAGAGCGTACAGGGTGCCTTGTTCAGCAGCTCCTTCAGCCGGGGCAGCAGCTCCAGCACCGGCCCGGCGGTGCGCAGCAGAAGCAGGCAGCGGCCCCGCTCCACGTGCCAGTCCATCAGCTCCGGGAAGGTCACACCTCCAAAGAGGCTGGGCACCCGCACCTTCTGAGCCATGGCGGAGATGGCCTCCAGCTCCCCCTCCATGCCCTGGAGGCGCTCCTCCTCCAGGTTCAGCTCCGCCCGGTTCCACCGCAGGGTAACAGCGGCCGGGGAGCCCTTCTCCCGGGGCGGCGCGTCGGCAAAGCGATCCAGCTCCGCCCGGGCCTCCTCCCGCCGGCCCAGGGCCAGCAGAGCGGAAATCCGGTTGCAGCGCAGGGCCAGCAGATAGCCGCCCCGGCCGTCTCCAGCCCCCGCCAACAGCCGGTCACAGTTTTCCAGCAGCGGTTCCGGGTCGCAGTCCCGGTAAAATTCCACCACGCCCCGGCTCACCGCCCGGGACAGCCACCGGCCGCCCAGCACCAGGCTGGCCAGCACCAGAATAAAATACCCGGTGGCAACGGCGGTGCCCCACAGGGACAGGTACGTACACAGCACGCCCACCGCCACCAGGACGATGTAAATCCCTTTGTAATACTTCAGCAGCCAGGACATGGCGCTTCCTCCCTTATTCCGTTGCGGGCAAATGACACAACATCCGCTCCGCCTCCACGCGGATGGCCAGCTTTCCTCCGTGGGCCACCACAAAGCTCAGATGCTCCTGGGCCTTGTCCACCTGCCCCCGCCGGCAGTAGTACACCCCCAGGACCATGTGGGCGGCCACCTGGTCCCGGGTACACCGGGCCGCCTCCAGCCGCTCCAGCAGGATGGGCTCCAGCTCCGGGGCGCTCTCCCCCAGCTTGGACACCGTCTCGCTCCACTCCAACATCTCTTTGGCCGCCCGGCGGAACTTCCTGCGCACAAACAATCCCTTGGACATGTGCTTCAGGGTCTTCTCCCGCCGGGGATCGTCCGGCGGAAGAACAGCGCACCAGGTGAGCACCAGGGCCGCCGACCGCTTGAGCTTCCACCGGCCCTCCACCAGATTGGCGGAGGCCAGGGCCTCCTTCTCCCGGCCCAGCAGAGTGAGGGCCCAGGCCTCCAGCACCCGGTAGGACACCACCTGGCGGTTCTGGCGGATGACCGCCTGACACAGCTCCAGCAGGGGCTCGGGGTCACAGTCCTCGTCCAAGGCCCGCAGGGCGGGCCGGCGCATCAGAGCGACGGAGAGGTTGATGGCCCAAGAGCCCAGCACCACCCACACCATAAACAGGAAAAGGGGCGCCACCTCCAGATCGGGACGGGTGGCACTCATCCATATCAGCCACACAACTCCCGGCAGGTACCACAGCCAGAACAGCATCCGGGCCTTGGTGAGCAGCAGCTTTTTCAGTGTTTTCATGCCAGTCTCCTCCAGTTTACCATACTTTGGAGCCAGAATAGCACACAAACTTTAAAATGGGCGGTGGGTTTTTCTTAAATTTTTCTTAGGCGGCCCTCATCAGCCATTAAACTTATTCATGGCCCGGTCGGGGCCCTCCTTCAAAAGACACTCGATGGCGTCCGCCGCCCGCTTGACGGAGGCGTCGATGGCCTTCTTGTCCTCCCCCTGGAAGTGGCCCAGCACCCAGTCGGCCATGTCGTAGTCGGGGTGGGGCTTCTCCCCCACACCCACCCGCAGGCGGGGGAACTGGTCGGTGCCCAGGTGCTGGATGATGCTCTTCAGGCCGTTGTGCCCCCCGGCGGAGCCACCCTTACGGATGCGCAGCTTGCCCACCGCCAGGGCGGTATCGTCGGAGACCACCAGGACGTGGTCCGGGGGTATTTTATAGAAGTCCGCCGCCGGGCGCACCGCCTCCCCCGACAGGTTCATATAGGTCACCGGCTTCATCACCAGCACCTTTTCCCCGGAAATAGTCAGAAGGTTGGTCAGAGCCTTGAACTTCAGCTTCTGGATGGGGGCGTGCTGCCGCTCGGCCACCTCGTCGGCCACCATGAAGCCCACGTTGTGGCGGGTATTCTCGTACTTGTCCCCGGGGTTGCCCAGGCACACCAGCAGCCAGGAGGCCCCGCCGGAATCACGCTTAAAAAACATATGCTTGCCTCACTTACCTACATACAAAGCGGGGGCGGGCAAGGCTGCCCGCCCCTCTGCTTGACGCAATCTTACAGGGATGCCGTCCCTTACAGGAACAGCGGAGACACGGAAGTCTCCATATAGATGTGGCTGATGGCCTCGGCAAAGAGGTGAGCCACGGAGATATACTTGATCTTGTCGCAGCGCACGCCGGACTTGGGGGGAATGGTGTTGAGGAAGATGACCTCGTCCAGCACGCTGTCGGTGATGCGCTGGACAGCGGGGCCGGAGAGGACGCCGTGGCTGGCGCAGGCGGTGACGTCCTTGGCGCCGCCGATCTCCACCAGAGCCTTGGCGGCGTGGCACAGGGATCCGCCGGTGTCCACCATGTCGTCCAGAAGGATGACGTGCTTGTCCTTCACCTCGCCGATGATGTTCATGACCTCGGAGGAGTTGGCCTTCTGACGGCGCTTATCCACAATGGCCAGAGGCATGCTCAGCTTCTGGGCGAAGGCGCGGGCGCGGGCCACGCTGCCCACGTCGGGGGACACCACCATGGTGTCGTCGTGGCAGTCGGCGTACTTCTTCACGAAGTGGTCCACGAAGATGGGAGAGCCCAGCAGGTTGTCCACCGGGATGTCGAAGAAGCCCTGGATCTGGTTGGCGTGGAGATCCATGGTCAGCACCCGGTCGGCGCCGGCGGTGGTGATGAGGTTGGCCACCAGCTTGGCGGAGATGGGGTCACGGGGCTTGGTCTTGCGGTCCTGACGGGCGTAGCCGAAGTAGGGAATCACGGCGGTGATTCGACCGGCAGAGGCCCGGCGCAGAGCGTCGATCATAATGAGCAGCTCCATGAGAGCGTCGTTGACGGTGCCGGGCTTGCCGTCCTTCTCGAAGGAGCAGGTGGACTGCACCACAAATACGTCCGAGCCGCGGACGGTCTCGTAGATGGAGGCGAAGTTCTCCCCGTCGGAGAAGGCTCCTACCTCAGAGTTGCCCAGGGGAATCCCCAGTTCCTTACAGATGTCCTTGGCCAGCTGGGGATTGGAATTGCCGGTAAATACCTTGATATCCTTCCCGTGTGCGATCATGAATCTTATCCTCCCGTTTTTCATTAGGGCGCGGCGGGGCTCTGTGCAGTCCGGCCCGCCCTTGTTTTCCGTTGTTGGGCGCTTTTTAAAACGCCGGGCGCCGGTGCCCGGCGCAGTGGACAGAAGTTATTTCTTGCCCTTTTTCTCCCGGTTGGCGGCGGCCCAGCCTTCCTTCACCTGCTGGCGCTGCCGGCCGATGACCATGGCGTCGGCGGGCACATCCTGGGTGACGGTGGTGGCGGCGGCGATATAGGCCCCGTCCCCGATGGTCACCGGGGGCACAAAGTTGGTGTTGCAGCCCACAAAGACGTGGTTTCCGATGGTGGTGCGGAACTTCTTGAACCCGTCGTAGTTGCAGGTGACGGTGCCGCAGCCGAAGTTGCAGTTCTCTCCCACGTCGCTGTCGCCCACGTAGGTGAGGTGGGCCATCTTGGTCCCCTTGCCCAGGTTGCAGTTCTTCAGCTGGACAAAGGCGCCGATCTTGGAGCCCTCTCCCACGTCACAGTGGGGCCGGATGTGGGTGTAGGGGCCGATCTGGCAGCCCTTGCGGATGACGCTCTCCTCACACTGGGAGGCGTTGATGGTGCAGCCCTCCTCCACGGTGCAGTCGGTGAGCATCACGTTGGGGCCAATCTGGCAGTTGGGGCCCACGGTGGTGTTCCCCCGGAGAATGGTGCCGGGCAGCAGCAGCGTGCCCGCCCCCACGGTGACGGTGTCCTCCACATAGACGGCGGAGGGATCCATCATCTCCACGCCTGCTTCAAGAAGCTGCTCCCGCTTGGCCGCCAGAGCAGCGCTGTGATCCTTCATAGGCGATAACCTCCTGAATGTGCGCGGCCTTGCCGGCCGCCTTCAAAGACATTATAGCATATTACCAGTAATTTTCAGAGGTGGCAAGAAAAAAATTTTTAAATTGGGCCCGATTCTACAATTTTTGGGCAATCTGCGGCAGGGCAGGAAAATACCGCCCTGCAAAGCCGTGGTTTTGCAGGGCGGCAAGGTACAAATCTCAGCCGGGGACCGCAGCCAGAGGCTGCACGCCCAGACGCTTGCGCAGCCGGGCGGGATGGTAGATGCGCGACACCTCCAGCCCCGCACAGATGGTGTCCACCAGGTCCACCAGCCAGGCCTCCAGGGAACGGGGCAGAGGCCCGCCCAAAGGCCACATGTGGGACAGGATGATGTTGCGCTCCTTATCGGACAGCTCCGTCAGCTGCTCCGCGTTGCGGGCAGCGGCCCGGGGGTGGTCAAAGCACTGCCAGCCGGGGTGGGCGGACTTGTCCTTGGAGTCGTAAAGATACAGGTCATGGAGCAATCCTCCACGGGCGGCTGCCCGCTCGTCCAGACCCAGGAACCGCGCC
The DNA here is from genome assembly GCF_058136395.1 of Pseudoflavonifractor sp. HNCC25GI2. NCBI lineage: Bacteria > Bacillati > Bacillota > Clostridia > Eubacteriales > Oscillospiraceae > Pseudoflavonifractor > Pseudoflavonifractor sp. HNCC25GI2. The sequence continues at coordinate 24,037 of NZ_JBYUOW010000009.1, forward strand.
GCCCGGAAGGACAGGTAGGCCACAAACAGGGAATGGTCCAGGGTGCTGATGGGACCGTGGTGCTTCCAGCGGCCCATCATGCGCACCTGATCGCTCTCCAGCAGCTCGCCGGTGGTCTGAATAAACTCCCGCATAAAACGATTCATTGGAATCAGTCCTTTCTCAAAACGTGTGGTGGAAACGTCCCCGCCCCGGCTGAAACCGGACCGGCAACCAAATGGCTTTGCTTCTATGATACAACATCCCGGGCAAAGGGCAAGCGGTATGATTTTCCTTACCGCACCTGGCCCCCGCCCCGAATCACGTATTTAAAGGTGCACAGCTCCCGCAGGCCCAGAGGGCCCCGGGCATGGAGCTTCTGGGTGGAGATGCCCATCTCGCAGCCCAGGCCGAACTCCCCGCCGTCGGTAAACCGGGTGGAGGCGTTCCAGTAGACCGCCGCCGAATCCACTCCCGCCTGGAAGACCCGGGCGGCCGCCTCGTCGGCGGTAATGATGGACTCGGAGTGTCCGGTGGAGTGGGCGGCGATGTGGGCCATGGCCTCCTCCACCCCCGACACCACCTTCACGGCCAGAATGTAGTCCAGAAACTCGGTGTCAAAGTCCCGCTCCCCGGCGGGTGTGCCGGGAATGAGAGCCGCGGCTTCCTTGTCCAAACGAAGTTCCACCGGGGGCAGACCCGCCGCCCGGCGCTCCTCCACCAGCCGCTTTTGAAGCCGGGGCAGGAACTCCGGGGCCACCGCCCGGTCCACCAGGCACACCTCGGCGGCATTGCACACCGAGGGCCGGGAGCACTTGGCGTTCTCCACAATGTTCAAAGCCATGTCCAAATCGGCCTTTTTATCCACATAGATGTGGCAGATGCCGGTGCCCGTCTCCACCACGGGGACGGCGGCGTTGTCCACACAGGCCCGGATGAGCCCCGCGCCGCCCCGGGGGATGAGCAGGTCCACATAGCCCCGGGCCCGCATGAGTTCGTTGGCGCTTTCCCGGCTGGTGTCCTCCACCAGCTCCAGGGCGTCGGCGGGCAGGCCCGCCTCTTGAAGGCCCCGCTTCAGGGCGGCCACGATGGCCGCGGCGGAGCGGTGGGCCTCCTTGCCGCTGCGCAGCACGCAGGCGGAGCCCGCCTTCAGCGCCAGGGCGGCGGCGTCGGAGGTGACGTTGGGGCGGCTCTCGTAGATGATAGCGATGACCCCCATGGGCACCGCAGTCCGCTCAATCACCAGGCCGTTGGGCCGCTCCACCCGCTGGAGCACCTCCCCCACCGGGTCGGGCAGCTGAGCCACCTCCCGGATGCCCTGGGCCATGCCCGCGATGCGCTCCGGGCTCAGGGCCAGCCGGTCCAGCATGACCTCGGACACCGTTCCCCGGGCTGCCTCCAGGTCCTGGGTGTTGGCGGCCAGAATGGTCTCCCGGTCCGCCTCCAGGGCGTCCGCCATGGCCAGCAGGGCCCGGTTCTTCGTCTCGGTATCCGCCAGAGCCATGGCTCCCTTGGCCCCTCTGGCCCGCTCCAGCAGCTCCATTGTCGTCATGGTATTTCCTCCCTCAGCCCTTCAGGCCGTTCTCCTGCCGCTCCATGTTCTCTACCACGATGTCGTAGATCTCCCCCAGACCGGCACAGTACTCCAGCACCTGCCAGGGCTCGTTGGTGTGGAAGTGGAGCTTCATGGCCTCCTCGTCCCCCGCCACCAGCAGGCAGTCCCCGGCGAAGTGGGTGCGGATGTAGTCGTTCACGTCATCCTCGTCCACCGTGCAGCCTTCCATGAGCAGTTGGGTGTCAAATTTAAATTCCAGCATGGAATATCCCCTCTCATTTATACGTTTTGGATTGTAATTTATCCCCTGGGACGGGCCAGGAAGCGGGTGCCCACGTCCTTGCCCTCCACAATGTCATAGAGCACGTCCGGGTGCTCGCCGTTGGCGATGACCATGTCGCAGCCCGCCCCGGCGGCCATCCTGGCCGCCCGCAGCTTGGTGGCCATGCCTCCGGTGCCCAGGTCGCTGCCCTTGCCCCCGGCCAGAGCTTCAATCTCCGGCGTGACCTCCTCCACCACCGGCAGCAGCCGGGCGTTGGGGTTGGTGCGGGGGTCGGCGGTGTAGAGCCCGTCGATGTCGCTGAGCAGCACCAGCAGGTCCGCCCCCACCGAGCAGGCCACAATGGCGCCCAGGGTGTCGTTGTCGCCCACCTTGATTTCGGCGGTGGCCACGGTGTCGTTCTCGTTGATGATGGGAAGAGCCCCCAACTCCAGCAGGCGGAACATGGTATTCTCAAAGTTCTGCCGCCGGTCGGCGTGGTCCACGTCCTCCCCGGTGAGCAGCACCTGGGCCACAGTGTGGTTATACTGGGTAAAGAGCCGGTCGTAGGTATACATGAGTTCGCACTGGCCCACAGCGGCGGCGGCCTGCTTGGAGGGCATATCGGTGGGGCGGCCGGGCAGGTTCAGCTTGCCCACTCCCATGCCAATGGCTCCCGAGGAGACCAGAATCAGCTCGTGCCCCGCGTTTTTCAAGTCGGACAGCACCTTCACCAGCTCCTCCACGTGGCGGATGTTCAGCCGCCCGGTGGCGTGGGCCAGAGTGGAGGTACCCACCTTCACTACAATTCTCAAGAACTACACCTCATTTTCCACCGGGCGGGCCTCAGCCCTTGCCCAGCTCCAGCGTCTTTTCGTAGGCGGCAATGACCGCGTTCATGGCAGCGGCCCGGAAGCCCTGCTCCTCCAGGATGCGCACGCCCTGGATGGTAGACCCACCCGGAGAGCACACCGCATCCTTCAGGGCACCAGGATGCTGACCGCTCTCCAGCACCATCTTCGCCGCTCCCTGGGCCATCTGGGCAGCGTAGGCCAGGGCCTTGTCCCGGGGCAGGCCGCAGGCCACGCCGCCATCGGCCAGAGCCTCCAGAAATAGATAGAGGAAGGCCGGGCCACAGCCGGATACAGCACTGGCCGCATCAATAAGCCGCTCCTCCACCCGGTCCACCAGGCCGGCCGGAGCCAGCAGCGCCCCGAAGGCCTCCAGCTCCTCTTCCGTCACGTCCAGGCCGCAGTACTGCACCACTCCTGCGCCCACAGCCGACGGGGTGTTGGGCATAAGGCGGATAACAGGATACTTACCCCCGGCCATCTTCTGGATGGTCTCGGCGGTCAGGCCGGCGGCCATGGAGGCCAGTACAAACCGCTCCTTCCGGGCAGCCAGCGTGGGCGCCAGGTCCTTCAGCACCCGGGCCATCATCTGGGGCTTCACCGCCAGGAAAATAATCTGGCACTGCTGGGCTACCGTCCGGTTATCGGACAGCTTGGCATTCAGCTCGACGGCCAGCTTCTCAGCCTTCTCCGGCGAACGGTTGGACAGGTAGACCGGCACACCCGCCGCACCCTTGGCCGCCGCCCGGGCCAGAGCCGAGCCCATATGCCCGGTGCCGATAAATCCGATGGATTGAAACATTTTATTGTATCCTCCTTACCGCCCGGCGGGGCCGGGGGCTTCTTTTCACCTTTATCATACCATAGCCGTCAAGAGTTTCAAGGGCTGTTCTGTTAAGGTTTTGTCATACTTTTTCCCGCTTTTCCATTTGTAAGAAAATCTTAAAGGCTTCTTAATTGTTTTTCCACAGGGCCTCCCTTATACTAATGTGTACTAGTACACTTCATACAGTTTGTCCGGCCAACGCCGGACCTGTGGGAAAGGAGACGGCATCCATGCTGAATCTGGATTACCGGGACGCCCGCCCCATCTACGAACAGGTAAAGGAAGGGCTGCGCCGGCTGATGGTGTCCGGCGCCATCCGGGAGGGAGAAAAGCTCCCCTCGGTCCGGTCCATGGCCTCCTCTCTGGCCATCAACCCCAATACCATTCAGAGGGCCTACGAGGCCCTGGAGGCCGAGGGCTACCTCTACTCGGTGCCCGGCAAGGGCTCCTTCGCCGCCCCCCACACAGGGGTGGACGGACGTCGGAAGGAGGAGCTTCTGCAGGTCTTTGACCAGACCACGGCGGAGCTTTTGTTCCTGGGTCTGACGGGAGAGGCGCTGCGGGCCCGGGTGCGGGCAAAGGAAGGGGGATGTACCCAATGATTAAGGTAAACAATCTGGTCAAGACCTTCGACGGCTTCCGGGCCCTGGACGGTCTGACCATGACGGTGGAGCCCGGCTCCATCTACGGCCTGGTGGGCCCCAACGGCGCGGGCAAGTCCACGGTGCTGCGCCACATCGCCGGGGTCTACCGCCCCGACTCGGGCACCGTGCTGGTGGACGGCCAGCCGGTCTATGAAAACCCCGCCGTCAAACAGGGCATCGCCGTCATTCCCGACGAGCTCTACTACTTCAACTCCGCCTCCACCCGGGACATGATGAAGTTCTACCGCGGGATCTACCCCCAGTTTGACGACAAGCGGTACCATGCCCTGCGGGAGGCCTTCCCCGAGGTGGACGACCGCCAGCCCATCCGCCGCCTGTCCAAGGGCATGCAGAAGCAGAGCGCCTTCTGGCTGGCCCTGTGCTGCGCCCCCAAGCTGCTGGTGCTGGATGAGCCGGTGGACGGCCTGGACCCGGTGATGCGCCGCCAGGTGTGGTCCCTCCTCATGGGGGATGTGGCCCAGCGGGGCACCACGGTGCTCATCTCCTCCCACAACCTGCGGGAGCTGGAGGATGTGTGCGACCACGTGGGCATCCTCTCCCACGGCAAGGTGCTGCTGGAGCGCTCCCTCACCGACCTGCAGGACAACATTGTGAAGCTGCAGATCGCCTTCGCTCAGGCGGAGCCCCCCGCCTTCCCCAAGGACCTTCACATCCTCCACACTGCCCAGGTGGGCCGGGTGTTTACCCTCATTCTCCGGGGCAGCCCCGCGGACATCAAGGCCCGCATGGCCCCCCTGAACCCCATTTTGATGGAGGCTCTGCCCCTTTCCCTGGAGGAAATCTTTATCTATGAATTGGGAGGTGAGGACTATGCGGTCCGGGACATCGTTCTTTAATGCCGCCCTGTGGCGCAAGACCATGGGCCGGTTCTGGCCCCTGTGGGCCCTGTACGCCGCGGCGTGGACCTTTGCCCTGCCCCTGTATCTGCTCAACCAGTTTGTCGGCGGCCGCTCCCGGGGCTACGGCGCCGTGGACGTCCAGGACTGGATGCTGTCGGCCGCCCAGGAATTCCCCTCCTGGCTGTCCTTCGGCGTGTGGGTGTCCTGCATCTTCGGCCTGCTGTGCGCCATGGCGGTGTTCGGCTACCTCTACAACGCCCGCTCCAGCTGCGCCATGCACGCCCTGCCTCTGCGCCGGGAGGGTCTCTTTACCACCCAGTACCTGGCCGGACTGTCCTTCGGCCTGCTGCCCCACCTGGCGGTGGCCCTGTGCACCGCCGCCATTGAGATGGTGCTTCTGCCCCCCGACGCCTGGCTGGAGGCCCTGTCCTGCCTGGGCATCTGGCTGCTGGTCCAGAGTGCCACCTTCCTGTTCTTCTTCTCCTTTGCCGCCTTCTGCGCCATGTTTACCGGCCACCTGCTGGCCCTTCCCGCCTTCTATGCCATCCTCAACGGTCTGGTGTGGGGGCTGTACGGCCTGCTGACCCTCCTCTTCTCCCAGTTCTTCTACGGGTACAGCACCTCCGCCTCCTACGCATTGATGGACCTGCTCACCCCCCTCTATACCCTGTCCGACGCCTGCCGCTGGCAGGTTGTGGATGCGGCCGACTATACCACAGTTCCCATCTCCTATGAGCTGGCCTCCCCCCTGACCGTGGCCGGCTATGCCGTGGCCGGACTGGTGCTGGCCCTGCTGGCCCTCCTCCTCTACCGCCGCCGGCACGTGGAGTCCGCCGGAGACGTGGTCTCCTTCCGGGTGGTACGCCCCATCTTCCAGTGGGGCGTCACCTTCTGCGTGGGCCTCTCCTTCGGCATGGCCACCTCCCTGTTCTTCTCCTGGTCGGACAACGCCGCCTTCCTGTCCGTGTGCGTGGTGCTGTGGTCGGTGGTGGGCTTCTTCGCCGCCGAGATGCTGCTGAAAAAGTCCTTCCGGGTGCTGGGCGCCTGGAAGCGTGGCCTCATTGCCCTGGTGGTCATGAGCCTTCTGTGTGGGGGCTGCTTTGCCGACGTCTTCGGCATCGAGACCCGGGTCCCCAAGGCGGACCAGGTGGCCTCCCTCTCCGTTGTGCTGGACTTGGGCGAGCCCTACGACGACGGCCGCCAGCTGGTGCTGGAGCTCACCGACCCGGAGGATATGGCGCCCTTTATCGCCCTGCACCAGGCCGTGGTGGCCCAGCGGGACCGGGCCCAGTACAACTCCCCCTCCTACGACCCCGGAGACAACTACTTCTCCCTGTCCCTCTACTATACTCTGGGCAACGGCACCACTGTGAACCGCCAGTATCACTCCATTCCCATCTATCGCAGCGAGTCGGAGGATCCCAGCACGGTGTCCGGACAGTACTTCGCTCTGCTCCAGAACCGGGAGCTGGTGGCCAAGGCCTATGCGTTTGACCACTATGGGGCGGGCCGCCTGGTGGAGGTCTGCCTCTCCGGGGTGGAGCTGCCCCGGGCCGAGGGCAGCGGCCAGGACCCCCAGTATCAGGACCCCTACTATCTGGAGGGCGCCACCCCCCAGCAGCTGGAGCAGCTGTGGGAGGCCGTACAGGAGGACTTCGCCGCGGGCACTCTGGGCGTGCGCTACGCCATTCCCGACCAGGAGCGCTGGGACAACACCTATCAAACCGACCTGCGCTTTACCTTTGAGCTGACCCAGGACCTCTCAGGCAACGTGGAAAAGACCTATTCCTCCGACCTGTCCATCACCCTGACCCCCAACGCAAAAAACACCCTGGCCTGGCTGGAGCAGTACGGCGGTCTCAACACCCAGTACTACCTCATCGCCCACCAGAGCACCGTCGACGCCCTTCCCGGCACCCAGAGCCAGCCCCAGACGGATGGCCCCAGCGCCGAAGTCTATCCTCTGGGCTGAACCCTCTGCCCATCCCCCTCTTCCGCCGCCCGGAGCACCTGCCCCGGGCGGCGTTTTTTTGAAAAAAGTTCAAATTCAAATTTTTGTGAAAATTTTAACGATTTTGTGGGAAAGGGAGAGGGTTTCGCCCCGTTTTCGGGGGCTCTTGTCACTCTCAGACAGAAATGCAGCCAGAAAGCGCAGAAAAATTGATTGCTTTTTGGGGCCCGCTCCGATATAATCAGCATAAGAGCGGAAATTCCGGGCGTCCTCTGGGGCGTCAAAACCAAAATTTGGAGGTTTCAGACACTATGAAGGAAATCTATGTTGTCAACTGCTGCCGTACCGCCATCGGTTCCTTTGGCGGCTCCCTGAAGGACACCCCCGCCGCTGACCTGGGCGCTATCGTCATCAAGGAGGCCCTGAACCGCGCCGGCGTGAAGCCCGAGCAGGTGGATGAGGTCATGTTCGGCTGCATCCTCACCGCTGGTCTGGGCCAGAACGTGGCCCGTCAGGCTGCCCTGAAGGCCGGTGTGCCCGCCTCTGTTCCCGCTTACACTGTGGGCATGGTGTGCGGCTCCGGCATGAAGTCCGTCATCGAGGCCGGCCGTACCATTCTGGCCGGCGACGCCGATATCGTGGTGGCCGGCGGCACCGAGAACATGTCCGCTGCCCCCTATGCCCTGCCTGCTGAGCGCTGGGGCGCCCGCATGGGTGACAAGAAGGTCATCGACACCATGATCAAGGACGGCCTGTGGGACGCCTTCAACAACTACCACATGGGCACCACCGCCGAGAACATCTGCGACGTGTGGGGCATCAGCCGCCAGGAGCTGGACGAGTTCGCCGCCTCCTCCCAGAACAAGGCTGAGGCTGCTCTGGCCTCCGGCCGCTTCAACGACGAGATCGTTCCCGTCATGGTGAAGCAGAAGAAGCAGATGGTGGAGTTCAAGGTGGACGAGTTCCCCCGCGCCGGCGTTACCCCCGAGAGCATTGCCAAGCTGAAGGGCGCCTTCCCCGTGGGTCCCGAGTCCCCCGCTCCCCAGGTTGTCCACACCTTTGAGCCCACCGGCATTCAGGAGTCCCCCGACAAGGGTCAGCAGCGCGTCACCGCCGCCAACGCCTCCGGCATCAACGACGGCGCCGCCGCCATCATCCTGGCCTCCGGCGAGGCCGTGGAGAAGTACGGTCTGAAGCCCATGGCCAAGCTGGTCTCCTGGGGCCAGGGCGGCGTGGATCCCAAGATCATGGGAGTGGGCCCCGTGCCCGCTTCCCGTCAGGCTATGGCCAAGGCCGGCCTGACCATCGAGGACATGGACCTCATCGAGGCTAACGAGGCCTTTGCTGCCCAGTCCATCGCCGTGGCCCGCGAGCTGAAGTTCGACATGAGCAAGGTCAACGTCAACGGCGGCGCCATTGCTCTGGGTCACCCCGTGGGCGCTTCCGGTGCCCGTATCATCGTCACCCTGCTCCACGAGATGCAGAAGCGCGACGACGCCAAGAAGGGTCTGGCCACTCTGTGCATCGGCGGCGGCCAGGGCGTTGCCACCATCTTCGAGAAGTGCTGAGTCATTCCTGCACTTGCCTTGCCTTGTGATCTGGCAGGAATTTCATAGAGCGAAAACCCCCGGGACGCGGCAGTCCCGGGGGTTTTCGTATATAATTCGGCACTTCCGGACATAGCAAAACCCGGACGCCAGCTCCAAAGCGTCCGGGTCTTACCGTTGAAAAAGAGGATTAAAATGAAACGAACTGTCTCTTGCAGATTTTATAATACACAGAAGTTGTGAACAATTCCAACGAAAGTTGTTACATAAGTTTTAAATATCCCCCGGTTTGGAGGAATTTTCTTCTTTTTTCCTCTGTGCGTGCCGGAAAAAAGGAGGAAGGACCAACGGAGCGACCCGTTGGTCCTTCAAAATTGGAGGATAGAATGAAAAGATGTTCTTGCCTTGCGAGTATCAGTATATCCGCGTTTTATTAAAAAAGACACCTTCAATTGTTACAAAAGCTTTAAATCTTTTCCAAGGGGTCCGCACCCCGTAAGTGTTCAAAGAAATCCTGGAGCACCGCCCGGCACTCTTCCTCCAGCGGCCCCTGGTAGATGCGGGGGTGGTGGTTGAACCGCTCCTCAAAGAGGTTGAGCACCGAGGTGCAGCAGCCCGCCTTCTCATCCCGAACCCCGTAGCGCACCGTCTCAATCCGAGCGTTGATGATGCCCCCGGCGCACATGGGACAGGGCTCCAGAGTGACATACAGGGTACAGCCGTGGAGCCGCCAGCTGCCCAGCCGCCCGCAGGCGTCCCGGATGGCCTCCAGCTCGGCGTGGGCGGTGGCGTCCCCCCGCTCCTCCCGGCGGTTCCGGCCCCGGCCCACAATCGCCCCGTCCTTTACAATGACGCAGCCCACGGGCACGTCGCCCTCCTCCGCCGCCTGGCGGGCCAGCGCCAATGCCTCGCGCATATAGTCCTCGTGGCTCATTCCTCAATCTCCCGCATAAAGACCAGCACGCCGTTTCCGCTCATGCAGAACTGCCAGCCCTCCTGCCCCAGCTGATTCCACTGCTGCTCCATCTCCCGGAGCTTCTTCCCCCAGTCCAGCCCCAGCGGGGTCTTGATGTCCGCGAACTTATATTCAAACTTTTTCATGTCTCTGCCCCCTTTGCCTCAGTTTACACAAAAAGAGGGGCTTTTTCAAGCGCTCTCTTTTGGCCCTCACCCCTGCCCTGTCTTCAGGGTCTGAAGGGTGCGGGCCACATTGTCCGCCCACATCCGCGCCCCGTTGATGGCCTCGGTGAGGGTATTGCCGTGGCCGCCCACCTCCACCAGAATGGAGCCGGGGGATACCTGCTGGTTGTAGCTGCTGCTGCGCAGTACGATGGGCCGGGCCAGGCTGGTATAGCCCCGCACCAGCTCCTTCTGGAGCAGCACCGCAAAGGCCAGATTGTCCTGCCACCGGGGATGGGCCCCGGAGTTTTCGTCGCTGCCGATGACCATCATGACCTGGGCCACCTTTTCCCCCGCCTCGGTGGTCACCAGCTTGTAAATCTCGTTGTTGCTGCCCACCAGAGCGTCCCGGTGGACGTCCAGCACCACCTTGATGGTGGGGTACTGCCGAAGCCACTCCTCCACCGCCGCAAGGGAGCGCTCATAGGCCCCGTTGTAGGCCGGGTAATCGTAGAGCGTGGTGTCGTGGACCACCTGGAAGCCGTGGGCCCGGAACACCGTGGCGATCTCCTCCCCCACCCGCACCACGTTGTGGGTGCAGTCGGTGGTACGGTAGGGGTCGCTCTGCTCGTACACGTCCCCGTCCGTCTGGCTGTACGCCTCGCTGCCGTGGGTGTGGACAATCAAAATCTGTGGCCCCTCCCCCAGAGGGACATCCACCGTTCCCGCCGACAGCACCGACGGATCCAGCGCCTTACTGGTGCGGTTATAGAGATAGATGTTGTCCTGGCGGATGTACTGGCTGCCCTCCTTGCCCTGGGCCGTCATCTCCACAATGTCCCCCTCCTGGGCGGGCGGCTGCAGGTCGGGCTCCTCCTGGTCCTCCCCGTCCTGGTCGTAGAACTCCGGGTCCTGCCCCGCCAGGTCCTCGCCCCGGCTCTCCCGGGCGGAGGCCACCGCCTTCTCCCCTGCCGCCAGCAGCGCCGACTGCCCCAGCAGAAGCCGCCCCCACCCCGTGAAGGTCTCTTCCCCGCTCCCGGGCAGCGCCCCCAGCTGCCGCTCCATGAGCGCCACTGCCCTTCCGCCTTCCGCGCCCCAGGCCGCCACCGCCTCATTCAGGCTGGAAAAATCCACCGTCATGCCCACACCCCAAATTCCTATAAGTGCCAGGCCCAGAGCAACTCCCCGCCGCAGGGCACGTCCCACTTGTCCGTTTCCTTTGTTCTCCGCCACAGTATAGTCTCCCTCCTTGTCCGGCCCGCGGGCTGTGTATGGACATCTTATGCGGCGGGAGAACGGGATATGACCGCCGGGACAGGCAGTCCTCCCGGAAATAAAAAGCCGCGCCCCCGGCAGACGCCGGGGGCGCGGTCTCAAGGTTAGGTTTTTACCGCTTTGGGGCAGGAATTACTCCTCGTCCCGCTTCTTGCGGCCCAGCAGGGTGACGCCGGCCAGTCCGGTACCGGACAGGGCGCTCAGCGCCAGCCACAGGCCGGAGATATCGCCGGTCTCAGGCACCTCGCCCGTGGGCACGTCGGGATCCTCAATGTCCACGCCGGGGTCAGTACCGGGATCGGTTCCGTCCCCACCGTCGGGATTCTCGGGCAGCTCGCCGCCGGGAACCTCGGGGTCGGTAATGTCCGTGTCCTCGGCCACATACCAGACGTTGATCACCTTGTTGCCGTTCATGGTACCGGTAAGGGGATCACCGGTGGTGCTGTCGTAGGTGTAGCCCTCGATGGCAATGGCATCGTAAGCGGTCACATCATAGCTGCGGCCCTCACGGATGGAAGCGCTGACATAGGACTGAGCAATCTTGTCGCCGCTGTCCTTGTCCAGGTAGTTCACGGTCACGGTGTAGTAGTCGTAGCTGCTGCCGCCGCCACCTCCGCCGCTGACGGTGTAAGACACGGTGGGCTTGGCAAAGTTCTCGGGCGCAATCTGTACGCCGTTGGAATCAATGGGCCACAAGGTTGCGCTCTTATTCGTGAACAGTCCGCCGTAGCCCTTGCTGCCGTCTTCGTCATACTGTCCGTAGGTGCCGGGGTCAGTCTTGGGATTGGTCAGCTTCACGGAATAGGTCAGTTCCACGGGAGCAAAGTTGCTCACGGGGACGTTGATCTCCCACAGGAAGCACTCGTCGGAGTTTCCATCCTCGCCCTTGGCATAATAGTGGAGAACGTAGGGGTAAACACCCTCCTCATTCGCCTCACCAAAGGCGTAGCGGGCAGTCTCATAAGAGCCGCTGAACATGGGATCGAGCAGTTCGATTTCACGTACGGTCTGCTCCACACCGTTCACGGTCAGGGACAACTTGCTCATGTCGTTGACAAAGTCGAAGTTGTAGTCATCGCCGTAGCCGATAACATCCTTGACTGTGGAGCCATCAGCCAGAAGGTAATAGATGTCATTCTGAATTTCCTTGAAGGAAACCGACTCTCCGTCCGCCAGATAGCTCATAAATGCGGGACCCCAGGGATAGTCAGAAGCAGCGCCGGTGTCAGCCGCAACCGCATAGCAGCGATAGCCAGCCTCTACAGCCTCCATATAGGTCTTGTAGGTCTTATAGAGCGCCACATCCACACAGGTAGGATACTCGGTTCCATTTTCTCTGGGGATGTGCAGGTCTGTGTTGCTGGCGGTATTGTCGTAAAGCTGGATATACTCCTTGACCATATCCAGATCCTGTCCCACATCGTTCAGGTAGCTTTCAAAGCTTTCAGGCAGGTAATCCTTTCCGCCCTCTGCATAGTGGCGGATTGCCCAGCAGTCAGGGCCAGCCATAATCGCGTACTCGCCGTTGGTCATCTGCTGAGAGTTAATGGAATTTGCTTCTTCGTCAAAAATATAGGTGATACCATCGCTGACGAAAATCATATACTTCCGGTTTGCGTCTACACCAGTATCTTCGTCCAGCATAGCTTTACCGGCCAGCAGCCCGGCGTGGGTATTGGTGCCGCTGGAGATCTTCGTCTCAATCGCCTGCTGGATGACAGGCAGGTTGGCGTCGTTCAGCTCGGTCAGCTCCAGAACATTGTTCGCCACCTTATTGAAGATCACAACGCCCACCTTGATCACAGCGCCGGTTTCCTTAGCCTGGTTGTTCAAATCGCTCAGCATGTCCAGCATCTGCCGCTCCACTTCCGCGCTGGTGGACTTGTCCAGTACAAATACCACGTCGGATTTCAGAGTCTCTTCCGCCGCGGGAAGCGCCAGCGTCACCTTGGACTCATAGTTGGAATCCAGGTTGGTGGCTGTCTTGGACTTGGAGGTCTGCCAATCGGACTGCTCGGAATCCTCGGGAACCAGCCCATGAGCTGCCTTCAGGGACAGCTCACCTGTCACAAAGGCAACGCCGTTGCGTTCGAACTGCTTGAATTCTACCGCATTCAGGGGTTTAAAGTGGGCGGACCAGCGGTGTTCCGCGCCATCCTGATACCAGCCATCAATTTCGTGACTGCAGTCATCCAGAGTCCACTCGGAACCAACTTTGCTGAATGTAATGGTGCCCTTGCTGTAAATGTCGTCGCCGGCCTTGTTGGCAGCGTTATTGTATACCGCCGCGCCTACGGGCAGAGTCAGAGATCCATTGTTATTGTAGATATAGATACCGCCGCCAAAGCTGTTGGAGCTATTGTGCATGATGGTCACATCAGCGTTTCCAAGCTCGACACTGCCGCGATACACATAAAGTCCGCTGTTGCCATTGCCGCACAGCTCAAATTGTGCGCCTTCTGCCGCCGACAGGGCAGTTCCATAAAAATAGAAACCGCTGTTTGCGTTGTCGTTGGCAATGACAGAAGATTTCGCATCAAAGTTTGCCGTAACACTGGAAGCAAAAAATCTAAATCCATCCTTGCCATTTTCATTGGTGGTAAAGCTGGAATTTACCACATTCAGCGGCTGCTTTACCTGGATACCATGAGAACCATTTCCATTTGCAATAACGGTACAATCCTTAATCGTAGATGCGGATTGGTCCTTATTTAACTTGGAAATGTTAAGACCAATGTTGCCATTCCCGTTGGCAATGATGGTGTATCCTTCGGCATCCAGTGCGGCATTATTTTCTCTTCCGCCGTCCAAACCGTTGTTGTCGTTGTCGCTGACGTTAAAGGTATAGTCTCCCTTGCCTGTATTGCGCAGGGTGATATATCCGTAGCTGAAACCATCGCCTTCGCCGTCATCTGTGGAACTTCCGTTGCCAGTCACAGTCACATTGGTATTCTCAAAAACGAATGTAGGGGTGTTGCCGCCCAAATACGAAGCCGGTGCGCCCATAAATCCATTCAGGCCATTGTTATTCATCGTCAGGCTGCTGTCGATAAATTCAAATACAGCGTTCGAGTTGCCATCTGCATTTGCCCAGATTCCGGCTCCGCCGCCGCTGCCCTGAACGTTGTTGCTGAAGGTAACGTCGCTGTTTGTGGCGATAAACTTGCTGCCAGCAGTTCCTCCACCAGCATACAGACCACAGCCTTTAGTATTCCCGCTGGCAGAAAGGACTGCATCGTTCAGGGTAAAATTACCGCCCTCCCAATTAATCAAATAGTTGTGAGCTGCGCCGGTAATATTCACAGTCAAAGAGTTCAGCGTTGCCGTATTGACTGTGGTTTCAGAAGTCTCCTTAATGTCCAGGATATCGCTGCCGGTGTAGCCCTCCAGAGTTGCATTTTTCAGGGTGATACCGCCGTTGATAACAGCATTCCCTTCCACATAAAGGGTAACATTTTCTGCCTTAAAGCCCTTTTCATATGTGCCGCTCTTCAGTAACGCCGGAACATTAGCCTCAGCCGCAGCCTTCAGCACAGTATTCGGATCCGGCGTTTCCGGCGTAATGATATACTGCTCTTCAATGTCAACCTTTGGTTTTTCTTCCACCGTCACCGTAATGGAAAGGGGATCGCCGCTATAGGAATACCTCTCGCCCAGCGTAGCGATAAAGGTGTAGTCTCCGGCCGTCCGGCCATCATAGTGATCGCAGGACCAGGTAACAGGAACCTCTACGGTTTCGGGCTCATTGGAGTCTCCCAGCACGATAGTATCCGACTCACCGCCGGGCACCGCAGCCAGCATGACAGTAGTGGGAACTCCATCTTCACCGCCCTCCACAGGCTGCTCGGGCGTCTCAGGCTGCTCAGGAACCTCAGGCTGCTCAGGAACCTCAGGTTGCTCGGGCGTCTCAGGCTGCTCAGGAACCTCAGGCTGCTCGGGAACCTCAGGCTGCTCGGGAACCTCAGGCTGCTCGGGAACCTCAGGCTGCTCAGTCACCTCAGATGCCTCAGACTGATCGGGATCCACTGGATCAACCGGCGGATCGACAGGCTCCGCCGCCTCAACCGTACCCGTCAGAGTCCCGGGAAGCTTCTCCAGAACATCCCCCAGCTCCGTACCATAAGCCACAGAGATGTTCTTGTCCTTCTCAGGAATTGTGACCGACGACAGCTTAACCGCATCCGAAGAACCGCCCTCTTCTGCGAACACTCCCGCCGTGAGCATGCTCATGGTCATACTGGCCACCAGCAGCAACGCGAACACTTTTTGCAGTCTTCTTCTCATTGCCATTTTTCGTTCTCCTTTCCTTTGTCTGAAGATCGAATACATGGCGGCTGGGCTGGCCTGGCGGCAGCTCTTACTCCATCCTCCCGATGAGCTCGCTCCGCTTTAGCCCCCTGGCTTTGCGTCCCGCCGTTTCCAGCGGTTTGCCCCTGCATCTATTCCTGCGGAATTCCTCCGCATTTTGTTCGGAGAGGCTTGCTTTGTTGAAAACAAAGCAAAAAGCCAATATTGGCTTTTCCCGGAGGCGGTTCCGGGTCACCCTTTTTTGGCCCATATTCTCTCCTCTGGACGCAAAAGATTCCTATCCTGCGTTCAGGGTTTCATTATAGCACCTTTGAGTTACAAAAGGGGTTACAAATTTTATTTTCTTGTTCAATTTCTTAAAAATTTTTCAGCATTTTTGCCATTTTCTGTATATTTTACGCATTTTTTACGCAAAAACAGACCACACCCCGGTAAACGCCGGGGTGTGGTCTTAATGATATGGTTTTACCGCTTCTGCGGAGCAATTACTCCTCGTCCCGCTTCTTGCGGCCCAGCAGAGTGACGCCGGCCAGTCCGGTACCGGACAGGGCGCTCAGCGCCAGCCACAGGGCAGAGATATCGCCAGTCTCAGGCACCTCTGCTCCGGGCACATCGGGGTCTTCGATGTCCACACCGGGGTCAGTGCCAGGCTCGGTTCCATCCCCACCGTCAGGATTCTCAGGCGTCTCGCCGCCGGGAACCTCGGGGTCAGTGATGTCCGTGTCCTCGGCCACATACCAGACGTTGATCACCTTGTTGCCGTTCATCGTGCCGGTGAGCGGATCACCGGTAGTTCTGTCGTAGGTATAGCCCTCGATGGCAATGGCGTCGTAAGCGGTCACATCATAGCGCAGGCCCTCACGGATGCGCTCGCTGTGGTTGGAGGCAATGCTGTTTCCATCCTCATCCAGATAGTTGACCGTGACGTTGTAATAGTCGTAGCTGCTGCCGCCGCCACCGGAAGAAGAACGCTCCCGGGTAAGAACAGGTGTAGCGACTGCATTCACGTTGTCAGCACCCAGCGCCACAACAGCGTCTCCCTCATTGGTATCAAAGGATCCATAGGGGTAGCTGTCGTTCACCTGATTGAGCATCAGGTCGTAGTTCATGGTGTGGGTCAGGTAGGGCACGCCAGTGATGGTCCAGGTAATCGTGGTGTTTCCATCCGCGTCCTCGCCGACCTGGTAGGTGCCGGCCGAAACGGTAATGCTGCTCTCATCCAGCGTAAAGGCAGGGTCAATGGTATCCACCAAGGTATAAATGTTATAAGACGCGCCGATTGCATTGTTGATGGCATCACTGAACTCCTGAGTATCGCTGGCCAAGAAGAACAAACCGTCGCTACAAAGCCGCTTCATAGCGTTGATACAGTCGGCCTCTTCGCTGGCCGGAACCGACTGCATAACACCAAAGATCTTGGTCCCGTGGCCAAATTGCTGAATACTCTTGATTCTATCGGCATATTCTTCAATTTCCGGCAAAATCTTCTCCATGTTACTGGAGTTCGCTGCAAAGTTTCGGTTGGGTTTTCCGTCGGAGATAAAGATTACCGCGGCCTCCCGAGAAGTATCCTCACGGTTGGCAATCAGGCTATAGGCGGCATCCAGGGCAATGGCGTAATTCGTAGATCCATAGGGCTGATACGCCATAACAAAATTCTCCGCCATGTCATAGTCCTGAGTGAAATTCTGCGTATGCAAGTACTCCGTAGCATTGGTTGCAAAGGTAACAAAGGCCACCCGGTTATCATAGCCCTGCGTATTCAACAGCTGCTCGCTGACGTCCAGCAGCTTGGACTGCATGTCAAAGAAGCGGGAGTTGTCATCCACACTACCATCAGGCACAGTAGCAGCGGCATAGTTGCCGACCTTGGACATGGATCCGGAGTAATCTACTACAAAGACAAAGTCCATACCCTGGTCTTTGGCGTAGTTGAACTGGAACTCTACTTCTGCCTGGGTTTTATCCTCGTCCGTCCAGCGGGCAGCTTTGGTGACTTGGTCCTCGTTCAAAGCAGCAGCATTTTCCTGACCAGTGTGGCTGCTCTCCCAACCGCTGGGCACTGTTAAAGTCTCAGGAGAGGGTGTTGCTTTCAGAGCAAACTGTCCGTCCAGAATGGCAAACATACGGTCCTTCAGATAAGCAAACTCGGTTTTGTTAAAAATGTCGCTGTAGCCCAGTTTGGTTTCGTCAGGTACGTTCAGAGTGGTAAGCAAGTCGCAGCCGTCAAAGGTATAGGCATCGATGAGGCCCACATTCTCGATGGTCACACTCTCCAGGTCGCCGCAGTAGTAGAATCCGCCCTCGCCGACGGCCTGGACGTTGCGTAGAGTCACGTTTTTGACCGGGGTATTCTGAAACGCATACTTACCAACCAGTCCTACGTTTTCCAAAGTAATATCGGTCAGATTTGGGAATATATTGTTGCCCCACACAACATCATACATCCACTTATCACCAATGCGTTCCGCGTTGGTGACCACCAGGGTCTTTAAATCATCCGAACTCGCGCGGCCTTGGATCTCCTTTACATTTACAGTCAGATTGATGATGCCGTCCCACTGGCTGGTAATGTTGGCCTTCCCCAGGATACCGTCCGGATCATCAATGACCATATTGGTCACCAATGTGCTGCCTGCAAGCGGTTCATTAGCCTGGAACCCAAAGGCATCTGCCACTGGCGTGTTGTGAACAGTCACGCTGTCCAGTTCACCGCAGTTATAGAGGCAACCATCCATGTCCTGAACATTTTCTGTAAAGGTGTAGCTGGTCATACCATGTACGTTCCAGAAGGCCCCATAGCCCACGGAGTTTACATCAAGAACACCGATACCTTCGAGGGTATCTGCCGGACCTATAGCTTTTAATGCGGTAAAATATGCGAAAGCATAGCCACCCACCTGCTGCACGCCATCGGCAAGGACCACCCGCTCCGCTTCATCAGCAAATTCCTGGTAGGGCCGGGTAGTATAGGTGTTTTGGGCATAGGTGGGAATATCGGCCGTAAAGGTCAGGGTCTTGCTCTCCTCATCCCAAGTAAACAGCACCTTGCCACAGACAGGACAAGCTTCCCCTGCTGCAAGCTCACTGTGGAACGCAGGAATAGATTCCGTGGCCTTTTCCCCACAGGCGCGACAAATCAGATTTTTGACGCCAGCCTGGGCACAGGTAGGCTCGGTCTCTCCAGTGGTCTCATACATGTGGCCCTCGACAACAGTAAGATTCCAAGTGTAGGTCTGCGCCCAATACTGAGGGTCACCCCCGATAATACCGGGAATTTTATAATAATTTGTGTAATACTCATAGGTACCGTCGTCAAGCAACACTTTATAGCGCAGACCAGTCAACTTCGTGGTACCAGCTGCTAAGCCCTTAATTTTACCGTTGCTGCCAGTCGTTACATTGACCAAACTCGTGTCGTCTACCGACCATTCCCTTTGAGACTGGTATCCCGAGTTTTCCACCTCCGAAGCTAGATAACCGGACTCCCAATCCATAGAAGACAGACTTTTGGTCTTGCCCACTTCCAGGTAAAGCACTGCCTCCTCCGGTGAGCTCACCCCAGACTGTGCATCATAGCACGCCTCGTTATGGGTATGCTCCTCCTGACTGCACACCAGTGTTTCCGTATAGCAGGCGTCGGTGTGGGTGTGGCCCGCGCTTTCCTCCTGCTCGCAGGTCAGACCAGAGCAGGCGTCGGTATGGCTGTGGCTGCCTTCACCCTCTGCCAGTCCACAGATCGGGTTATTCTCTGCATCATAGCAGGCATCGCTGTGGGTATGGCCCGTGCTTTCCTCCTGCCCGCAGGTCAGACCAGAGCAGGCGTCGGTATGACTGTGGCTGCCTTCACCTTCTGCCAGCCCACAGGTCAAGTCCCGTTGATAGCACGCCGTGGTGTGGGTGTGCTCTTGCGTATCGCAGATCAGTTCACCTTCCGTTGCAAAGGCCGTGATGTTCAGCATACCCATGGTCATGCTAAGCACCAGCAGCAGTGCAAACAGTTTTTGCAGTCGTCTTCTTGTCGCCATTTTTCGTTCTCCTTTCTAAAATCTGAAGATCGAATACATGGCAGCTGGGCCGGCCTGGCGGCTCGGGATTGGGACGGCCTGCTCGTCCCTCTGCCCGGCTCCGCTTTAGCTCCCTGGCTTTGCGTCCCGCCCTTTCAGACGGTTTGCCCCTGCATCTATTCTGCGGAATTCCTCCGCATGCTGTTTTGAGAGTTCCCTTGCTTTGTTTTCAACAAAGCAAAAGCCAATATTGGCTTTTCTCCGGTTTTCCCTCTCACACACGCAAAATGATCTCCCATATTGCGCTTTGTAGCCTCATTATAGCACCCCCTGGTTACAAAAGCGGTTACAAACGTCATTTTCTCATTCATGTTTCAAAATTTTTTAAGCTTTTTATCTGCTAGCTCAGTTTACTCGATACAAAAGAGCCGCACCCCCAGTATTAACTGGGGGTGCGGCTTCGATGCCAGCGTTTTTTGTTTCTGAGGGACAATTATTCTTCGTCCCGCTTCTTGCGGCCCAGCAGAGTGACGCCGGCCAGTCCGGTACCGGACAGGGCGCTCAGCGCCAGCCACAGCGCAGAAATATCGCCAGTCTCAGGCACTTCTGCTCCGGGCACATCGGGGTCTTCGATATCCACACCGGGATCGGTACCATCCCCACCGTCGGGGTTCTCGGGCAGCTCGCCGCCGGGAACCTCGGGGTCGGTAATGTCCGTGTCCTCGGCCACATACCAGACGTTGATCACCTTGTTGCCGTTCATGGTGCCGGTAAGAGGATCACCGGTGGTACTGTCGTAGGTATAGCCCTCGACGGCAATGGCATCGTAGGCGGTCACATCATAGCTGCGGCCCTCACGGATGGAACCGCTGACATAGGACTGGGCAATCTTCTCGCCGCTGTCCTTGTCCAGGTAGTTGACGGTCACAGTGTAGTAGTCGTAGCTGCTTCCGCCGCCGCCACTGCTGATCGCTCCATGAGCCGCCTTAAGCGCCAGGTTTACAGTTTCATCTTTTACAGGAGTATACTGTGTATAGTAGCTATCAACACTCCAGCGCTTCGTGCTGTCCGCGCCCTTGAGACCGTCCAGATACCAGCCGGTGATCTTTTCGCCGTCGGCCAGCAACAGGTCACCAGACATCTCTCCAGCGGGTACCAAATTAAGCACATTGGGATAACCCTCCATGCCCATACTATAAATGTCATCGCCGGCCCCGGCAGCGGTATTATTGTAAACGGCCGCGCCCTCACCCAGGGTCAGGGTTCCATACAGGCTGGCAATGCCGCCGCCGTAGCCGTTGACGCCGGTGCTGTGCAGGGTCACGCTGTTGCCGGTAATGGTGCTGGCAACTGTCACGTTGGCCTGATTGGCATAGATGGCTCCGCCGTAGTTGGCACCCACGGCGCCGGTAATATTTCCCGTTACATTCAGGTCACCCAAGTAGGCATACACTGCGCCACCGTAGCTGGGGCTGGTAGCACCAGTGATATCGGCGCCCAGGTCCAGGTCCATATAGGCCGCGTAAACAGCACCACCGTACACGGTGGCAGTACTGTTGGTAATGGTGGTCTCACCGTCCACAGTGGCGGGTACCACATAGCTGCCCTTGATACCTTGAATAGCCAGCGCGCCACCATAGCCGCCAACACTGTCCTCGATGGTGCATCTCTCAAGCATCAAGGTAGTACTCTTAGCAAAGGTATCAGCCACCAGGATCGCGCCGCCCATAATGCCGGCGGTATTGCCAGAGAAGATACTGTCGGAGATGGCAGCCGGGCCGCTTTGGTGAGAAATCGCGCCGCCGTTGCTGTTAGTGTTATTTCCGGTAAAGGTGCAGTCAGAGACAGTCAAGTTGTTCTGGAGGCCAGAACAAATGGCACCGCCCATAGAGATAGCAGTGTTATCGGTAAAGGTGCAGCCGTCAAAGTTCAGATTCTTGGTATTATCCACATATACTGCACCGCCGCCGGTACCAGCGACGCTGGTATTGCCGTTAAACTCCGAGTCGGTAACGGAGAAAGAATTACTATTGCTGCAATATACAGCACCGCCGGTACCACCCTGGTTGGCAGTAAAGGAACTATCACTCACCACGGCGGTATCCACCCCCAACAGGTACACAGCGCCTCCCAGCGTACTGGCGGTATCCCAACCGTTGGCCTCAAAGGTACAACCAGTAATGGTGACAAAGGGGATTTTGGGCGCATCGGCACCCTCAGTGGTGGTGGGACCCTTTACTGCCACAGCAGATCCGTAGTTGGTGCCAGTAGAGACGCCTATATTATTTTTAAGGATGCACCCCTCCATATAGAGAGAGCCATTCGTCCACAGAGCACTGCCGATACCCGCAGCATTATTTACAAAGACACAATCAATGAGCCTTAGAATGCTGCTCTTGCCGGCAGTGCAGTAAATAGCACCGCCGTAGGTATTATGATCGACCAGATCGGTGCCTTTGCTTCCGTCCAAGGTGCCCCCTTTAACAGTCACGTCCATCGAAGCGCCGTCCTGGCTATTGATGATCAGCAAACGTTCAACACTACCCTCCAGGCTAAAGCCATTCAGGTCCAGCACCAAGCTCTTACTGATGTTGATGGTGCTGGTCAGGGTCACATTGCCCGTCAAGGTAACGGTACCGCCGGTCTCAACTTCGTCAATAGCCTTTTGGAGGCTTTCCTGCGTCATTTCCTCCGGTTCCTCGCCGGGCTTGACAGCACCACAGACAGTGCACTTCAGATCATCGCCATAAGTGTGCTGGCCAGTGGCGGGCATCACTACATTTTCCTGTACCTCACAAAGAACACAGGTGCGGGTGCCCTCTCCATCGTCGACACAGGTGGGCACCTTCCCCTCCAGGGCCACAGGTTCGCCCCACTGATGGGCGGCAGCATCCACAGGAATTTCCTCCGTGTAGCTGGCTTGGCAGGTTTCACAGGTATAAGTCATAACACCAGCAGCTACGCAAGTAGCGGCCGTGGTCACCTCACCCGCAAACTCACCGATACAGGAGGTATAACCATCAATACAGTCCACACACTCCTGAGCCTCTTGGCGCTCACCCGTACCGTTACAGCTCCCGCAGGTTTCCTCAGCGGAGCCGTCCACGTTTCCGGTCCCGCCGCAGGCGGAGCAGGGCACAGTCACCTCAACCTCGTGATCGCCCCCGCAGGTCTCGCAGATAATTGCGTTGTGGGAATGATCTTCCCCATCCCCTCCTGCCGCAAAGGCCGTGATATTCAGCATACCCATGGTCATGCTGAGCACCAACAGCAGCGCAAACAGTTTTTGCAGTCGTTTTCTTGTCGCCATTTTTCGTTCTCCTTTCTAAAATCTGAAGATCGAATACATGGCAGCTGGGCCGGCCTGGCGGCTCGGGATTGGGACGGCCTGCTCGTCCCTCTGCCCGGCTCCGCTTTAGCTCCCTGGCTTTGCGTCCCGCCCTTTCAGACGGTTTGCCCCTGCATCTATTCTGCGGAATTCCTCCGCATGCTGTTTTGAGAGTTCCCTTGCTTTGTTTTCAACAAAGCAAAAGCCAATATTGGCTTTTCTCCGGTTTTCCCTCTCACACACGCAAAATGATCGCCCATATTGCGTTTTGTAGCCTTATTATAGCACCCCTCGGTTACAAAAGCGGTTACATCTTGAATTTTCTCTTTCATTCTTTTAAAAATTTTTTGTCGCACTTCCCATCAGGGATCCGACGCCTGCAGAAGGTATAAAAAAAGCCGTCCCCCGGACGGGGGACGGCGAAGGATGCGGTCCGGCGGAGCTTACCGCTCCTCCCGGAAGTAGTTGAGGCCCAGGGCGGCGGGCTGGCCGCTGCCCTCTTTGCTGCGGATGGAGGAAACCACCAGCACGATGGCGGTGATGATAAAGGGCAGGGCCTTGAAGAGGTGGGGCGGAACGGCGTTGAGCCAGCCCAGCCCGTCGGGGAAGGCCGAGGCCAGGGTTCCGGCATACACCTGGAGGGTGTTGAAGAAGCCGAAGACCACGGTGCCCAGGATGGCGTACAGGGGGTTCCAGTTGGCGAAGATAACCAGGGCGATGGCAATCCAGCCGTAGCCGTTGACCCAGCAGTTGGATCCCTCGAAGGAGCCGCTCATGTTGAGGGCCATGTAGAAGCCGCCCAGGCCCATAATGCCCGAGCCCAGCATCAGGTTCAGGTACTTATAGAGCAGGATGTTGACGCCCACCGAGTCGGCGGCGCCGGGGTTCTCGCCCACGGCCCGCAGCTTCAGGCCCATGCGGGTGCAGGACAGGTACCACCAGGCCAGCACCGCGATGGCCAGGCCCAGGTAGACCAGGGGGTTGTGGGAGAAGAACACCTTGCCCACCACCGGCAGGTCGGAGAGCACCGGAATGTGGATTTCTCCGAAGGCGGCGGACAGGCCGGGGGCCTGCTGCATGGTGGGCCAGTTCTGGCCCACGCCCTTGCCGATGAAGAAGTAGAGGCCCACGCCGAAGGTGGTGATGGTGAGGCCCGTGACGTTCTGGTTGGCCTGAAGGGAGACAGTGAGGACGGCGAACAGCAGTCCGCACAGGGCGGCGGTGAGGAAGGACACCACAAGGCCCACCAGGATGTTGTCCGTCCAGGCTCCGGCCAGGTAGCCGAACATGGCGCCCACGGCCATGGTGCCCTCCACGCCCAGGTTCAGGCTGCCCGCCTTCTCGGTGATAATCTCGCCCACCGTGCCGTAGAGCAGGGGGATGTTATAGACAATGATGTTGAACAGAAACAGGACCAGAATGCTGGCCGCGCTGGTATCGTTCATTTTGCCACCTCCCCGGAGTGGGCGCTGCGCGCCAGTTTAAAGCGGGTAAAGAAGTCTGCCGCCAGCACCGCGAAGAGGATCATGCCCTGGAGCAGGTCGGCAAAGTTGGCGTCCACGCTGGAGTAGGTGACGCTGGCCGCCTGGGCGCCGTACTGCAGCACGGTGATGAGGGCGGAAGCCACCAGGATGCCCGCCACGTTCAGCTTGGCAAGCCAGGCCACGATGATGCCCGTCCAGCCCACGTCATTGGTGAGGGAGGTGGACAGCACCCCGGCGGAGGAGACGCAGAAGGCGCCCGCCAGGCCAATAAGGGCGGCGGAAATAAAGACGGTGCGGATGACGATGGCGCCCACCTTCATGCCGGCGTACTTGGCGGTGTTGGGGCTGTCGCCCACCACGGCAATCTCATAGCCCTGCTTGGTGTACTTGAGGTACACGAAGATACCCGCGCACAGGGCCAGGGCCACCAGCAGGCTCACATTCAGAGAGAAGGGGCCGATGGGGATGGTGAGCATCTGGGCATTGGCGGGGAAGGTCTGGAACCGGGGGCGGGGAGACTGGGGGTCCAGGAAGAAGTTCCAGGCGCCCCGGGTCTCGCCGAAGAAGGCCAGCAGATAGAGGGCCATGTAGTTGAACATCAGGGTGAGCAGGGTCTCGTTGGTGCCGTAGCGCACCTTCAGAACGGCGGCGATGACGCCATAGAGGCCGCCGCCCACCATGCCGGCCAGGGCCATGAGCAGCAGCACCACGATGCGGGGCAGGCTGTCCCCCAGCTGCATGGCCACCGCGCCGGCGCACAGGGCACCCAGGGTGAACTGACCCTCGCCGCCGATGTTCCAGAAGCGCATGCGGAAGGCCAGCGCCAGGGCCAGAGAGGTGATGAGCAGGGGCACGAAAAGCTTGATAAAGTTCTCCACATTCTTATAGGCGAACTTGTTGTCCAGAAGGCCCAGGGTGAACATCTTCTGGTAGAAGGCCCCGAAGGGGACCCCCATCACGGTGAGCAGCACGGCGCCCACCGCCACGGCGATGACCACGGCCAGCACGTAGGCCAGCACCAGCTGGCTGCGGCTCACATGGTCCCGCTTCACCACATGAAAAAGCGGCTGTTTCGGTTTCATTCTCCGGCCTCCTCTCCAAAGCGGGTGTCCTTGGCGATGCCCTTGGCGTGGCGGGCCTCGTCCCCGGTGAGGTCCAGGGCGCCCGTCATCATCAGGCCAAGCTCCTCCTTGGTGGTCTTGTGGGCGTGGACCACGCCCATGAGCCGGCCGTGGCACAGCACCATAATCTTATCGCACAGGGCCATCATCACGTCCAGGTCCTCGCCCACGAACAGGATACCCACCCCGTCCTTCTTCTGGCGGTTGAGGATGTCGTAGATGGCGTAGGAGGAGTTGATGTCCAGGCCCCGCACCGGGTAGGCGGTGACCAGTACGTTGGGGCCGGCCTTGATTTCCCGGCCCAGCAGCACCTTCTGCACGTTGCCGCCGGACAGACGGCGCACCGGGGTCTCCGCCGAGGGGGTGACCACACCCAGCTCCCGGATAACCGTCTCGGCCTCCTCCCGGCCCCGCTTCCGGTCCACGAAGATGCCCTTTCCATCCCGGTAGCTCTTCAGGAGCATGTTGTCGATGATGGACAGGGAGGGTGCCAGGCCCATGCCCAGCCGGTCCTCGGGGATGAAGGACATGGAGATGCCCTTGTCCAGAATGGCCTTGGGGGAAAGGCCCACGATGTTCTCGCCCTTGTGGATCATCTGGCCGGACTGGATGGGGCGCAGGCCCGCGATGGCCTCGCACAGCTCCTTCTGGCCGCAGCCGGCGATGCCCGCCACGCCCAGAATCTCGCCGCCGCGGATGTAGAAGTTCACCTTGTCGATGGCTACGGCGCCCTCGTCGTTCTTGATGGTCAGGTCCCGGATCTCCAGCAGGGGCCGGGTCTTCTCCACCTGGGGCCGCTGGATGTTCAGGTCCACCTTCCGGCCCACCATCCACTCGGTGAGCGCCTGCTCGTTGGTGTCGGCGGTGTCCACGGTGGTGATGTACTCGCCCTTGCGGAGGATGGCTACCCGGTCGGAGATCTCCAGCACCTCGTTGAGCTTGTGGGTGATGATGATGACGGCGTGGCCCTCCGCCTTCATCCGGCGGAGCACGTCGAAGAGCTTCCGGGTCTCCTGCACCGTCAGAACGGCGGTGGGCTCGTCCAGAATGATGACCTTGGCCCCGTAGTAGAGCACCTTCACAATCTCCAGGGTCTGCTTCTCGCTGACGGCCATGTTGTAGACCTTTTTCTCCGGGTCCACATCAAAGCCGAACTTCTCCGTCACCTTGCGGATGCGGTCGTAGCGGCTCTTGTGCAGCAGAAAATCCTTCTCCTGGCTGCCCATCCAGATGTTGTCCGCCGCCGAAAACACGTCCACCAGCTTGAAGTGCTGGTGCACCATGCCGATGCCCAGCCGCTTGGCGTCCTCCGGGGACTGGATGGACACCGGCTTGCCGTCCACCAGAATCTCACCCGCGTCCGGACGGTAGATGCCCGAGAGCATGTTCATCAGGGTGGTCTTGCCCGAGCCGTTCTCACCCAGCAGGGCCAGAATCTCCCCCTGGCGCACCTTCAGCTCCACGTTGTGGTTGGCCACCACGCTGCCGAAGGCCTTGGTGATGCCCCGCATCTCAATGGCGTACTGCTCCGCCATGGAATTCCCTCCTTTTTCTTTTCCTTCCGCGGCCGTCTCCGGCCCCGGGAAACAGGAGACAACGGACATGTCCTTCTGTCCGCTCTCTCCTATCCCCCGCAAGCTTTCTTGAAAGAAAGCTTGGCAAAGAACTTTGTGCGAAGCTTCGCTTCGCCTCTGCGCCCGCCTGGTGGTTTTTTGTAATGAGAACCAGGCAGCAGCCCGCCTGGCAGTATTCCGTAAGGGCGGACATTGGGTTGCGGTAACTCCGTAGGGGCGGATAGCATCCGCCCGCCGCTTGTGGTTTACACCGCTTTGCGGAGGACGGATTGCGCACATCTCCCCTCAGCAAAACGGTTTCCGGGCCGGCCGGTCTCCCGGCCGGCCCGGAGTTGGGTCTGTGTCAGGTGTTTGGGGTGCGGGTCTTAGCCGACCACGACGCCCTCCACATTGTAGTTCATGCTGCCCTTGATGACAGCGTCGTCCACGCTGGGACCGCCGGCAGGAACCACCTCAGGATCGCGCTCAACCATCTCGCCGTCCACCAGCTCGTAGCCGTTGCACATGAGAGGAGCGTCCACCTGCTCCACGTTGACGGTGCCGTCCTCATTGACGGTGATGTTCAGCTTCACGCCGGAGAACACGTCCCACTCACCGGAGACGATGAGCTCACGAACAGCCTCGATGGCGGCGTCGGTGCCAGGAGCGGCAACGGCCTCGTTGATGGGGCTGATGTCCACCATGCCCTCAGCCAGGCCGGCGTAGTAGGCCTCACCCATGGTCTCCATGAAGTGCTCCTTGCCCTGCATGGCGGCCTCGATTGCAGCCTGGTAGTACACATCCCAGTGCCAGATGGCGGCGGTGATGTGGGCGTTGGGGGCCTGCTCGGTCATGTCGGAGTTGTAGCCGCAGCCGAACACACCGGCCTCCTGGGCAGCCAGCTGGGGCTGAGCGGAGTCACAGTGCTGGGCGATGACACCGCAGCCGGCGTCAATGAGGGCCTGAGCGGTCTGGCGCTCCAGGGTCTCGTCGCCCCAGGTGTTCAGGGTCTTCACGGTAACAGTGGCGTCGGGGTTGACAGCCTGGACGCCCAGAGCAAAGGCGTTGATGCCGGAGCAAGTCTCAGCATACTCCAGGTTGTAGGCGGCCACATAGCCCAGGGAGTTGTTGCCGGTCTCCAGGCTCTTCAGGCCGGCGGCGATGCCGGTGAGGTAGCGGGCCTGGTAGATGCGGCCGAAGTAGTTGTTGAAGTTGTCGGGGTTGCTCAGGTAGCCGGTGGCGTGAGTAAAGATGATGTCGGAGTACTCAGGCTTGGCGGCAGCGGCATCCATGGCGTTCAGATAGCCGAAGGAGATGCCGATGATCATCTGGCAGCCCTGGCTGGCCAGAGTGTCGATGGCGTTGGACACGTCGGTGTCGTTCTCAGCCACCTGGTCCACGATGAGCAGCTGGGTGGCAGGATCCATGCCCAGGTTCTCCATGGCGGTGGTGATGCCCTTGTGGTGCTGATAGGTGTAGCCGGCGGTGTCGTTCTGGCCATTGATATAAATGGCACCCACCTTGAAGTCAGAGACATTGGTGGTCTGGCTGCTGCTGGCGGAGCTGTTGGAACCGGTGTTGGAACCAGCGCTGCTGCTGGAGCTGTTGCTGCTGCCGCAGGCGGCCAGAGACAGGGTCATGGCCACGGCCAGAGCCATGGCAAGAAACTTCTTCATTTCTCGTTGTCCTCCTTAAAAAGTCTGAATGGCTTTCATTCTATATTAAAACCGTTTTTCCCGGTTTTAACCACATTTTCCCGTGGACTCAGTCCACAAACTCCACGCCGGTTTCCTCGTTCATGGATTTGATCCGTGCCAGAGATTTCCCACAGCCGGGCTTCCCCGTCTGTGGGGACCCGTTCTTTTAAATCCTCGGGCGGAAGTGAATTCCGCCCTCCGGAATCCTCCGGGCTCTGCCCGTCGGATTTACGGCCTGTCGGCCGCCCCATCTCCCGATGGGGCCCCGTGGAATCCCTGGCGGGAAGCGGTGTTCTTTCTTATTCCTCCACAAACTCCACGCCGGTTTCCTCGTTCATGGATTTAATCCGGGCCAGGGATTCCACCCGGATACCCTGGGCGCGCAGACGGTCGCCGCCGGGCTGGAAGGCCTTCTCAATGACGATGCCCGCTCCGGCCAGCTGAGCCCCGGACTGGTGCACCAGGTCGATGAGTCCCTCCAGAGCCGCGCCGTTGGCCAGGAAATCATCGATGATCAGCACCTTGTCCCCCGGGCCCAGGAATTTCTTGGACACAATGACGTCGTAGATGCGGCCGTGGGTGAAGGACTCCACCTTGGTGGAGTACACCGCCCCGTCAATGTTCTTGGACTGGCTCTTCTTGGCGAAAATCACCGGGCAGTGAAAAAACTGCGCCGTGACACAAGCGATCCCGATGCCAGAAGCCTCGATGGTCAAAATCTTGTTCACGCCGCAGCCCTCAAACCGGCGCAGAAACTCCTTGCCGATCTCCGCAAAGAGCTCCACATCCATCTGATGATTCAAAAAACTGTCCACCTTCAGCACATCAGTGCCCTTCACCGTGCCGTCCGTGCGAATGCGCTGCTTCAGAAGCTCCATGCCGCTCTCTCCGCCTTTCTGAAGAAAATGACAGTGGCCCGGAAATACGGGCCACGCAGATTATGTCGATACGGTACCATTTTACAGGAATTTTACCCCGCCTGCAATCCTTTTTTCAAAATTCTTTCCAGCATCCCACACAAAAATTTTTTCGCCCCACCGCCTGCCCTTCAACACTCTGGTCAGAGAAAACAGCTGTTTTAAAAAATTCGGTGAATGGTCCGCGGATAGGATAGCCGTTTTGAAGGTTTTTCCTGCGGGCAAAATCCTCACGTCCTTTTCTAAAACCTGTCAGAGCGGGCGGATGGTATCCGCCCCTACGGAAGCGGAATACCGGATGCGGCGTGCGGGATCATATCCCACCTCTACAAAAATGCGGAAAACCCGAAGGCGAGGGGAAAGGCCACATCTGTTCCAGCCTTTCCTTACGGGCGCAGAGGCGAAACGAAGTTTCGCAGAAAGTTCTTTGCCAAGCTTTCTTTCAAGAAAGCGAAGAAAGCGGAGGGCGGCTGAGCGCCGCCCTCCGCAGGGGGTTGTGCTTTGAAGTCCCGCTCCCCTACTCCACGGTTTTCAGGGACTCCACCATGTCCAGCTTTTTCAGCTTCCGGTGGGCGGCCAGATTGACCAGCAGGGAGAACACCACCGTCAGGGCAGTCGCCCAGGCGTAGCTCTTCCACTGCAGCACCCGGCCAAACATTAAAAGGTCAATTTCCACCGTGAGGATGAGCCACTGGTGCAGAGCCTTGCCCATGAGCATGCCCATGGCCACGCCGAACACCGTGAGAATCACATTCTCCCGGTAGATATAGGCGGACAGCTCCCGGTCATAGAAGCCCAGCACCTTCAGGGTGGCCATCTCCCGCATGCGCTCGGTGATGTTGATGTTGGTGAGGTTGTAGAGCACCACAAAGGCCAGGGCCGCGGCGCACACAATAATCAGAATCACCGCGTAGTCCACACTCTCCAGACTGGAGGAGTAGGTGCGCCGGGTGTCCTCGTTGAGGGACACGGTGGTCACCCCGTCCAGTGCCACCAGGTCGGAGGCCAGCTGGTCCGCTCCCTCCGCCTCGGGGTCGTAGTCCATGAGCACCGTGTTGTCCTCCGGCGCCTGGCCGAAAAGGGTCTGGTAGTAAGCATCCGTGATGTAGACACTGTGCTGGATGTAGTGCTCGGTGATGTCGGCCACCCGGGCGGTCACCGTCTTGTCCCCCTCCAGGGTGATGGTGTCCCCCACCCCCACGTCCAGCAGCTTTGCCAGCTTCTCGGTGAGCACCACCCCGTCGTCGGGCAGCGTCACCGGCTCTGAGCTGGTGCGGTGGCGCAGATTTACAAAGCGCTCCAGCTCCTCCTGGCTGGCGGTGGTCTGGAGGGTGGCGTCCACGCTGTACGCATCGGTGCGGGCGGTCACCGTCTCGGAGCGGCAGGGGGCAAAGTCCGTCACCAGACCGCTCTGCTCCAGCATCGCCTCCACCTCTCCCAGCTCGCCGGTGGTCACCTTGTCCACCAGCCCCACCTGGGCGGTGTAGCGGTAAATCTCGTCGTACTGGATGTCCATAATGTCCAGAATGGAGTCCCGCAGGCCGAAGGCGGTAACGATGAGGGCCGCGCAGCCGCCGATGCCCGCCACCGTCATCCAGAACCGCTTCTGGTACCGGAACAGGTTCCGCAGGGTCACCTTATAGTTGAAGGACAGCCGCCGCCACAGGGGGCCGATCCGCTCCAGCAGAATCCGCCGCCCCATAGGCGGGGCCTTGGGCCGCATGAGCTGGGCGGGCACCGCCGTCAGGGTGGAGAAGCAGGCTCCCAGAGCCGCCAGGGTCACCGTCCCCACCGCCGCGCCGCAGGCAAAGAGGGAGGTAGCGGGCTCCAGGCTATAATAGATGTCGCCGGTGGCGTAGATAATGCCCCAGGCGGTGCAGATAATCCAGGGCAGCAGGGTGAGACCCACCGCCAGTCCAATCAGGGAACCCAGGGCGCTGGCCAGGAAGCCGTAGCCCACATACTTCACGGCGATGGCCCCCTTGGAGTAGCCCAGGGCCTTCAGTCCGCCGATGGTCACCCGCTGCTCCTCCACCATACGGGTCATGGTGGTGAGGCACACCAGGGCTGCCACCAGGAAGAAAATCAGGGGGAAGACGCTGGCCAGGTTGCCCATGCGGTCGGCGTCCATGGAGTAGCTCACGTAGCCGGCGTTGGTGTTCCGGTCCAGCACGTACCAGGTACACTCCTCAATGCTTTCCACATCCCGGCGGGCCTTGTCCAGCTCCTCCTGGGCGTCGGAAATCTTCTCGTCCGCCTCCGCCTTGCCCTCCAGGTACTCCTGGTAGCCCTCCTCATACTCGGCTTCGCCGTCCCGCAGCTCCGCCAGGGCGTCGTCCAGCTTGACCCCCGCGTCGTGGAGCTCCGCCTCGCCGTCCGCCTTCTCCTGGGCCAGGGTGTTCCAGCCGTCCTGGATCTCCGCCAGGCCGTCGGCGTACTCCTGCTCCCCTTCCTCATAGTCCCGGAGGCCGTCTTCGTATTCCTTCTCGCCGTCCTGGAGCTGTTTCAGCGCGTCCTCCAGCTGGAACCGGGCGTCGTCCAGCTCGTACTTGCCCGTCATCATCTCCAGCTTGCCGCTCTCCAGCTCCTTTTCCGCCTCTTCCAGCTCCTCCTTGGCCTCGTCCAGCTGCTTCTTGGCGTCCCGGAGCTGGGCCTGGCCCCAGCGGTAGTCGGACCAGCCGCTGTCCAGCGCCGCACGGCCCGCCTCCAGCTGGGCTTGAGCCGCCAGCAGCGCGATGCTGTCGGCGGGAATGGAAGCCTTTTGGGTCTCCAGCGCTTTGATTTGGCTTTCCAGCTTGGCAATGCCAGCCTCCAGCTTGGTAATATTCCCCTGGGTCGCGGTCAGCTGCTCCTGGGCCTGGGCCAACTGCGCCTCCAGCTCCGCCTTTTCCGTCTCATCGGTGGCGGCGGCAATCTGCTCTTTCAGCTGAGCAATCTGCCCTTCCAGGGCCGCCGCCCCCTGCTTGGCCGCGTCCAGCTGCCCCTGGAGCTCCTGGAGCTTGGCCTGGCCCTGGGCAATACCCTGGTCCAGCTGGCCAATCATGCCTCCCAGCACCCCGTTGACGGCCTGGGTAACGGTGGCGGTCTCCCCGCCCCCCTCACTTCCGCCGGATTCTCCGGTTCCCTCCCGGGCCGCCGGAGCCGCGCTCTCAGCGTCCGGGGCGGGGTCGGTCTGGTCCTCCCCGGGCGTGGGCTCCGGGTCGGGTTCGGGGGCGGGATTGGGCGAGGACGCCTCCTGTTTCAGGGCGGCAATGAGCTCGTCCCGGGTCAGAGGCAGTCCGCTTTGGGTCAGAATGGTGTCCAGAAGGGTGTTAAACTGCTCCAGATTGGCGGAATACACACTCTCCTGCTCGTTGAGGGTTTGCAGGGCGGAGCTGAGCTTTCTTTTGCCGCTCTCATACTCCTTGAGCCCGTCTTCATACTCTTTCAGGCCGTCTTCGTACTTCTTTTTGCCATCCTCGTACTCCTTGACGCCCTCTTCATAGTCCCGCAGGCCCTGGGTGTAGTCGGCGTAGTTGGTATAGTACTCCTCCCAGCCGTCGTCCAGCTCCTTCCGGGCGTCCTCCAGCTTCTGCTTGGCGTCATCCAGCTCCTTCCGGCCGTCCGCCATCTCCGCTTCCGCGTCCCGGAGCTCCGCCTCCGCCTTGGAAACCTCCTCATTCAGCTCCTGCAGGCCCTCATTATACTCGTCCAGGCCGTCATAGTACTCGTTCCAGCCGTCGTCCAGCTCCTTCCGGGCATCGGCCAACTCCGCTTCCGCGTCTTGAAGTTCGGCCTCCGCCTCCGCCTTGGCGTCATCCAGCTCCGCCTGGGCGTCCGACAGCTTCTCGTTGGCCTCCTCCAGGATGCCCTCCCGGCGCAGAGGGGCCCGAACCTCCCCCAGCTTCTCCAGCTGGGCGGTGTACTCCTCCATTAGGTCCTCATAGGCGTCGCTGTACGTCTCCAGCTCCGCCGTCCCCTCCATCACCAGATAGGCGTCGGTGTAATAGTCCATGGTGAAGGCCTCTTCCGGCAGCAGCACATAGGCGGAAACCTTGCCGGTGCCCAGGGTGGAGCTGCCCCGCTCCACGCCGACGTAGAGCGGCGTGTCCGCAGTGCCCACAATGGTGAAGGTGTTCTGCGCCAAGGAATTCTCATAGTCCCCCGTGCCGGTATTCAGGGTGATTTGGTCCCCCAGCTCCAGCCCCGTCTCCGTCATCAGCCGGGGCTCCACCAGGCACTCGTCCGCCGCCTGGGGCAGACGGCCCTCCTTCACGGCGGGGAGGTTCACATCTTCCGACAAGGATAATGCCTTTACAATATAATCATTGTTCTCAAGGGGCAGGCTGGCATCCACCGTATAGGCGCCCCGGGCGGTCACCACCCCCGGCTCCTCCGCCAACGCCTCGATGTCCTCCTCGGTGAGACCCAGGGTGGACACGATGCGCAGGTCCATCAGCTTCTGTTGGTCAAAGTACCGGTCCGCCGACAGCTTCATGTCCGGCGCGGTGGCCCGCAGACCCGCCAGGAAACACACCGCCAGCGCGGAGAGGACCATCAGTGAAAGGAAGCGGCTGCGGGTGCGGATAATCTCCCGCACGGCGTCGGTGAGCAGTCGGTTGGGCGCCCGTTTTCCCGTTCGTTTCATCTGCAAATCCCCTCCTTTCCCGGAATTTTTGATTGCTGTTCGTTTTAAAGATAAATTATATTGTTGTTTGTATTCTAATGTGGGGCAGGATTTTCCCGCTTTATCAGGTTGCGTAACCGTATAGTAAGGATTTCGCCTGCGGGCGACCTACTTTGCCCTCGTCGGCAAAGTAGGCAAAACGCCGCCGGGGGAATGCGTCTGGAAAAACACTTCGTGTTTTTATGCCGCATCCGCCCCGGACCCCCCACGTCTTTTACGGGAGAGCCACCAAGAGGCTTTGTATCTCCATCCGGCGCGGGCAAAGGACAGGATACCGCTCTTTACGCCGCCCGCTGCCGCTCTATGTTAATTGAACAAACTTACTCTCCTACAAGAGCTGTCGCGCCTAACGTTCAGCCCTCGCGGGGCGGTTCGGTAGTCGTTCCCCCTCCGGGGTTGGTATCGGATGCGTTACCACTCAATCTGTTCCACAGGGATGGGCGTCTCATTTCGGTCAATTCGGTCCACCCGGCCGTTCTTTACATGGATGACCTTATCAGCCATGGGGGCGATGGCGCTGTTGTGGGTGATGACCACCACCGTCATCCCCTCCTGGCGACAGGTATCCTGGAGCAGCTTCAGAATGGACTTGCCCGTCACATAGTCCAGAGCGCCGGTGGGCTCGTCGCACAGCAGCAGCTTGGGGTTCTTGGCCAGGGCCCGGGCGATGGCCACCCGCTGCTGCTCGCCGCCGGAGAGCTGGGCCGGAAAGTTGTTGAGCCGGTCCCCCAGTCCCACCTTCTCCAGCACCTGCTGGGCAGGCAGCGGATGCTTACAAATCTGGGCGGCCAGCTCCACATTCTCCAGGGCGGTGAGGTTCTGCACTAGGTTATAGAACTGGAACACAAAGCCGATATCATAGCGGCGGTAGGTGGTGAGCTGCCGGCTGTTATAGCCGCTGACCAGCTGGCCGTCCACGGTGATGGTCCCCTCGTCGCAGGAGTCCATCCCCCCCAGGATGTTCAGCACCGTGGTCTTGCCCGCGCCGGAGGGACCCACGATGACCGCAAACTCCCCCTTCTCGATGGTGAAGGTGATGTCGTTTACCGCCGTGATGGTCACCTCGCCCATCTGATAGCGCTTGACCACATGCTCCAGCCCAATGTATGCCATATCCATCCTCCTGTCTGTTACAAAACAGGTGTTGATTATTTCGCCTTTCTTTTATATTATAGTGGGGAACAGGCCAGACTCAAGGGGCAAATTTCCCCGGGTATGTCTGAAATCCAACAACTCGACCGTTTTTGTCCGATATCTCCGGTTAAGTTTCTGTGAATTTTTTGAAGGGAGGTCTCCGCCATGGCACCGTCCCGTCCCCAGTCCGCCCCCGCCGCCCAGGACCGGGACCGCCGGGTCCGCCGCACCAAGGCGCAGCTGCGCCAGGCCCTCACCGAGCTGCTGCGGGAAAAGGACCTGCGCTCCATCACCGTCCGGGAGCTTACCGAACGGGCCGACGTGAACCGGGGCACCTTTTACGCCCACTACAAGGACATCTACGACATGCTGGAGCAGTGCGAGGCCCAGCTCTTTGACTCTTTGGGAGAGCTCCTCTCCGGCTACACCGCCCAGCAGCTCCAGGGGGACCTCTCCCCCGTGCTGGAGGAGGTCTTCCTCTTTGTGGAGGACAACCGGGACCTCATCCCCATCCTCCTCACCGGTCAGGCCAAGGACCCCTTCTTCCAGCGGCTGTACGCCGTCATCCGGGAAAAGTGCGCCGGGGACTGGCGGGGCGCTTACCCCGTGGGCACGGAGGAGGCGGGCTTTGCCTACGCCCTGGAGTTTGTGGTCTCCGGAACGGTGGGCCTCATCCAGACCTGGATGCACAACGGCCTCCAGCCCCCCGCCAGGGAGATGGCCGTCTTTACCGGGCGGCTCATTCAGCAGGGCCTTACCTCCCTGTGATTCCCTTGTTTCCCGCTTTCTTGAAAGAAAGCGGGGCAAAGAACTTCCTGCGAAGCTGCCGCTTCGCCTTGCTCCCCTTTTCCCGGTTGGTTGTTGGGGATATATATAGGGGGCGGCCTCAAGGGCCGCCCCCTGTTTTCAGATTTTGCCGCAGATGGAAGGGACAGTTTCCTCCCTGCAGAGAAAAGCCGGGCGGAGCGCGTTGCGCTCCGCCCGGCTTCTACATACGGATTATTTCAGCACGGCTCTGGACCGGGCTTCCTTCTTGTCCTCCAGCTTGGAGACAATGATGGCACAGGCGGCGTCGCCGGTGATGTTCACCGTGGTACGGCCCATGTCGAAGATGCGGTCGATACCGGCCACCAGGGCGATGCCCTCCACGGGGACGTTGACGCTCTGGAGCACCATGGCCAGCATAACCATGCCCGCGCCGGGCACACCGGCGGTGCCGATGGAGGCCAGGGTGGCGGTGAGCACGATGGTGACCATCTGGCCCACGGTCAGGTCGATGCCGTAGGCGGTGGCGATGAACACGGCGCACACGCCCTGATAGATGGCGGTGCCGTCCATGTTGATGGTGGCGCCCAGAGGCAGCACGAAGGAGGTAATCTCACGCCGGGCGCCCAGCCGCTCGGAGCACTCCATGTTGAAGGGCAGCGTGCCCACGGAGGAGGCCGAGGAGAAGGCCATCATCATGGCCGGAGCCATTCCCTTGAAGAAGGCCAGAGGGGACAGCCCCGCCATGGTCCTTACCGTTGTGGAATAGACAATTACTGCGTGGAGGAAGTAACCCACATAGGCAACCACCAGCACAGCTACCAGGTCCCGCAGGATCTTGGGGCCGTTCTCCGCCACCACCGGGCAGATGAGGCAGGCCACGCCCACAGGGGAGAGCTTGATGATGAGGTCCATAATCTTCATAAAGACCTCGTTGAAGCTGTCGATGACCTGAGCGGCCACCAGGCCCTTGTCCCCGGCCAGCATCACGCCGAAGCCCAGCAGCAGGGAGATGACAATCACCTGCAGCATCACGGCGTCCGCCAGAGGAGTAATGGCGTTGGAGGGGAAGATATTCACAATGGTGGTCATGATGCTCTGGCCCTCGGGAGGGGTGTACTCCAGGCCGCTGGTTTTCAGCGCCGCGAACAGGCCGATGCCCTTGGCCACCGAGGCCAGAATCAGAGCCAGCACCACGGCGAAGGCGGTGGTAGACATGTAGTAGACCACGGTCTTTCCGCCCACCGCACTGACCTTACTGATATCCTGCATGGAGATAACGCCCGACGCGATGGAGAACAGAACGATGGGCACCACCACAAACTTCAGAAGGTTTAGGAAGATGTCGCCCCACGGCTTGATGTAACCCAACGCAAAGTCCTTGCCTGCCATGCCGCCAATATTGGCGTTCATCAGCAGCAGGCCTGCCACGATGCCCACGACCAGACCCACAAAGATCCACAGAGCCAGCGGCAGCTTTTTCTTATTCATAAAATCTCTCCTTCCTCAGCTCCGGACCCCCTCGGGTCCGTGTCACTAGGACGGCGTCCGGCCATCCTCCCCTCCGGGCACCCCCGGGGTTTTTCTCCATTCCATCTCTGCCGCTATTATACTATGCCGCCCCCTCCTTTTACAAGCCAATTTGCAACTTTCTTTTTTTCATCATTCAAAATCCGCCTCCGCTTCCCTTTTTTCAGCCCCCTCCCACTTCCCGGGAAATATTTTTCAGTTCTCCCGCATTTCGACCGTTTATTTTCCATAATATGGTAAACTATGGTTGTCATTACACTGCGGGATAAGGGGGCCGGGACCATGCTGGGTTTGTCCAGAAAGGGTATTTATGAGACGGGAAAGGTGCTGTTTCTGCCGGTGGACGCCATTGTGCCCAACCCGGACCAGCCCCGGAAGCGCTTCTCCCAGGCGGAGCTGGAGGAGCTGGCGGGCTCCATCCAGGCTCTGGGGGTGCTGCAGCCTTTGACGGTGCGCCGCCGCAGCGGCGGCTGGGAGCTGGTGGCCGGGGAGCGGCGGCTGCGGGCCGCCCGGCTGGCGGGACTTTCCCAGGTGCCCTGCCTGTCCATCCAGACCGACAGCCAGTCCTCCTCCCTGCTGGCTCTGGTGGAGAACCTCCAGCGGAAGGATTTGGACTTCTGGGAGGAGGCCAAAGCTCTCCGCCGCCTCATCGACACCTATTCCCTCTCCCAGGAGGAGGTGGCCCGGCGCATCGGCAAGAGCCAGTCCGCCGTGGCCAACAAGCTGCGGCTTCTCAAGCTGCCCGAGGCGGTTCTGGAACAAATGTGCCAGTCCGGCTGCACTGAGCGCCACGCCCGGGCCCTCCTGCGGCTGGAGAATCCCCAGGACCAAACCCAGGCCGCCGCTCAGGTGGTGGAACGACACCTGACCGTGGCACAGACGGAGGCGCTGGTGGAGTCTATGCTGGCCCAGCGGCAGACCGCCCGCAAGAAGCCCACCTTTCTGATTCGGGACGTGCGACTCTTTCTCAACACCATTACCAGGAGCCTGGATTTGATGCGGTCGGCGGGGGTGGATGCCCAGTGCCGCCGCACCGACACCGACCAGGAGATCCTGTTGACCATTCATATTCCCCGACATCCCAGTTGAGCTTACCTCCCCTTCCTGTTCCCCGTCTGCGCTTCGGCGCGGGCGGGGGCTTTTTATGTTTCACGTGAAACGTCGGCGGCGCAGACGTTGGCGGCTTAAACTCTGCCTGCGGGTGGGAAAGGATAATTTCGCCCTGGGGGGCGACCTACTTTGCCCGCGTCGGCAAAGTAGGCAAAACGCCGCCGGGGGTCGACGTCTCGAAAAACACTCCGTGTTTTTATGCCGCCTCCCCCGGACCCCCGTTTATTTACGGGGGAGCCACCAAGGAGCGAGGTTGTATCCATCCGGCGCGGGCAAAGGACAGGATACCGTTCCTCGCGCCGCCCGCTGCCGCTCCGTGTTGGTTGAACAGGTCTATGCTCCTACAAGAGCCATCGCGCCTGGCTTTCCTCCATCGCGCGGTGGTTCGGTGTTTGCTCCGCCTCCGGGGCGGGTAGTTGATATATGAGGGTAGTTGCGGCACTTCAAGCTTCTTGGTTTGCAGCGGCCCTTTGGTCCGTTGACCTCCGCACCTATTCCGGCGCGGAAGTTTTCAGGTCACCACCATCCCTCGGGGGGTACATCCAATAGGGGGGCCGAAGCCCCCCTGATTGGTCGTTTCAAGAGGATGGGGTATCTAGGGGAAGGGGGAAATCGAAATCCCCCTTCCCCTAGACGGTTCTTTGGTGACTTTCTGTCCGCACAGAAAGTTACTCGCCCGGGGGCGAAACATCCCTTTCCCCGTCCCACCCGCAGGTGAAACCACCTTCAAAGGGCCAACCATACCTTATATAAAATAGAATCTTTCCTTTGCCCATGTTAAAAACGTAAAAACCAGGGCAAAACAGTTGAAAAGCCCTCCTGCGATTGTTATAATGAAATTCTGCAAACAGCCCGCGTCAGCGGGCAAACCCCAATTTCCCACAGGAGGCGCCTATGGCCAGAATCATTGCTGTTGTCAACCAAAAAGGCGGCGTTGGTAAAACCACCACCACCGTGAACCTCTCCGCGGCCCTCCATGACGCGGGCAAACGCGTACTGCTGTGTGACTTTGACCCTCAGGCCAACGCCACCTCCGGCATGGGTGTGGACAAAAACACCGCCTCCCCCAACGTCTACGACGTCCTGATCAACGGCGCTGAGCCTGAGCGGGCGGTGCAGCACACCAAATACGGCGATGTGCTCCCCTCCAACAAGGCCCTGGCCGGTGCGGGCATCGAGATGATTGGCATTGACCACCGGGAGATGCTGCTGAAGCAGGCCCTGGGCGCGCTGTCCGACCAGTACGACTACATCTTCATCGACTGCCCCCCCTCCCTGGAGCTGCTCACCGTCAACGCCCTGTGCGCGGCGGATTCCCTGCTGGTGCCCGTCCAGTGTGAGTACTACGCTCTGGAGGGTCTCAGCGACCTGCTGGCCACGGTACGGCTGGTAAAGCGGGGACTTAACCCCCGGCTGGCCCTGGAGGGCGTGCTGCTGACCATGTTTGACAGCCGCACCAACCTGTCCTTACAGGTGGCAGAAGAGGTCAAGCGCCACTTCCCCGGCCAGGTGTACGCCACCGTCATTCCCCGCAACGTCCGCCTCTCTGAGGCGCCCAGCCATGGCAAGCCCATTACCGCCTACGACCCCTACTCCAGGGGCTGCGAGGCCTACACCGCCCTGGCACAGGAGATGATCGCCATCCACGGGAAGGGATAAACGGCTCCGCCGCCGCTCCCATCCCCCGTCCCGCCCGCAGGCGGTACCAAAGTGCAGCCCAGCGCAGCGGGTGCACTTTGGAGAGGAGGCGCAAGGGAGCGGGTGAGGAATGCCCACGCCTGGGCGTTCCGAACAAAGCGGACTTTGCGCCGACGACGTTTCACGTGAAACACCCACCGTTATGCACCCATTGGCATACATTTAAAATAGGAGTACTGCAATGGCAAAACGAAACATGGAACTGGGTCTGGGCCGTGGGCTCAACGCCCTGCTGGGCGACCCGGACCTCCAGCCTCAGGGGGAAGGCTCCGTCCTCCTCCCCATTTCCCAGGTTGAACCGGGGCTGAACCAGCCCCGGAAGCGCTTTGACCCCGAGGCGCTGGCCGATTTGGCCGAGTCCATCCGGGTTCACGGCATCATTCAGCCCCTCACCGTCCGGCGGCTGTCCTCCGGCTACTACCAGATCATCGCCGGGGAGCGGCGCTGGCGGGCCGCCAAGGAGGCCGGACTGGCGGAAGTTCCCGCCGTCATCATCGAGGCGGACGACCGGAAGGTCATGGAGCTGGGCCTCATTGAGAACCTCCAGCGGGAGGACCTGAATCCCGCCGAAGAGGCCCGGGGCTACCAGGTGCTCATGGAGGAGTACGGCCTCACCCAAGAGCAGGTGGCCCAGCAGATGGGCAAGTCCCGCCCCGCCATCGCCAACACCCTCCGTCTTCTGGCCCTGCCCGAGGACATTCTGAAGCTGCTGGAGGAGGAGGTCCTGTCCGCCGGACATGCCCGGGCCATCCTGGCCCTGCCCTCCCCTGCCCTCCAGCGCCAGGCAGCCAAGAAGGTCATCGAGGGCCAGCTGTCCGTGCGGCAGACCGAGGCCCTGGTCAAGGCCCTCCAGAAGCAGAAGGCGGACAAGCCCAAGACCGACGGTCCCGACCTGTCCCTCTATCTGGGCGAACTGGAGAAAGACCTGTCCGGCCGTCTGGGCCGGAAGGTGAAGATTGCCCACCGGGGCAAAAAAGGCAAGATTGAGCTGGAATACTACAACGACCAGGACCTGGAGGCGCTGCTGGCGCTGCTCCAGACCCTGCATGGGGAAGGAGGTGTCCAGTCGTGAGCGAGGAACAGAAGAATCCCTCTCCCCAGGAGAGCCCCTCCCCCACCCAGGACAAGGCGCCCGCCGCCGAGGGTAAAAAGGCGGACAAGCCCCTCACCCCCGGCCAGCAGAAACGGCGGCAGAAGTCGGTGTTTCAGTATATCGCCATCCTCTTCGGCGCCGCCTTTGTGCTGCTGCTGTTCACCTTTGTGATGGAGCGGCGGCAGTACCAGCTGCTCCAGGAGCAGAACGAGGCCCAGATTGACGATTTGCAGCAGTCGGTAAACGCCGTGCAGTCCCTCAACAGCCTCTATGAGGAGAACGCCGCCCTGAAGGAGAAGACCCAGGATCTGGAGGAGGAAAACCAGGACCTGCAGAAGCAGGTGGACCAGCTGGAGCAGCAGGTCTCCGAC
Source organism: Pseudoflavonifractor sp. HNCC25GI2 (assembly GCF_058136395.1). Classification (NCBI taxonomy): domain Bacteria; kingdom Bacillati; phylum Bacillota; class Clostridia; order Eubacteriales; family Oscillospiraceae; genus Pseudoflavonifractor; species Pseudoflavonifractor sp. HNCC25GI2. Next base: position 65,685 of record NZ_JBYUOW010000009.1, read on the forward strand.
CTGTCGGTGCAGGCGGAGAAGACCAGCCAGGCCATGGACTGGTTCTGGCAGATTGACGAGGCCTATGTGCGGGGACGTTACTCCCTGTGCCGCCAGCTCATCCAGAGCCTGGAGGAGGCCAACCTGAAGGAGTGGCTGCCCAAGGAGAGCATTACCGATAACGGCCGCTTCTCCCCCTACGACCGCTACCAGGAGATTTACGACGCCCTGTATTGATTGTCCGGGCCAAAGGCCCTGTGATAGAAACCAATAAAAATTAAGGAGATAGTACCATGCTGGATATAAAGTTTATCCGGGAGAATCCCGAGGCCGTTAAGGAGAACATCAAGAAGAAGTTCCAGGACCAGAAGCTGCCCCTGGTGGACCAGGTCATCGCTCTGGACGAGGAGAACCGGGCCGCCATGACCGAGGCCAATGAGCTGCGCGCCAGCCGCAACAGCCTCTCCAAGCAGATCGGCATGCTCATGGGCCAGGCCAAGAAGGACCCCTCCAAGCTGGAGGAGGCTGAGGCCGTCAAGGCCCAGGTGAAGGCCAACGCCGACCGTCTCCAGGAGCTGGAGGAGAAGGAGGCCAAGCTGGCCGAGGAGATCCGCCACATCATGCTCCAGATCCCCAACATCATCGACCCCTCCGTGCCCATCGGCCCCGACGACTCCTGCAACGTGGAGGTCCAGCGCTTCGGCGAGCCCGTCACCCCTGACTTTGAGATTCCCTACCACACCCAGATCATGGAGTCCTTCGACGGCATCGACATGGACTCCGCCGGCCGCGTCTCCGGCAACGGCTTCTACTACCTCATGGGCGACATCGCCCGGCTCCACGAGGCCGTGCTGGCCTACGCCCGTGACTTCATGATCGGCAAGGGCTTCACCTTCTGCGTGCCCCCCTTCATGATCCACGGCAACGTGGTGGAGGGCGTTATGTCCCAGACCGAGATGGACGCCATGATGTATAAGATTGAGGGCGAGGACCTGTACCTCATCGGCACCTCCGAGCACTCCATGATCGGCAAGTTCATCGACCAGATCATCCCCGAGGACAAGCTGCCCCAGACCCTCACCTCCTACTCCCCCTGCTTCCGCAAGGAGAAGGGCGCCCACGGCATCGAGGAGCGCGGCGTCTACCGCATCCACCAGTTCGAGAAGCAGGAGATGGTGGTGGTCTGCAAGCCCGAGGACTCCATGAAGTGGTATGAGCAGATGTGGCGCTACTCCGTGGAGCTGTTCCGCTCCCTGGACATCCCCGTCCGCCAGCTGGAGTGCTGCTCCGGCGACCTGGCCGACCTGAAGGTCAAGTCCTGCGACATCGAGGCCTGGTCCCCCCGCCAGCAGAAGTACTTCGAGGTGTGCTCCTGCTCCAACCTGGGCGACGCTCAGGCCCGCCGCCTGAAGATGCGCGTCAAGGGCGAGAAGGGCATGTACCTGCCCCACACCCTGAACAACACCGTGGTGGCTCCTCCCCGTATGCTCATCGCCTTCCTGGAGAACAACCTCCAGGCCGACGGCACCGTGAACATCCCTGCCGTCCTCCGTCCCTACATGGGCGGCCAGGAGAAGCTGGTGCCCAAGCACTAAGTTTTCCACAGGATGTCCACTTCGGACCATGTGATAACAAATCGTAATATTTTACCAAAATAATACTCCCGTCTCCAGCCGTTTCCGGTCCTCCGGATCGGTCAAAGGGTCATTTTGGCCCCTGAAAACCGCTCCAGAACGGAATTTGCCCGAAACCCTTGGGCCCCAAGGGTTTCGGGACACGGGTTTTCCCTGAAGGAGACGGGAGCCCCTCCGGCGGCCAAAAAACCGCTGCAGGAACAAGGAGAACAACATGCACGCCTTCCTTTCCGAATTCAAGACCTTCATCGCCCGGGGCAACGTGCTGGACATGGCGGTGGGCGTCATCATCGGCGGCGCCTTCAAGGCCATCGCCGACTCCCTCACCAACGACATCCTCATGCCCCTGCTGGGCATTCTGGTGGGACGGGTGTCCTTTGCCGATCTGGCCCTCACCCTGGGCGAGGCCCAGATCGCCTACGGCAATTTTATTGAGGCGGTCCTGAACTTCCTCATTATGGCCTTCGCGGTGTTCTGCATCGTCAAGGCGGTCAACCGCTTCCACCGGAAAAAGGCGGAGGCCCCCAAGGCGCCCCCCGCCCCCTCCAACGAGGAGAAGCTGCTCATGGAGATCCGGGACCTGCTGAAGGAGAAGTCCTGACCTCCCCCCTCCCCTGCCCCACAGGGGAACCACACAAAAAGGAGCGACTATGTCACACCACACCAATCCGCCGGAACATCCGGAGAAGGACAAGGGCTACACCCCTGCCTCCCCCGTCAAACGCACCCTGGCCTGGATCGCCCTGGCCTACGTGCTCATCTTCCTGGCCCTCACCACCTACTACTTCTATAACGGCACCATGCTGGGCAACCTGGGGCCCCTTCTCACCGTACCCGGCCTCATTGGCATGGGGGCGGTGGCCCTGGTGAGCTGGCGCTCCAACGGAACTCCGGGAAAGCTGCCCGCCATCCTGCTGGCCCTGCTGTGCTGGCTGCTGGCCGCCGCCACCCTGCCGGTGGGGCTCGCCGGTCTTATGTCCAATTTCGGAGGCTGAGCCATGGAAGCATTGATTGCCCAGGGGCTGGAGGAGCTGGGCCTCACCGCCCAGGTGCCTGACCAGGCCCCCGCGCAGCTGGCGGAGTACGGCCGGCTGCTGCTGGAAAAAAATCAGGTGATGAACCTCACCGCCATCCGGGAGGAGGACGGAGTAGCACGGCTCCACATGCTGGACTGCGCCGCCCTGCTCCGCTATGCGGATTTTCAGGGGAAAACCCTCATCGACGTGGGCACCGGGGCGGGCTTCCCCGGCCTGGCCCTGAAAATCCTGGTGCCCTCCTTAAAGGTCACTCTGCTGGACTCCCTGGGAAAGCGGGTGGACTGGCTCAATGAGGTGGCCGCCCGGCTGGGCCTCAGCGGCGTGGAGGCCATCCACGCCCGGGCCGAGGAACAGGCCCAGGTGAAGGGCTTCCGGGACAGCTTTGACTTTGTCACCGCCCGGGCGGTGGCCGACCTGCGGCTTTTAAGCGAGCTGTGCCTCCCCTACGCCAAGGTGGGCGGCGTGTTTCTGTCCATGAAGTCGGTGGAGTCCGGCCCCGAGCTGGAGGGCGCTGCCCACGCCATCAAGTTTATGGGCGGCCGGGTGCGGGAGACGGTGGACTACACCATCCCCGGCACCGACGTCACCCACCGGGTCATTCTGGTGGACAAGGTGGCCCCCACTTTAAAGGGCTACCCCCGCCGATGGGCAAAAATCCAAAAAGATCCCCTGTAATCCGGGGACAGCGCTCCGGGCCTTTGCCCTATCTCCCTTTTCCTGCTCTTCCAGTTTTCAACCAGAGCAGGAAAGTCATTCCAGTTACCTGTTTTGGCCGGTTTCTGGTCAAAAAAACGAAACTGTGTTTGATTTTCTACGCACATTTGTTACTTTTTTGGGATTTTTTACAAAAAAACCATTGACGCATATTAAATTTGTGGTACACTTTTAATTGGTAAGTTAGGAGGCTTTTCATGGGTGTCGTAATCACAGTTACCTCCGGAAAGGGAGGCACGGGAAAAACCTCCATTACCGGCGGCGTTGCCGCCTCCCTGGCCCTTATGGGGCGCAGGGTTCTGTGCATCGATATGGACATTGGCCTTCGTAATCTGGACATCTCTCTGGGCCTGAGCGACCGGGCGCTGATGGACTTTACGGACGTGGCCATGGGCTACTGCCCCCTGGCCCGCGCCGCAGTGAACCATCCCGCGCTGCCCGGTCTTTCTCTGCTCACCGCGCCCATGTCCCTGCCCAGCGGGCTCACCGCAAGCAAAATCCGCGCCCTGCTGGACACCGCCCGTTCCCTCTACGACGCCATTCTCATTGACTCCCCCGCCGGTCTGGGTGTGGGGTTCCGCATGGCCGCCTGCGGCGCCGACCGGGCGCTGGTCGTGGCCACCAGCGACACCTCCTCCCTGCGGGACGCACAGCGCACCGTGCTGGCTCTGGCCCACCTGAACCAGGTCCATCTGGTGATGAACCGGATTCAGCCCAAGCTTCTGCACAAGCTGCGCACCACCATTGACGACGCCATGGACACCGCGGGGCTCCCCCTCATGGGCGTGGTCCCCGAGGACCCGCGGGTAATGCTGGCCGCCAACCGGGGCGTGCCTCTGGCCACCCTGGAGCGGAAGGGCGCCACCCTGGCCTGCTGGAACATTGCCCAGCGTCTGGAGGGCCGCCAGGTCCCCATTATGCGCATCCGATGAATTTTCTTGGCCCAACGGCCATAGGTACTTACATGAAGGAGGTAATGCCACCGTGAACATCGCACTGATGAGCCATACCAAAAAGCAGGACCTTATGGTTCAGTTCTGCACCGCCTACTGCGGCGTATTGTCCAAGCATACCGTCTGCGCCACCAACGCCACCGGCCGTATGGTTGCCGAGGCCACCGGGCTGCCCGTCAGCCTGTTTTTGTCCCATGAGCACGGCGGCATTGAGCAGATTGGCCAGCGCATCGTCTACAACGAAATCGACATGGTCCTGTTCTTCAACTCCCCCCTGGATAACGAGATGGACAAGGATATCCTCTACATCTCCCGCCTGTGCGACCAGCACTCCGTCCCCATGGCCACCAACGTGGCTACCGCCGAGCTTCTCATCCACGGCCTGGCGCGGGGCGACCTGGACTGGCGCGAGGTTATGAACCCTAACCGGGTCCCCTTTGCCCTGTAAGACTTGACTTTTTCCCCATTTTGGGGTAGCATTAAGTCCATCCACCGCCGTGACGGCGCATGAGTAGCCCGGTTACCGCCCAACAGAGAGAAACCCCCTCGGCTGAAAGGGTTTTGGGGAAATGGCCCGGAGGAAGACAGCGTCAGCAGCGGGCCCGGAGACGGGTGCGGTCTCCTTCCCGCAACAGAAGGCGAAAGGGGCGCTTTGCAGCGCCTGAAATTGGGTGGCACCACGAAGCGTGTTCGCGCTCTCGTCCCAATTATGGGATGAGAGCGCTCTTTTTTTCCCCAGGATTGGGTACTCTACTCTCGTATGAACCAAACCCAACCCCGCACCCCTGCACAACACAAAGCCGGGTGCAGCCCCGGGCGGGCGGATGAGGACATCCACCCCTACCCCAGATGGCATCACCAAACCCTAACGGGCGGATGATATCCGCCCCTACGGAAAAGCGGAAAGCCGCCCTCTGCGGGCGTATGGGGACATCCCCCCTACCCCAGATGGCATTACCAGACCCTGCCGGGCGGATGATATCCGCCCCTACGAACCTGCGGAACACCCAAAGGCGAGGGGAAGAGCCGTGTCTGCCCACCCCCCTCCTTACGGGCGCAGAGGCGAAGCGAAGCTTCGCATAAAGTTCTTTGCCAAGCTTTCTTTCAAGAAAGCGGGGCGGGGAGAAAGGAGTTTTTCTGATGTTGGTCATTCCTGTGTGTTTCCACAAGCACCACCTTCCCCAAGGGGAAGGATAATGAAAGGAAGCGGCCCTATGCCGCCGCGGAGGTGTTGTGTCCTCCGCCGCACTTCAAAAAACCAATTCAGAAAGGATTGCTTTTCTTATGAGTATTGTTCAGCCTCGTACCCTGTCCGGTTTCATGGAGCTTCTCCCCGCCCGGCAGATTCAGTTTGACCGCATGGCCGCCATCATCCGGGAGTCCTTCTCCCTCTACGGCTTCACTCCCCTGGACACCCCCCTCATCGAGGCCAGCGAGGTGCTGCTGGCCAAGGGCGGCGGCGAGACCGAGAAGCAGATCTACCGCTTCACCAAGGGCGACAGCGACCTGTCCCTCCGCTTTGACCTGACCGTCCCCCTGGCCAAGTACGTGGCCCTCAACTACGCCAACCTGGCCTTTCCCTTCCGCCGCTTCCAGATCGGCAAGGTCTACCGGGGCGAGCGCGCCCAGCGCGGCCGCTTCCGCGAGTTCTACCAGGCCGACATTGACATCATCGGCGACGGCAAGCTGGACATCTCCAACGACGCCGAGATTCCCGCCATCATCTACCGCACCTTCACCTCCCTGGGCCTGAAGCGCTTCCAGATCCGGGTGAACAACCGCAAGGTGCTCAACGGCTTCTACGCCATGCTGGATCTGACCCACAAGTCCGGCCTCATCATGCGCACCGTGGACAAGCTGGAGAAGATCGGCGCCCCCCAGGTGCGGGAGCTCCTCATGGGCGAGGAAATCGGCCTCACCACCCAGCAGGCCGCCGAAATCATGAACTTCATCGCCATCACCGGCTCCAACCAGGAGGTCCTGAAGGCCCTGGAGGCCTACCGCGGCCGTCACCCCCTCTTTGACGAGGGCCTGGACGAGCTGAACACCGTCACCCGCAACCTGGCCGCCTTCGGTGTGCCCGAGGCCAACTTCGCCGTGGACCTGACCATCGCCCGGGGACTGGATTACTACACCGGCACCGTCTATGAGACCACCATGCTGGATCACCCCGAAATCGGCTCCATCTGCTCCGGCGGCCGGTACGACAACCTGGCCGAGTACTACACCGAGAAGCAGCTGCCCGGCGTGGGCATCTCCATCGGCCTCACCCGCCTGTTCTTCGTGCTGGAGGACCAGGGCTACCTGAACGACCAGCTGAACACCGCCCCCGCCGACGCCCTCATCCTGCCCATGACCGACGACATGGCTCCCGCCATCTCCCTGGCCACCACCCTGCGCAACCAGGGCGTCCGGGTGCAGATCTACGGCGAGCAGAAGAAGTTCAAGCAGAAGATGTCCTACGCCGACAAGCTGGGCGTGCCCTACGTCATCTTCCTGGGCGAGGAGGAGATTGCCGCCGGTGTGTGTGCCGTGAAGAACATGCGCTCCGGCGAGCAGGTGAAGCTGTCCCCCGCCGACGCTCTGGCCCACATCCAGGCCGGCCTGGTGGAGCTCAACCAGGGCACCCCCATCCTGGACAAGGGCGACCAGCTTTCTTGAAAGAAAGCTGGGCAAAGAACTTTTTGCGAAGCTGCCGCTTCGCCTCTGCGTCCACCTGATGGTATTGGGGAAAATATTTGAGATAATTCCATTTCTATTTGGAATATTTTAATTCAATAATACAAACTGGAGTTGATTTTTGTGGATAATCTTCAGGGTTTCCACCGCAGCCATTACTGCGGAGACCTTCGACTGAGCGACGCGGGCAAGACCGTGTCCCTGTGCGGCTGGGTGCAGCGGCAGCGGGACCTGGGCGGCCTCATCTTTGTGGACCTGCGGGACCGCACCGGCCTCATCCAGCTGTCCTTCGACGACAGCACCGACAAGGCCATCTTTGAGAAGGCGGCCTCCCTGCGCGCCGAGTTCGTGGTGGCCGCGGTGGGCACCGTCCGGGAGCGCGAGAGCAAGACCAACAAGATCGCCACCGGCGATGTGGAGGTGTACGTGACCGAGCTGCGCCTGCTGGCTAAGTCCGACACCCCGCCCTTTGAGATTGTGGAGCACTCCAAGGCCAACGACATGCTGCGCCTGAAGTACCGCTATCTGGACCTGCGCCGCCCCGAGATGCAGCAGGCCATCGCCACCCGCCACAAGATCACCAAGATTGCCCGGGACTACTTCGACGAGCAGGGCTTCCTGGAGATTGAGACCCCCATCCTCACCAAGTCCACCCCCGAGGGCGCCCGGGACTATCTGGTGCCCTCCCGGGTCCATCCGGGCAAGTTCTATGCCCTGCCCCAGTCCCCCCAGCAGTACAAGCAGCTGCTGATGCTCTCCGGCTTTGACCGCTACTTCCAGATCGCCCGCTGCTTCCGGGACGAGGATCTGCGTGCCGACCGTCAGCCGGAATTCACCCAGATCGACCTGGAGATGTCCTTCGTCAACGAGGACGATATCATGTCCATCCAGGAGGGCTTCCTGAAGCGGGTCTTCAAGGAGGTCCTGGATGTGGACGTGCAGACCCCCTTCCAGCGTATGCCCTGGCAGGAGGCCATGGATCGCTTCGGCTCCGACAAGCCCGACCTGCGCTTCGGCTTTGAGCTGAAGGACATCAGCGACATCGTGAAGGACTGCGGCTTCGGCGTGTTCTCCGGCCCCGTCCAGGCGGGCGGCTCCGTGCGCCTCATCAACGTCAACGGCCACGCCGGTGACTTCCCCCGGAAGAAGATTGACAAGCTGGTGGACTTCGTCAAGACCTACAAGGCCAAGGGTCTGGCCTGGGCCCGCCTGGTGGACGGCCAGATGACCTCCTCCTACGCCAAGTTCCTCACCGAGGAGGAGAACAAAGCCATTCTGGGCCGGGCCGGCGCCAAGGACGGCGACCTGGTGCTCATTGTGGGCGACGAGAAGAACACCGTGGTGTGGGCCGCCCTGGGCGCCCTGCGCTGCGAGGTGGCCCGTCAGCTGGGCATCCTGGACCCCAAGGACTTCAAGTTCCTGTGGGTCACCGAGTTCCCCATGTTCGAGTGGAGCGAGGAGGAGGGCCGCTATCAGGCCATGCACCACCCCTTCACCGCCCCCATGGTGGAGGACGAGGACAAGATTCTCTCCGACAAGGCCAACTGCCGCGCCCGTGCCTACGACATCGTCCTGAACGGCACCGAGCTGGGCGGCGGCTCCATCCGCATTAACACCCCCGAGATGCAGGAGAAGGCCTTCCAGGCCCTGGGCATCTCCGAGGAGGACATTCAGGAGCGCTTCGGCCACCTGGTGGGCGCCTTCAAGTTCGGTGCGCCTCCCCACGGCGGCCTGGCCTACGGCCTGGACCGTCTGTGCATGCTCATGGCCGGCGCCAGCTCCATCCGGGACGTCATCGCCTTCCCCAAGGTGCAGAATGCTTCCGATTTGATGATGGCCTGCCCCGACTTTGTGGATGACAAGCAGCTGGATGATCTGTCCATCGCTGTCACCCGCAAGGAGCAGGATGAACCCGAAGCCTGATTCTTCCCTCTTGTCATCCACAAAGGGGCCCCACGGCACGTGGGGCGCGCCCTTTGGCGCGTAAAATCGAAGCCGAAGGCGGAGATTTGCGCAGGGCGAACAAGGTGAATTGCCCCAAAATGGGGCAAGAGAAGGTGGCCTGGGCCATTCACTTCGCCCGAGCATTTGAAATCCCGAGGGGTCCCCGCAAAATAGAATTTTGCGGGGAGGGATGATAAGCAGCTGGATGATTTGAGCATCGCTGTCACCCGCAAGGAGCAGGACGATCCCCAGGAGTAACCTACTTTTTTCGAGAAAAAAGTAGGCAAAAAAGCTTTGTGCAAAACTTCGTTTTGCCTCTGTCGTTGAAACAGGCAGGAGGAGAACCGCCAAAACGGGGTTCTCCTCCTGTTTTTTTGAACGGAACACCTAGATTCCACCCTCCCCTTTTTCATCAGGGCCCGCCTGTGATGTGGCCGGGGAGATTTTAATTTCGGAGGTAACTGCCATGCCGCCCCAACAGCTGTTGGAAACGTTACTCATTGTCTGTCCCCTGGTCTTTCTCGGCGGCATCGTGGATGCGGTGGCCGGAGGGGGAGGCCTCATCACCCTGCCCGCCTATCTGCTGGCCGGTCTGCCCGCCCACGCGGCCTCCGCCACCAACAAGTGCGGCAACACCTTCGGCACCCTGCTGTCCACCTACCGCTTTTTCAAACAGGGGCGGATTCACCTCCCCAGCGCCCTGTTCGGCGGGGCTGGCGCTCTGGCCGGGGCCTGGCTGGGGGTGCAGCTGAATCTGATTATGCCCGAGCGCTATCTCTACTACCTGATGCTCATTGTGGTCCCCATCATGGCCCTGTTCCTGCTGTTTAAGGGTGAATTCGGCACGGAGAACGGCTCCCACCGGTTTTCCACCCGGCAGCTCATTGTCATGGTGCTGGCCATTGGAATTGCCCTGGGCACCTACGATGGATTTTTTGGCCCCGGCACCGGCACCTTTCTGATGCTGGCCTTCACCGGTATTTGCAAGTTTGACCTGCTCACCGCCTCGGGCAACACCAAGGTGGCCAATGCGGCCTCCAATGTGGCCTCCCTCATCACCTTTGCCCTGGCGGGGGAGGTGGTTTGGGCGGTGGGCATCCCCGCCGCCCTGTGCGGCATTGCGGGCAATTACATCGGCTCCAGCCTGGCCCTGAAAAATGGCGCCCGGGTCATCCGACCCATGTTTTTTGTCGTTCTCACCCTGCTGGTCATCCGCCTGGTCTTTGACCTGGTGACCGGCTGAAGGCATCCCCATTCTATTTTGTCAGGAGGAACACACCATGAAGCTGGTACAATTCTGGAAGGACAACGCCCCGGCCCTGGGGCTTATGACGGAGGGCGGCATTGTGGATGTGGCCGCCGAGGGAGCCCGCCGTGGGCTCGCCGTCCCCACCACCATGGAGGAGGCCATCGCCCAGGGCGCGGAGGGCCTGGAAGCCCTGAACACCCTGTGTGAGGGCGCCCAGTGCTTCACCACCGCCCCCCTGGCCCCGGTGGTCACCAACAGCTCCAAGATCCTGTGCATCGGCCTCAACTACCGCCAGCACGCCAAGGAATGCAACCTCCCCCTCCCCCCTGCCCCGGTGCTGTTCAACAAGTTTTCCACCGCCCTGGCCGCCCACGGGGACTGCATCAAGCTGCCTGATGAATACAAAGAGTATGATTATGAGGCAGAATTGGTAGCTGTAATGGGAAAACCTGCCCGGAACGTCTCCCCGGAGGAGGCGCTAAGCTATGTTTACGGCTATACCTGCGGCAACGACCTGTCCACCCGGGACCTTCAGTTTGCCCGGGGCAACCAGTGGGTGCTGTCCAAGTCCCTGGACGGCTTCGGCCCGGTGGGACCCTGTCTGGTCCCTGCCGGCGAGCTGGACCCCCAGAATCTGGACATCTCCTCCACCGTCAACGGGGAGCTGCGCCAGAATTCCAACACCAGCGACATGATCTTCTCCCTGGCGGAGATCATCGCCGACCTGTCCCGCCACTTCACCCTCCTGCCCGGGGATATTATCTTCACCGGCACTCCCTCCGGGGTGATGCAGGGCTACCCGGCGGACCAGAAACAGTGGCTCCGCCCAGGGGACAAGGTGTCCGTCACCATTGAGGGCATCGGCACCTTGGAAAACACCTTCTGCTGAACCAATAAAACCAAAAAAGCGGTCGGACCGTTCTGTTGAGGACGGTCCGACCGTTTTATGTAACCTTATATTTAACCAATAATGAGCATGAGAACGGGAATGGTGATAAAGCTGGCCAGGGTGGACAGGGTGGATCCCACGGCGGCATAGCGCTCGTCGGCGCCGAAGGCTCCGGCCATCACCGTTACCTGGCTGGGCACCGGCAGGGCGGACTCCACCAGGAACACGCTAAGAGGCAGGCCGGTCATGCCGAACAGGCGGCAGAACCCCAGACAGATCACCGGGGCGACGGCCAGGCGCATCACCAGCATGGTGGGCAGTCCCTTCATAAGCCGTAGGTTCTTTAGCCCCACCTCATAGACAATAAAGCCGCAGTAAATAAGGGCCAGCGGGGAGACGGAATCGGAGATGTACCCGGCAAACTTCATAATCGGCTGGGGCAGGCGCAGGTCCAGCAGCAGGAGCAGGATGGTAAACAGCACCGCCACAATGGGGGGCTTGGAGAAGAGGTCCTTGAGGAAGCCGCCCACCGTGGTTTTGCCTCCCGGCTTGGTGCCTGCGTGCTCCACCAGCATGAAGCCGGCGGACTGGAGGAAGGTGGTGTTGGCCAGGTAGTAGAGCATCAGGTAGGGCATGCAGGCGTCCCCAAAGAGCTGGGTGGACACGGGGATACCGATGAACAGGGTATTGGAAAAGCCCGCCATCACCACAAAGACGCCCCGGCGTTCCCGGGGCAGCCGCAGCAGCCAGCCCAGCACCGCAGAGAGGAGCAGGGTGGTCCCCACCCCCAGCAGGCCGCAGGCCACCATCAGCGCCGCCTGAGCCAGACTGTCGTGGTCCAGGTTGTTCAAAAGCCCCGCCACACAGTTGCAGGGGACGGCAATGTTCACCACATACTTACTGATAAAATTCTTCTCCCGCTGGGTCATCCAGCCCAGCCTGCCCATGAAATAGCCCACCGACATAATCATGAGCAGCACCAGCGAGGCGGACAGGGCGTTGAAAAACCCCTCCATGGCCACACTTCCTCTCTCCCGGAACACTCCCCTTCCTCCCGCCAGAGGGAGGGGGCAAAAGGGGCTCCGGGGCATGCTATGCTGCCGGAGCCCGCAGTTGGTATTTGAATTTATTCCGCCGTGGGCGCTTCGGGCTTGGCCCCTCCTCCACGGGAGCGGCGGCGACGGCGGCGGGGCCGCTTCTCACCGCTGGGCGCACCCTCTCCGCTGCGTTCACCCTGGGGCGCGGGAGCCTTGGGGGCCGCCTGGGCGGGCCGGGAACGGCGGCTCTGGCCGTTTCCCTCCTCCCGGGCGGGACGCACCTCGCTTCCGCCCTCGGCGGGAGCAGCGCCCTCCCCTCTGGGACGGCGGCTGCGGCGACGGCGGCGGCGGGCAGGCTTTTCCTCCTCCCCGGCCTCCTCCTCCCCGGAAACAGGGGCGGGGGCAGGCACAGGCGCGGGCGCAGGGGCGGCGCTGGTCTGAGCACTGCGCTGGAACACCGCCTCCAGAGCGGCGGCCAGGCTGCCCTCCTGGGGCTGAATCACCGGGGTTTCCTCCTCGGTGGGACGGCGCAGCTTGGCCAGCTCCTCCAGGGGGGGCTGCACATAGCCCTCCGGCCGCTTGCCCTTGCCGTTGCGGATGACGCACAGCTCGCAGTTGTGGTAGCACTTGGGGCTCTCCGGATCGGATTCCAGCCGCACCTGCACCGTCTGGCGCAGCAGGTTCACGCTGGACACCGTACCCGCCCCGTCAGGGGTCTCTACAAAGGACTCCTGCTTGGGGGCGCTCTTTACCAGATCCTCATAGGCCTCCTGCTCATACTTCAGGCAGCACATCAGCCGCCCGCAGGTGCCGGAAATCTTGGTGGGGTTCAGGGACAGATTCTGGGTCTTGGCCATCTTGATGGACACGGGCTGGAACTCGTCCAAAAACTGGCTGCAGCAGAAGGGACGGCCGCAGATACCCAGGCCGCCCAGCATTTTGGCCTCGTCCCGCACGCCGATCTGCCGCAGCTCGATGCGGGCGTGAATGGCCCCCGCCAGGTCCTTCACCAGGGCCCGGAAGTCCACACGGCCCTCCGAGGTGAAGAAGAAGAGCACCTTGTTGCCCTCAAAGCTATATTCCACATCCACCAGCTTCATGTCCAGGCCGTGCTGGGCAATCTTCTCCTGGCAGATCTGGAAGGCCTTGGCCTCCTTCTCCTTGTTCTTCTCCAGGGTCTTGTGGTCCTCCTCGGTGGCCGCCCGGATCACCGGGCGGAGAGGAGCGGTGAGCTCCATCTCGTCAATGAGGGTGTTGCCCTGGCTGCAGGTGCCCAGCTCCACTCCCCGGGAGGTCTCCACAATGACCCCGTCCCCCTCCTGGAACTGCCGTCCGTCGGGGTTAAAATAGTATTGCTTGCCGCCGCTTTTAAAGCGGACGCTGATAATCTCAATCATGCGTTCCTTCGCTCCTTACTTCCGGGTCATCCCCGGCCTTCAATCGGGACAGAACATGCCCGCACACAGCCAGCCCGCCAGCTGGCCCGGATTGGCGTTGAGCCGGGCCGCGCCCCGCAGGGTACGCACCAGCTCCACACCCCGGAGCAGCCGCTTCCGGTCGCCGCCCTGGGCGGCACGGGCCCCCAGCTGGGCCTCCAGCTCGTCCAGGAAGCGGGGCAGCTCCTCCTTCCCCAGCTTGTCCAGCACCATGGAGGCCTCAAAGAGAGCCGCCTCGTCCGTCCCCGCCAGGGCGTCGCACAGCCGCGCCGCCAGGGCGCTCCGCTCCCGGCTGGCCTCGCCGCCCCCCTCCAGGGCCTCCACCGCCCGGCCCAGCAGGCCCTGGCAGTCCAGAGCTGCCTTTTGAAGCTCCTCCCGGCTCTTTTCCGGGAAGCGCCCCTCCAGCCAGGCCAGCGCCTCTTTGGGGTTCACGGGGGTGAGGGACAGCTCCTCACACCGGGAGCGCACCGTCTGCAGCACGGCCCCGGCATTTTCCGCCAGCAGCAGGAAGGCGGCGTACTCCGGGCCCTCCTCCAGCAGCTTGAGCATGGCGTTCTGGGCGGCGGCGTTCATCCGGTCCGCCCCCTCCAGCAGATAAATTTTCCGCTCCCCCTCGTTGGGCCGCACGTAGGCGTCCGCCCGCAGGGAACGTACCTGGTCCACACTGATGGGCTTGTCCCCATCCCCGGAGGCCACAATGACATCGGGGTGGATGCCGGCGGCCACCTTTTTGCAGGGCCCGCACTGTCCACAGGGCTTGTGGGCCCCCTGGCACAGCATGGCCTGGGCCAGCAGCCGGGCCAGGGTGTGCCGCCCCGACCCCGCAGGGCCGGAGATGAGATAGGCGTGGGACAGGCCACGCCCTTCCTCCCGCTGGGAGAGCAGCTCCTTCAGGCGGGGGTTGCCCGCCAGGGCTGAAACATCCATGGTTGTATCCTCGCTTTTTGCCCCTGGGGCAGGTGTATCAAAGGGGGCATGTTTTCCACAATCCGCCCCTTGGGTGATGGCTCAGTCCTTCAGGACGGCCACTCTGGAATTATTATAGCCGATCCGGGCCAAATAAGAAAGTTCTTTTTTCCCAATGCGCTCCCCGGGGGCCACCACCGGCACGCCGGGGGGATAGGGCGCCAGGGGGGCGGCGGCGATGCGGCCCTCACAGGCCTCCAGAGGCAGGGTCTCCGTGGGAGCAAAGAGGGCCTCCCGGGGGGTGCGGACCTGCTCCGGCAGGGGCGGGGCGGGCAGGGGCGAACAGTCCCCCAGACCGTCCTTCAGCTCCTCCAAAGCCGCTTGCAGGCGGTGGAAGTTCTCCTCCCGGTGGCAGGCGGTGCAGATGAACACCACATGGCCCCCGTCCTCCATCTCCGGGTAAATCCCCCGTTCCTCCAGGGCCCGGGCAAAGGCGGGGCCGTCCTGCACCTTCAGGGTGAAACGGCAGGGGTCCAGGGCAAAGCCGGGGCCAGGGCGCAGGCTGGGGAATTTCTCCCGCAGCTGGGTTACCCTCTGAGCCGTACGGAGATAGGCCTCTCTCCCCTCCCCTTCCAGCCAATCCCGGGCCAGATCCAGGGAAGCCATCATGGGATAGGAGGGGCTGGAGGTGCCGTACACCGCCGCCATCCGCCGCACCCGGTCGGGGTCCAATCCCTGGGTAAAAAGCAGGGCGGTCTGGCCCATGGCGGGGAGGGTCTTATGGGCGGAGACCACCACGCAGTCTGCCTCCCCAAAGGCGTCCACACCCAGGAAAGGCAGGTGGGCGCCGTGAGCGCCGTCCACCAGCAGCCGCCCGCCGTGGGCGTGGATTTCCCGGGCAATGGCGGGGATATCCGACAACACACCGGAATATGTGGGAGAGGTAATACAGACCGTTTTGATTTCCGGGTGGTTCTCCAGGGCCGTTGCCACCTGCTCCGGGGTAAAGGGACCGGTGAGGTTCTCCCCGGAACGCCAGGGGCGCTCCAGGTACACCGGGTGGAGATCCAGCAGAGCCATGGCGTGGAACACCGAGCGGTGGCAGCCCCGGTCCACCAGCACCGTGGAGCCGGGCTGGGCCAGCAGGGCAAGGCCGGTATGCAGACCCATGGTGGATCCGCCGGTGAGGAACTGGCAGTGGTCAAAGCCAGCGGCCTGGGCCCACAGGGCCTGGGCGGAGTCAAAGGGCTCCCCCGCCTCGTAGAGGTTGCCCGTGCCGGGCACCTCGGTCACGTCCAGAGGGACAAGGGGCTGAAGCTCCGGGGCGGGGAGAAAATTCCCGCTGTGGCCTGGCATGTGGAACCGGGCGTGGGCTTTGGAGACGTAGACCTTCAATGCGTCGTATAGCGGTGTGGGCATGGCGGGGCTCCCTTCGTAAAATTTTTAAATAACTATCTCACCATTTGTGAATTGATAGGAGATATTTCGCCTGCGGGTGAGACGGGGGATTAGGATGTTTCGCCTCCGGGCAAGTAACTTTCTGTGCAGACAGAAAGTTACCAAAGAGCTGCCTAGGGGAAGGGGGATTTCGATTTCCCCCTTCCCCTAGGTACCCCATCCCCTTGAAACGACCAACCTCGTCCTCGCGGACTTCATATCCTTCGCCTCGCCCTAAAGGGCAAGGCTCACTCATTCCGTCGCTCGTCCTCTCCCAATGGAACCCGCTGCGCTGGGCTTCCATTGGGTTCCCACTTCGGCCCCCTATTGGATGTACCCCCTGGGGTTGGCAGTAACCTGGAAACTTCTGCGCCGGAATAGGCCTGCGGTCGCTGAAAACGTCGGCGGGTGTGGACCTAGAACCAGTACATGTTCACGGCAGTCTTGCATATCTGGCACCCGCCACGGAGGCGGAGCGAGCACCGAACCGCCCCGCGAGGGCAGAAGAACAGGCGCGACAACTCTTGTAGGAGTAGGCACCTGTTCAAGGAACATGGAGCGGCAGCGGGCGGCATAAGGAACGGTGTCCTGTCTTTTTCCCGCGCCGGATGGAGATACAAAGTCCCTTGGTGGCTCCCCCGTAAACAAACGGGGGTCCGGGGGAGGCGGCATAAAAACACGGAGTGTTTTTCGAGACGCCATCCCCCGGTGGCGTTTTGCCTACTTTGCCGACACGGGCAAAGTAGGTCGCCCGCAGGCGAAATCTCCACGTCCCTTTCTGAAACCTGCCAAAGCAGGCGGATGATATCCGCCCCTACGAAAATGCGGAAAACCCGAAGGCGAGGGGAAATGCCGTGTCTGCCCCAGTTTTTCCTTACGGGCTCAGAAGCGAAACGAAGTTTCGCATAACGTTCTTTGCCAAGCTTTCTTTCAAGAAAGCGGGAGCGCCTGCCGGGCCGGGACACGGCAACAGCAGGCGCTCACATAAAATCATGGAAAAACAGCCTCAGCGCTTATCGGGGGCGTAGGCCACCACGGTGCGGCGGTTGGGCTCCACACCGGTGGAATAGGTGGTAACACCGGGATAATCCTGGAGGGCGGAGTGAATCACATGGCGCTCATAGGCGTTCATGGGCTCCAGGGTCATGTTCTTGCGGTACTTGACCACCTTGCCCGCCACCTTCACCGCCAGGCGCTGGAGGGACTCCTCCCGCTTGGCCCGGTAGCCCTCGGCGTCCACATGGATGCGGACCCGCTTGGACTGGCCGTGGTTGACGGCGTAGTTGGTCAGCTGCTGGATGGCATCCAGGGTCTCGCCCCGGCGACCGATGATGGCGCCCAGGCCGGTACCCTGGAGAATCACCTTATACCCCGTCTCGGGGCCGCCCAGCACCTGGGGCACAGCCTCCACCTCCAGCCGCTCCAGCAGGCCGGTGAGGAAGGTCACAATCTGCTGGGCCTTCTGGTCGTCCGGGCTGGCCGGGTCCAGAATGGGGGCGGGAGCCGGACGGGGCTCCTGAGCGCCGATGATAACCTCATCCCCCTCCTGCAGCTCGTTCTTGGGGGCGCGGGGCTTCTCCTGCCGCTCCCGGCGGGGCCGGGCCTCACGGCGGGGCTTGGGGGGCTCCCAGCCGGGCTTGGCAGCCAGGATGGTCTCCTCCTCCACAGGGGCCTCCTCCTTCGCCTCCTCCTGGACAGGAGCGGCGGCAATCACCGTCTCCTCCACAGGGGCGGGGGCGGGCTTCTTCTCCACTGCGGGAGCAGGCTTGGCCTCCTCCTTCACGGCGGCGAACAGGTCCTCCTCCAGGGGGTCCTTGATGGGCTTGGGTACCCCGTTCTCCTCCTCATAGCTCACCCGGACCTTGGCCGGGTTGCTGCCGAAGCCCAGAAATCCGGACTTGGCACGCTCCATTACCTCCACCGACACGTCGTCCCGTTCCAGACCCAGCTGGAACAGAGCCGCCGCAATGGCGTCCTCCTCAGAACGCCCGGTGGTCTCAATCCACTTTCTCATGGTCAGACACCCTCCTTGTGGTCATCCTGGTCGTCCACTTCTACCTCGACCTGTTCCACCTCAACCTCGACCTCTTCCATCTCCACAGGAGCGGCAGATTCGGTCTCAGGGGCGGCAGGGGTCTGGGCAGCGGTCTCCTCCACCGGGGCAGCTTCCTCGGCGGGGGCGCTCTCCAGAGCCTGGGTCTCAGCGGTCTCGGGGGCGGTCTGCTCCTGGACCTGCTCGGGGGCGGGGGCGGGAGTCTCCTCCTTGGCCTCCCCCTTCTTCTTCTTCCGCTTCTCCTCAGCGGCCTGAAGCTGGGCCCACATGAGCTCATCGGGGTCCTTGTAGGGGGTCACGCCGCCAAAGCGGTCGGGAATATAGGCACGGCCGCGGGCATAGGCACGGATGCCCTCCCGGCTGTCGTTCTTATTCACGCCCTCCTGCTCGGGCTCGTCGTTCTTCTTCTGACCGGACTTCTTCTTGCCGCGGTTCTTCTTCTCTTCCTCAAGGCGGCGGGCACGCTCCAGACGAGCCTCCTCCTTGCGGCGCTTCTCGTCTTCCTTCTCCTGACGCTCACGCTCCTCGGCAGCCTTACGGGCGGCCTCGTAGTCCTTCTTGAGCATCTTGGAGCAGATAATTTCCTGAACAATGGTAACGAAGTACTGGGCAATCCAGTAGATGGACAGGCCGGCGGGAACAGTGTAGCCGATCCACAGAGAGACCAGAGGCATGGTATACATCATGGTCTTGTTGGTGCGGTCCATCTGGCTGTTCTGGGTCTGCTGGTTGATCTTGTTGGTCTCCATGGACACCTTCATGGACAGGAAGGAGACAGCGGTGGACACCAGGGGCAGCAGGAACAGACCCACGGACGCCCAGCTCAGGCCGCCCTCCCAGAACTTCCAGCTGGGGGTGTTGGCCAGGTTGATGCCCAGGAAGGAGAAATCCATGGCAAAGAGATTGCTTCCAGCCTCGCCCAGGGCAGCCTGAACCTTGGAGAGAACCTCAGGAACACCAAGGGCGCTGGCCATGGCGATCTGGGGGTAGGCACCCTCGTTGGCGATGCCGGTGACCTCCGCCACGGTCTTCACCTGGTCGGCGGTGAGGCCCATGAAGTAGGTCAGAGGCTCACGGATGATGAAGTACAGCACCATCAGCAGAACGATGGGGATGAGGGACCACAGGCAGCCGCCCATGGGGTTGACCTTCTCCCGCTCATAGAGCTTCTGTACCTCCATGTTGTAGCGCTCCCGGTCCTTGCCGTACTGCTTTTGCAGCTGCTGCATCTTGCCGGAGAGCATAGTGGTCTTGATCATGCTCTTCTTGCCCTGCAGAGTGACGGGGAAGAGGATGGTCTTGACGATGATTGCGAAGAGAATCAGGGCCAGGCCGTAGCCGCAGAAGTCGTATAAGCGCAGCAGCAGCCAGGCAAAGGGCGTCAGGATAATACCCACAATGTAACCTCCATAAATTTGATGGCCGGCAGAGGGGGTCAGGGTACGGGGTCGTACTCAATGGATTTCTGCCGGTGGAAGGGCTGACACCGGAGCACCCGGCGCAGCGCCAGCCAGCCCCCCTTCAGGGCGCCGTACTTCTCCACCGCCTCCAGGGCATACTGGGAGCAGGTGGGAATAAACCGGCAGCACGGGGGGCGCAGGGGGGAGATTTGCCGCTGATAGAACCGGATCAGGGCCAGGAGGACCGCTTTCACGCTCCTCCCTCCTTCTTTTGCTGCAGCAGCCCCAGCTTTTTCATCAGCTGGAGAAAGCTGCGCTGGGCCTCGGCATATTGGCCGGTGAGGATACGGTACCGGGCCACCACCACCACGTCATAGCCGGGCAGGAGCTTGTCCTCATTGGTGCGGTAAAGCTCCCGGATGCGGCGGCGGGCGTAGTTGCGCTTCACCGCCTTGCCCAGCTTCACCCCCGTGGTAATTCCCAGGCGGCTGTATGGGCGGCGGGTCTGCCGGCAGTAGATGGCAAAGTAAGGGCTGACCGCGCTTTTCCCCTTGGCGTACAGGCGGCGGAACTCATGATTCTGTTTCAGCGCAACGGTGTGCTTCATTTCGCTCCTCCGGTCTTTGGGACAAAATGGGGCACAAGGCCCCATTTTTCTCCGTATGCAGGTATGGGGCGGGGGAAAACCTCCCACGCCCCTGCGCGATGTATGCCAATTGTGTCCTCACGTCCCATTCCGTGGCCAATCCGGTCCTGTCGGAACTCACCTGCTCAGGGCCTCAGGGCCCCGGGCATCAGTGGGTCAGACGGACGCGGCCCTTGGCGCGGCGGCGGGCCAGAACCTTGCGGCCATTGCGGGTGGCCATGCGCTTACGGAAGCCGTGCTCCTTGGAACGCTGGCGCTTCTTGGGCTGATAGGTACGAAGCATGGGGGACACCTCCTCATCTGAATTAAACCGGCTCTCCCGGTCCAACAACAGCTCCGGAAGGGAGCTGCGGTCTGTGTGGTCTGCTGCGTCTCCGGGTAGGACAAATTCCGCCCCCCAAAAGGACGCGCCACTTATTATAGATGATCCAAGGACCCGCTGTCAACCACCTTTTTTGTTCCTTTTCCCGAAATTTTCTCCCATCTCCCCACCTCTTTCAACATCTTGTGCCCCTTTCCAACGCCCGGCACAACCTGTCACAAAAAGGGGGATACCTTATTATAAAAAAATAGGGCGAAATCCTTGCGATTAGAGCGGGTTTTTGGTATAATAAATTGGATCAATTCTACTCACTTTTTCATGGAGAATTAAGCCGCCTTCTCTCATCAGGGAAGGCGCTTTCCAAGTTTTTAAGGAGGACTGGGCATGAACCCTGCCGCAGACGTGTGGGACAAGGTCTTGGAGCTGATGAAGCCCGACATGACCTCCACCACCATCAACACCTGGTTTGACGACACCAGTGCCGTGGCGCTGGAGGAGGACCGCTTTATTCTCTACTCCCCCACCCGGTTCAAGCGGGACATCATCGCGTCCCGGTATGTCAGCTACATTCAGAAGGCCCTGCATGAGCTCTTTTCCGCCGACTTTGACGTGATTGTGCTCACCGAGGGAGAGCTGGACACCTATCAGAAGCCCCAGAAGGAGGACTTCTTCCCCGGCACCGAGGACTACACCTTTGAGCGCTTCGTGGTGGGCTCCTCCAACAAGTTCGCCCACGCCGCCGCACGGGCCGTGGCCGACGCCCCCGGGCGCAGCTATAACCCCCTCTTCATCTACGGCGAGTCTGGCCTGGGCAAGACCCACCTTCTGTACGCCATCGCCCACACCATCCACGACAACCACCCGGACTACAAGGTGGTCTACATCAAGGGCGACACCTTCACCAACGAGCTCATTCAGGCCATCCGGGAGGGCCGCAACCAGGAGTTCCGTGAGAAGTACCGGGGCGCCGACGTGTTCCTCATGGACGACGTGCAGTTCATCGCCGGCCGTGACTCCACTCAGGAGGAGATGTTCCACACCTTCAACACCCTCTATGAGCTGAAAAAGCAGATTGTCTTTACCTCCGACCGTCCCCCCAAGGAGATGCTCCGGCTGGAGGACCGACTGAAAACCCGTTTCGAATGGGGTCTGCTGGCCGACATTCAGCCCCCGGACTATGAGACCCGTATGGCCATCATCAAGAACAAGGCCATCCGCATGGGGGTGGAGCTGCCGGAGTTCCTGCTCCAGCTCATCGCCGAGAACATCACCGCCAACGTGCGGCAGATTGAGGGCACCGTCAACAAGATTATGGCCTATCAGGACCTGATGGGCGACGCCGTAGACAAGGAGACCGTGGTCCGGGCCGTGAAGGACATGTTCAAGGACAAGTCGGACATCGTGCCCACCGCCGAGGTCATCATTGACGAGGTCTGCAAGTTCTACAACATCGAGCCCGGCGTTCTGAAAGGACAGGGACGTGCCAAGGACATCTCCCTGGCCCGGCAGATCGCCATGTACCTCATCCGCCGAATGACCAACCTGTCTCTGAAGGAGATCGGCAAGGAGTTTGAGGGCCGTGACCATACCACTGTGCTTCACTCTCTGGAGCGTGTGGAGGAGCTGGTCAAGACTGACCCGGAGAAGGCCGAGATCATCAAGGATATTACCGCAAATATCAATATCCGGTACGAATAAGAGCCTATTCCGCTCACGAGTTCTCCGTAGATGCGCACGCTTTCTTGAAAGAAAGCTTGGCAAAGAACTTTATGCGAAGCTGCGCTTCGCCTCTGCGCCCATAAAAAAGGCTGGGACAAACGAAGCCTTTCCCCTCGCCTTCAGGTTTTCCGCATTTCCGTAGGGGCGGATAGCATCCGCCCGCTTTGGTTACAGAAGAGGATGGTTTCGCCCTGTGGGGCGATCACCGAACCACCGCGCGAGATCTGAAAACCAGGCGCGATCGCTCTTGTAGGAGCAAGCACCTATTCAACCAACACGGAGCGGCAGCACCCGCAAGGGGTACGCCGCATCCGTAAGGCGGCAAAGCCGCCGACGGCTGCGCAGCGGGCGGCGTAAGGAGCGGTATCCTGTCTTTTGCCCGCGCCGGATGGACATAACCTTGCCCCTTGGTGGCTCCCCCGTAAAACAAATGGGGGGTCCGGGGGAGGCGGCATAAAAACACGGAGTGTTTTTCCAGACGCCGTCCCCCGGCGGCGCTTTGCCTACTTTGCCGACACGGGCAAAGTAGGTCGCCCGCAGGCGAAACCATCCCCCACCCCCTCAATTTTTCATCCCCATCCTTGTCCAAGTTCTCCACAGTAAAATGTGGAATGTTTGTGGACAAAAGTGGAAAACTCCCTTTCATTTTCTTGCGTGTGGAAAGTGACAAAATTCCTCCACAATGCCTGTGGACGCTCTTTCCCTTGCGGCTCTAAGGCTGGAGACACTTTTCCACATCTTTTTCGCCTACTAAGACTGTTACTAAAAAAGATCCTAATCCTCTCCCCGGAGAGAGAGAAAACCAGACTGGAGGAAGTACCATGAAATTTTCCTGCGAGAAGGCCCTGCTGTCGGCCGCCGTGGCGGCGGCCTCCCGGGCGGTGGCGGCCAAGAGCTCCATCCCCGCCATGGAGGGCATCCTCATCGAGGCCGGCGATCGCCTCCGGCTCACCGGCTATAACCTGGAAACCGGAATTCAGGCCACCGTTCCGGCTGAAATTCTGGAGAAAGGCTCCCTGGTGCTGTCCGCCCGCCTCTTCGGCGAGATCGTCCGGAAGATGCCCGACGACATGGTGGTATTTTCTTCCAGCGGCTATACCGTCAACATCAAGTGCGGTTTGAGTGAATTCAACATTCTGGGTACCGACCCGGAGGAGTTCCCCGAGCTCCCCTCCGTGGATCAGCAGAACGCTCTGGTCCTCTCCCAGCCCACCATGCGCTCCATGATTTCCCAAACCCTCTTCGCCGTCAGCGACAACGAGAGCCGTCCCATCCACACCGGCTCCCTCTTTGATGTGGATGAAAGCGGCCTGACGGTGGTGTCGGTGGACGGCTACCGCCTGGCCCTCCGCCACGAGCCCATTGAGGAGCGTCAGAGCAACGCCTGCTTCTCCTTCGTGGTGCCCGGCTCCGCCCTCAGCGAGGTGGAGAAGATCTGCTCCGGCGAGGGCACCGTCACCATCACCCAGGGCGCCCGCCACGTCATGTTCCGGGCCGGAGACATGGTGCTGGTGGCCCGGCGTCTGGAGGGCGAGTTCCTGCCCTACAAAAACGCCATCCCCCGCAACAACCCCATCCACGTGGAGGTGGACACCCGTTCCCTGCTCCAGTCCATCGACCGCGTGTCCCTTATTATCAGCGAGAAGCTGAAAAGCCCCCTGCGCTGCATCTTTGGAGACGGCATGGTGTCCATCACCACCCGCACCTCCATCGGCGACGCCGCCGACCAGTGCCCGGTCACCGGTGACGGCCAGGGTCTGGAGATTGGCTTCAACAACAAGTACCTGATGGACGCGCTGAAAAACGCCCCCGCCGACCGGCTGCGGCTGGAGTTTACCTCCGGGGTGGCTCCCTGCGTCATCCTGCCCGCCGAGGGGGAGGAGAACTTCATCTATATGGTGCTGCCGGTACGGCTGAAGGCCAACTAAAAAAGCGCCCGGCTCAGCCGGACGCGTGAGAAGTCCGGAGGAACTGTCCCGGACGGAAACGTGGTGTTTGTATGCAGAGAGAAGAAATTAAGATTCACACCGAGTTTATCAAGCTTCAGGACCTTCTGAAGTTTGCCGGCGCGGTGGAGACGGGCGGAGACGCCAAGCTGATCATCCAGGAGGGCCGGGTGTCCGTCAACGGCGAGGTCTGTACCATGCGGGGCAAGAAGATGCGTCCCGGGGACACGGCCGCCATTGACGGGGAGCTGGAGCTGGTGGTCACATGAGGCTCAAGGGCCTGGAGCTGGACTTTTTCCGCAACTACGCCCATCTGGAGGCCTCCTTTGACCCAAGGGTGAACCTCATCTACGGGGACAACGCCCAGGGCAAGACCAACCTGCTGGAGGCCATTGCCTACCTGTCTTCCGCCCGGTCCCACCGGGCCCGGTACGACCGGGAGCTCATCATGATGGGCGTGGACTCCGCCTTTCTCAAGGGGGAGATTGAGAGCCGGGACCGGGACTTTACCCTGGAGGCCAAGCTCTTCCGGGGCAAGGGGCGGCAGCTCCACTCCAACGGAGTGCGGCTCAAGACCGCCGGGGAGCTCAGCGGGATTCTCAATACCGTCCTCTTCTGCCCCGAGGATCTCTACCTCATTCGGGAGGGGGGCGCGGCCAGGCGGAAATTTTTGGACAGCGCCATCTGCCAGCTGCGGCCCAGGTATGCCGCCGCGTTGGCGGAATATAACCGCCTCTACGAGCACAAGACCCGGATTCTGCGGGACTGGCCGGAAAATCCATCCCTGCTCCAGACTTTGGACGACTTTAACCTGCGCATGGCTCAGACCGGGGCCATCCTCATCCACTACCGGGCCCACTTTGTGAAGCGGCTGCGGGAGCACGCCCCCGCCATCCACGCCGACTTCTCCGGTGGGCGGGAGGAGCTGGGGCTGA
Source organism: Pseudoflavonifractor sp. HNCC25GI2 (assembly GCF_058136395.1). NCBI lineage: Bacteria > Bacillati > Bacillota > Clostridia > Eubacteriales > Oscillospiraceae > Pseudoflavonifractor > Pseudoflavonifractor sp. HNCC25GI2. The sequence goes on from NZ_JBYUOW010000009.1 coordinate 90,600, forward strand.
GCTATCAGACGGTGTCCACGGTGGACGACCCGCTGAAGGCCCCCCGGGAGCTGCTGCCCATGCTGCTGGACCATCAGGAGCGCCACCGACAGGCGGAGCTGGATGCCCGGCAGTGTCTGTCCGGGCCCCACAAGGACGATGTGGTGGTGGACATTGGCGGGCTGTCCGCCAAGACCTACGGCTCCCAGGGGCAGACCCGGACGGCGGCACTGTCTCTGAAACTGGCCCAGCGGGAGATTTTTCAGGAGGAGACCGGCCAGTGGCCGGTGCTGCTGCTGGATGATGTGCTCAGTGAGCTGGATACCCGGCGGCAGGCCTTTGTTTTGAACCGTATCCGAGGCGGTCAGGTGTTTATCACCTGCTGTGAAGAGGAAAAATTAGAGGGGCTGGAGGGTGGAAGAGCCTTCCATATCCAGGGCGGGAAGCTGATATAAGTCAAATGCGAGCCAGCTCCTGCCCTAGAGAGAGACCAGCCAAAAAGGCTGCCTCCTTCTCAATGGCCTCCGCTACTGCCAGGCCATATTCTACCCGCTGAGCCAAGTCGGACCAGGGGTCCCCCGCCTGTTCCAACTGGTCTAGGGCACGCTGGGCCATGGCCAGATTTTCCTCGTATTCTTTTTGGTTTTCTGCGAGGTATTGGTCTGCCCGCTGCTGAAGGCAGAAATTATAGAGGGTCTGTTGAAGCGGCGTCATAGAAAGACCTCCGAATAGAGCACAAATGTGCTTATGATAATATTATAATAGCAGCACAAACGTGCTCTGTCAAGGGGTGCTGTACCATGTCGCTCTTTTCTCAGCGGCTTTGTGAATTGCGTAAGAAACAAGGAATATCTCAGGCGGCATTGGCCCAAGAATTGGGAATTGCCCTTCGGGCGTACCAGTACTATGAACGAGGTCAACGAGACCCACAGTTATCTGTGGCAGTCAGTATTGCCGACTTTTATGGGATTTCGCTGGATTATTTGGTGGGACGAAGTGATCTGCCCGATCTGGTATCTGAGAGGAATGCTCCGTAGGGCGGCCTGTGGCCGCCCGTCGGATCCTGTTGCTAAACTGAACGTAAAAAGGATATTTCGCCCCCGGGCGAGTAACTTTCTGTGCAGACAGAAAGTTACCAAAGAGCTGCCTAGGGGAAGAGGGATTTCGATTTCCCCCTTCCCCTAGGTACCCCATCCCCTTGAAACGACCAATCAGGGGGGACTGCGGTCCCCCCTATTGGATGTACCCCCCGGGGGAACGGTAACCTGGAAGGTCCAGCGGCGGAATGGGTCCGTGGTCTACGAAACCGCTGGCGGGTGCGGGCCTGGAGCAGGTGCGTGTTCACGGCAGTCTTGCGTATCTGGCACCAGCCACGGAGGCGGAGCAATCACTGAACCGCCACGCGATGGATGGAAACTAGGCGCGACTGTTCTTGTAGGAGTAAGTACCTATTCAAGCAACACGGAGCGGCAGCGGGCGGCGCAGTAGGACGGTGTCCTGTCCTTTGCCCGCGCCGGATGGATATAACCTCGCCCCTTGGTGGCTCCCCCGTAAATAAATGGGGGTCCGGGGCCGACTCCCCCTGCCAGGGGGAGATGTCCCGAAGGGACAGAGGGGGTAGGGACAGGCGGGATAGGGCATTGAAAATGCCCGTGAGCCGCCCCCGGCGGTCTTTTGGTTTCTTTTGCACCGCTGCAAAAGAAACTCGCCCGCAGGCGAAATCCCTACGTCCCCTTCTGCAACCTTCCAGAGCAGAGCGGGCGGATGATATCCGCCCCTACGAAAATGCGGAAAACCCGAAGGCGAGGGGAAGGCTGGAGCAGGCGGCCAAAGGCCGCCCCTACGGAAAACCACGTTTACATCAGAAATTAGGAGGGACAGGCGGGTGCCCATTATCATTGGAATTTTCTTTCTCATCCCCATGGGCCTGGCCCTGGTGGGCGAATACCTGTGCTGCCGGCTGCCCCGGCGGCGCATCTGGCGCCTCCTTCCTCCCCTGCTGACGGTCCTCTTCGTTTTGGCGGCCCTCTGGGTCCGCCTCCAGAACTGGCAGAGCGATGACGTCTCCCCCCTCACCCAGCTGGTCATCTTCCCCGGCGTGCCGGGGGTGGCTCTGGCGCTGGGGTGCTGGCTGGGCTGGCGGCTGTGGAAGCGGCTCTGGACCCCGAGGGTCATTGACGACAGGTGAAGCAAGGAGGGACAAGCCATGTATCTGCATCTGGGCCAGTCGGTGGTGGTGCCCTACCGGGACATCCTGGGCATTTTTGACCTGGACAACGCCAGCTGGGCCTACAAGACCCGGGAATTTCTGGAGCAGGCGGAGGCCGAGGGCCGGGCCGTCTGGCTGGGCGAGGACCTGCCCCGTTCCTTCGTGCTGGTGGGGGACAAGGACAGCCCCCCAAAGGTCTACATTTCCCAGCTCTCCTCCTCCGCCCTGCTGAGCCGGGCGGAACGGAAGGGCTTTGAATAGAACAAACACCGGGCAAGGCAAGGAGAACCGGGCCGGAACCACGGCTCCGACCCGACTCCCTTTGCCCTGCCAGCCGGGGGCGACCCCCGGGTTACGCAACGATTTGGAGGTAAATTATGTCGGAAGAATTGAACGAGCTGAACTCCACCCAGGTGGACCACGAGTACGGCGGCAGCGAAATTCAGGTGCTGGAGGGCCTGGAGGCGGTACGCAAGCGCCCGGGCATGTATATCGGCTCCACCAGTGAGTCGGGCCTTCACCACCTGGTGTACGAGATCGTGGACAACTCCATCGACGAGGCCCTGGCCGGCTACTGCACGGACATCACGGTGACCATCAACCCCGGCAACACCATCACCGTCACCGACAACGGCCGCGGCATCCCCGTGGACATTCAGCCCCAGACCGGGCGGCCCGCCCTGGAGGTGGTCTTCACCGTCCTCCACGCCGGCGGCAAGTTCGGCGGCGGCGGCTACAAGGTGTCCGGCGGCCTGCACGGCGTGGGCGCCAGCGTAGTGAACGCCCTCTCCGAGTGGCTGGAGGTCCAGGTCCACAAAAACGGGGAAATTTACGAGATGAAATTTGCCCGGGGCAAGATTACCCAGGAAATGAAGGTGGTGGGCAAGACCGACCACACCGGCACCACCGTCACCTTCAAGCCCGACCCGGAGATGTTCGACACCCTGGAATATAACTACGAGACCCTGCACACCCGCATGCGGGAGGAGGCCTTCCTCAACGCCGGCCTGCGCATCCAGACCGTGGACCTGCGCCCCGGCCAGGAGCAGGAGGACGACATGTGCTACGAGGGCGGCATCCGGGAGTTTGTCTCCTACATCAACCGGAACAAGGACGCCCTCCACCCCGACGTCATCTACATGTCCGGCGCCAAGGAGGACTCCATGGCCGAGGTAGCCATGCAGTATAACGACGGCTACAACGAGATCATGGTCTCCTTTGCCAACAACGTCCACACCCCCGAGGGCGGCATGCACGAGGAGGGCTTCAAGCGGGCGCTGACCAACGTACTGAACAACTACGGCCGCAAGATTAAGCTCCTCAAGGACGACGAGAAGGTGTCCGGCGAGGACTGCCGGGAGGGCCTCACCGTGGTCATCTCGGTGAAGCTCACCGAGGCCCAGTTCGAGGGCCAGACCAAGGCCAAGCTGGGCAACAGCGAGATGCGTACCCTGGTCAACTCCATCGTCTCCGAGAAGCTGGAGACCTACCTGGAGGAGAACCCCGCCGTGGGCCGGGCCATTCTGGACAAGGCCCTCACCGCCAACCGGGCCCGGGAGGCCGCCCGCAAGGCCCGTGAGTCCATCCGCCGCAAAACCGCTCTGGGCGGCGCCGCCATGCCGGACAAGCTCCGGGACTGCAACGAGGCAAACCCCGAGCTCACCGAGCTCTACATCGTCGAGGGCGATTCCGCAGGCGGCTCGGCCACCCAGGGCCGTGACAGCCGCTTCCAGGCCATCCTCCCCCTGTGGGGCAAGATGCTCAACGTGGAGAAGGCCCGGGCGGACAAGGTGTACGGCAACGACAAGCTCCAGCCCGTCATCACCGCCCTGGGCGCCGGCATCGGGGACGAGTTTGACATCAACAAGCTGCGCTATCACAAGGTCATCATTATGGCCGATGCCGACGTGGACGGCGCCCACATCCGCACCCTGCTTCTGACCTTCTTCTTCCGCTTCATGCGGCCCCTCATCGAAAACGGCTACGTCTACTCCGCCGTGCCCCCCCTCTACAAGCTGACCCGGGGCAAGACCACCCGGGTGGCCTTCGACGACATCGAGCGGGAACAGATTGCCGCCGAGCTCCGGGGCGATAACCCCAACGCCAAGGTGGACATCAGCCGCTTTAAGGGTCTGGGCGAGATGAACCCCCACGAGCTGTGGGAGACCACCATGGACCCGGAGAAGCGCACCCTGCGCCGCATCGAGCTGGACGACGCCGTGGCCGCCGACGCCACCTTCAACATCCTCATGGGCGAGAAGGTGGAGCCCCGGAAGGAGTTCATTGAGAAGAACGCCAAGTACGCCGTCAACCTGGATTATTAAAGAGTGGAGAGTGAAGAGTGGAGCGTGAAGATATGGTGTCCGGCGGGGCCGGACCATTGAAAATCTTCGCTCCACGCTTCCCGCGGCAGATACGTTTTAACTGGACGGCTGACAGAAACGCGGGCAGGGGCGGATGTCCCCATCCGCCCGTTTGAAACAGGAAAGCCTTAGCGGGCCGGCGGGGACGCCGGCCCCTACGAGGAGGAGATACAACTCATGAGCAAGAAGCCCCAATACGATCCCGAGGAGATCCGCTACCCGGAGCAGCACATTGTGAACTCGCCCCTGGTGCCGGAGATGGAGAAATCCTATATTGAATACGCCATGTCCGTCATCGTGGGCCGGGCCCTGCCCGACGTGCGGGACGGTCTGAAGCCGGTGCACCGGCGCATCCTCTACGCCATGTACGAGGACAACCTGACCTCGGACAAGCCCTTCAAAAAGTCAGCCACCTGCGTGGGCGACGTGCTGGGCCGCTACCACCCCCACGGCGACGCCTCCGTGTATGACGCCCTGGTCCGTCTGGCCCAGGACTTCTCCATGCGCTACATGCTGGTGGACGGCCACGGCAACTTCGGTTCCATCGATGGCGACCCCCCGGCCGCCTACCGTTACACCGAGGCACGTCTGAGCAAAATCTCCGACGAGATGCTCCGGGACATCGAGAAGGACACCGTGGACTGGGACCCCAACTTCGACGAGACCCGGAAGGAGCCCAAGGTGCTCCCCTCCCGGTTCCCCAACCTGCTGGTGAACGGCTCCTCCGGTATCGCCGTAGGTATGGCCACCAACATCCCGCCCCACAACCTCACCGAGGTCATCAACGCCACCATCTGCGTGCTGGATAACCCGGAGGCCACCCTCCCTGACCTCATGGAGCACATCAAGGGCCCCGACTTCCCCACCAAGGGCATTATCATGGGCCGCAGCGGCATCCGGGCGGCCTACGCCACCGGCCGGGGCCGGATTATGGTCCGGGCCCGCCACGAGTTTGAGGAGTTCGGCAAGGACCGCACCCGCATCATCATCACCGAGATCCCCTACCAGGTCAATAAGCGCATGCTCATCAAGAACATGGCCGACCAGGTGGAGGACAAGCGGCTGGAGGGCATCAGCGACATCCGGGACGAGTCCGACCGCAACGGCATGCGCATTGTCATCGAGCTCAAGCGGGACGCCAACCCCCAGGTGGTGCTGAACCGCCTCTTTGCCCAGACCCAGCTCCAGACCACCTTCGCCATCAACATGCTGGCCCTGGTGGAGGTAAACGGCAAGCTGCAGCCGAGAATTTTGTCCCTTCGTCACATCCTGGACGAGTACATCGCCTACCAGGAGCAGGTCATCATCCGCCGCACCCGCTACGACCTCCGCAAGGCTCAGGAGCGCGCCCACCTGCTGGAGGGCCTGCTCATCGCCCAGGACAACATTGATGAGGTCATCCGCATCATCCGCCAGGCCTATGACAACGCCAAGGAGCGGCTGATGGAGCGCTTCGGGCTGGACGATGTCCAGGCCCAGGCCATTCTGGACATGCGCCTGAAGGCCCTCCAGGGTCTCGATCGGGAGAAGCTCCAGGCCGAGTACAAGGAGCTGGAGGAGCGCATCGCCTACTTCCAGCGCCTGCTGTCCGACGAGGCCATGCTCCGGGGCGTCCTCAAGGACGAGCTCACCGCCATCCGGGACAAGTACGGTGACGACCGTGTCACCGAAATCCAGGATGTGGAGGACGAGCTGGACATTGAGGACCTCATCGAGGAGGAGCAGTGCGTCTTTACCCTCACCCAGGCGGGCTACATCAAGCGTACCCCGGTGAGCGAGTATACCGCCCAAAGTAAGGGCGGCATGGGCAAGAAGGGCATCACCACCCGGGAGGAGGACTGCGTGGCCGACGTGTTCACCGCCTCCACCCACGACTACCTGCTCTTCTTCACCGATACCGGCAAGGTCTACCGCAAGAAGGGCTACCAGATCCCCGAAAGCGGAAAGGCCGCCAAGGGCACCAACATCGTGAATATCCTCCAGGTGGAGCCCGGGGAGAAGGTCCAGACCATGATCCACTTCCGGGACTTCTCCAACGAGGAGCTCTATCTGGTCATGGTCACCAAGAACGGCACCGTCAAGCGTATCCCCGTCACCGCCCTGAAGAACATCCGCGCCAGCGGCATCCGGGCCATCACCCTGGAGGAGGGCGACCAGCTCATCTCCGTGCGGGAGACCGACGGCACCCGGAAGATTATCATCGCCACCCACGACGGCATGGCCATCTGCTTTGACGAGAACGACGTCCGGCCCATGGGCCGCACCGCCGTGGGCGTCCGGGGCATCCGCCTGCGGGAGGGCGACTACGTGGTGGGCGCCGCCCGGGCCCGGGCGGGCAAGTGCGTGCTGTCCATCACCGAGAATGGCTACGGCAAGCGCACTCCCGTGGAGGAGTACCGCATCACCAACCGGGGCGGCGTGGGCATCAAGAACTACGCCGTCACCGATAAGACCGGCCCCGTGGTGGGCATCAAGGTGGTGGACGGCAGCGAGGACCTGCTGGTGGTCACCCAGGCGGGTATTCTCATCCGCACCCATGTGGAGAACGTGAAGATCACCTCCAACCGTGCCACTCAGGGCGTCATCGTCATGCGCTTCAAGGAGGCGGGCGACCGGGTCATCGCCCTGGCTCTGGCCGACCGGGAGGAGGACGCCCAGAGCGGCGACGCCACCCAGGAGAACCAGGTTCAGGCCGCTGAGACGGCACCTGAGACCCAGGAAACCCAGTCCGGAGAGGAATAATTTACAGGAATAAAACAAAACAGACTTGAATTTACAGCAACGGAAAGGAGAAATCCTATGGCGCGGCACAGACGGGGGCGGTTTACCGTCCAGTATCAACCCACCGGACCTGCCCGGGCCGTGCGCCGGGCGGTGGGGGTTGTTCAGGCGATCTTCGGATCGGTGTTTGTCATCATTGCTCTGACCCAGATTATCCCCACGGCGGGGCTGTTCGGCCTGCCCTTCCTGGCGGTGGGCGGCCTGTTCGTGGTGGTGGGTATCATCACCGCCGTAAGCAAAAACGGCATGGCCCAGCGGGTGGGCTACGACCTGGAGACCGGCGTGGAAGAGGAGACCATTGTGGGCATGATGGAGGAGGTGGCCGGTGAGGAGACCTACTCCCCTACCCCGGAGACCCACGACCACATCCCCTCCACCTCGCTGGACGCCAAGGACCGCCTGGAGCAGCTCAAGAGCCTGAAGGAGGCCGGGCTGCTCACCCAGGAGGAGTATGACCGGAAGCGGAAGCAAATTGTGGACCAGCTGTAAACAAAGGAGACGCGGCCCCGCATCTGCGGGGCCGCGGTTTTCTGTTTTTTAAGGTATGTTCTAAAGTAGGGGCCGGTCCCAGACCGGCCCGACGATTCATGTTATTGAATGAACCGTAAAAGGATGTTTCGCCCCCGGGCGAGTAACTTTCTGTGCAGACAGAAAGTTACCAAAGAGCTGTCTAGAGGAAGGGGGATTTCAATTTCCCCCTTCCCCTAGATACCCCATCCCCTTGAAACGACCAATCAGGGGGGCTCCGGGTCCCTACCCCCTCTGTCTCGCTTCGCTCGACATCTCCCCCTGACAGGGGGAGTCGGCCCCCTATTGGATGTACCCCCCGGGGGACGGTAACCTGAAAGATCCAGCGCCGGGATAGGCCTGCGGTCGATGAAAACGCCAAAGGGTGCAGACTTGGAGCAAGTGTGTGTTCAAGACAGTCTTGCATATCTGGTACCGACCGCGGAGGCGGAGCGACCACCGAACCACCCCGCGATGGCTGAAAACCAGGCGCGACAGCTCTTGTAGGAGCATAAGCCTGTTCGACCAACACGAAGCGGCAGCGGGCGGCGCGAGGAACGGTATCCTGTCCTTTGCCCGCGCCGGCTGGGGATACACAGGCCCTTGATGGCTCCACCGTAGAAAAAACGGGGGCCCGGGGCGCGGCGGGATAGGGCATTGTTAAATGCCCGTGAGCCGCCCCCGGCGGTCTTTTGGTTCCTTTTGCACCGCTGCAAAAGGAACTCGCCTACAGGCGAAACCATCCCCCACCCCGTTCCATTCGAAAACGAACATCCCCTCCCCTGCCTCACCCGAAGGCAACTATTTTTGCATCCTTCTCACAAAATAATCCGCAAACCTGTGGAAAAAACCCAGAAAACCAGGAACATCCCTCTCTTTCCTGCGTCTAACCAGGTAAAGACCCATTAAACGCCCTGATGTCAAAAAGATTCGAAAAAATGTTCGACATTTTTCTTGACAAATTCGAACGTATGTTGTATTTTATGATTGAAACATCTGTTCGGATTGACACGGAAGAAAAGTCCGTATTTTTGGACCGGAACCGGCATAGAATGGAGCCATCACAAAGGATGGAGGGACTCAGGATGCAGACGATTTATACCACCACCACTCATTTTGTTCGCCGCAGCGGCAATGTTGTGGACTTTCAGGACTACCGCCGCCGCCTGGCCTTGACCCAGGAGGGCAGTCTGGCCCCCAACCCCCGGGAGGAGGCCGGCCGCTGGACCGAGGACTGGACGGAAGAGCCCCAGGAAGAGGAACGCCCCCAGCTTTATGTCCTGGAACCCGTTCAGGAGGCCCGCCCCAGCCGCCGGGAGCGGCAGGAGCACCGGGCTTTGGTGCTGGACGTGTGCGCCAGTCTGGGTGTTGTGCTCATGACCCTGGTTTTCAGCCTTCAGCTGGTTCTGGGCTGAAAATTCCCCCTTGTTATTTCGCTGAACTTCCCGCCCCACCGGAGT
>NZ_JBYUOW010000010.1:0-99489 GCF_058136395.1 Pseudoflavonifractor sp. HNCC25GI2
TGCCACCGCCGCTCTGGCATCCGAGAACAAGACCCTGGCCTTCCCCTCTGTGTGCGACAACATTCCCACCAAGGCCAATCAGGAGGACCACGTGTCCATGGCTCCCTGGGCCGCACGGAAGTGTGCGCAGGTGATTAAGAACCTGGAGAAGATTCTGGGTATTGAGCTGCTGCTGGCCTCCCGCGGCATCTTCATCACGCAGGAGAAGCTGGGCCAGTTCAAGCTGGGCAAGGGTACCTCCATCGCCTATGAGAAGGTGACCGAACTCATCAAGTTCCAGAAGGAAGACATCTACATGGGTGACCAGTCCAAGGCCACGATTGGTCTCATTGAGTCCGACGACCTGCTCAACGCGGTGGAGGCCGCTGTGGGCGAGCTGTAAGGGACATACGGAAAGAAAATGGAATAAAAATGGGGCAAAAGCTGCCGGGGCGTTAATTTGTAGGCGTGCCGGCGGCTTTGCTCCGATTTTCCGGATAGATTCCTTTGACGGCGTTCTGAGATGTTTGTTATAATAATTCGGCGACGAAGGAACGAAAACCGGAATGGGTGTACTAGTTAGAAGCTGCAGTCGGTAGGTTTCGGTCTGGAGGGCGTAGCCAAGACAGATAGAGGTGATCCCGGTGAAAGAGATTCAGGCCTTCTTGTTGGGCAGGCCGCGTGTATTATTGGACGGGGAGCCGGTTTCCCTGCCCTTTAAGCAGGCGGAGGCTCTGCTCTGCTACCTGCTGGTGGAGGGCAGTGCATCCCGATTCAAACTGGCCGATTTAATTTGGGGCGACCGGGGGGATGAGAAGAAGGTGCGCTCCAACATGCGCAACGCCATTTATGTGCTGCGCAAGGCACTGGGGACCGATTTTCTGGTGGAGCGACAAAAGGATGTTCTGGAAATTAACCCCGATTACCGGGTCGAGGTGGATCTGCTCCAGTTTATGAAGCAGGAGCAGCCACTGGGGGAATACCGGGGAGATTTTCTGGAAGATTTTTATTTAAAAGACAATGAGTACTATAACGAATGGGTTATTACAATCCGGCAGGGGTACAACCGGGTCTATCTGCAGCGGCTGAAACAGGATGTGGACGAGAGCTTTCAGCAGCAGCGGTGGGACCGGTGTGAGAGCAGCTGTCTGCAGTTGCTGCAGCTGGATGAATACGACGAGTCTACGTACTGCCGTCTGATGGAGATTTACCGGATGCAGGGGGAGTATTCCAAGGCCACGGTGCTGTATGAGCAGCTGAAAAAGCTGTTTGCGGAGGAACTCTTTCAGGATCCCAGTCAGGAGGCCACGCTGCTCATGGAGCAGATTAAGGATCTGCGCAACCAGCGGGTGACCCAGCTTATTTCTCAGCGCAGCGCAGTGGAGCCCTTTTCTGAAACGGGGAAGATTTTCTTTGGACGTGAGAAGGAGCGGTATCTGCTTTCTAGTACCATTGATAGCTTTCGAAGTGAAGAAGGATGCATCAGTCTGGTGGTACTGGGCGAGACAGGCATTGGAAAGACCTGTCTGCTGGAGAATGTGTTGGAACAGGCGGAGCAAAAAGAAGGCCTGAGCTGTTTTCGGACCCGGTGCTACCGGGCAGAGGAGCAGTACGCATTGAAGCCATGGCAGAATGTGTTTGCCCAACTCATTGTATTTTTCCGGGAGCACCTGCCCCAGGAGGACAGCGTACCTTTTGTGGAGGCAGTTTCCAATGTATTTCCGTTTTTTCGGCAAAACGAGGGTGGGCAGCCCATGGACCCGGACGAAATTGCCACTGTACGGTATAACAATTCGGAGCGGCTGATCGCCCAGATTCTGATTCGCCTGGCCAGGAAGCAGAAGCTGCTGTTCTTTTTTGATGATTTGCAGTGGGCGGATAATATTACCATTTCCCTCATTCAGGATATTATGACCTCGGAGCAGAACCAGAATATTCTGTTCCTGCTTACCTGCAGAGGGGACAAGCGGCCCTTTGTAGATCGCTTTCTGGAGAGCATGGCCCTGTCCCAGTTGCTGAAAAAAGTAAATCTGGAGCGGTTCAGCTATGAGGAGACCATCCAACTGGCTGAACTGCTGGTACCCAATGGACTGGAGTCGGAGGAGGTCCGTCAGAAATTTTATCGGGAGACGGATGGCAATCCCTTCTTTATCATTGAGACAGCCAACAGCATTCGCCATAACCGCTCCATGGCGGATGTTACCCCCAACATTCGGGACAACATTTACTCCAGAATTGTGATGCTCTCCGGAGAGAGCCGGAACATTCTCAATCTTCTGTCGGTCTTCTTTGACGGCGCCACCTTTGAGTTGCTGCTGGAGCTGTCGGGCCGGGAGGAGTATGAACTGGTGGATGTGCTGGAGGCACTGCTCTCCAAACAGCTTATTCGGGAATCGGCTCAGCCGGAGGGGGTCAAGTTCCAGTTTGTCCATCAGAAGACGCTGGAATATGTCTACGGGGAGATGTCCATCACCAAAAAGCAGCTGCTCCACCAGAAAGTAGCCAGCTGTCTGGAGCGGAAGCTGCGCAACAACGACAGCGACCTGCTGCTCTACTCCCAGCTGATGTATCACTTCCAGCGTTCCCGAAACAAGAAAAAGTATCTGAAGTACTACATCGAGTATGTTTACAGCTATTTGAACCGCTCGCATGAGTATTATCCCATTATCGTCAACGTCAGCTATGTCTCGCGGCCCTGGGCGGATACGCCGGAGATTGACGGCAGTGACAACGAAGGCATCTACCGCATCCTTCAGGACATCAAAAAACTGGTGGATGAGAACATGGATGACTTTGACGAGGAGGATTGCCAGGGCTTCTTGTCCGATTATTACCACATGATGGGACGCTACCACATCCGGCTGGTGGAGTATGAGAAAGGACTGCCCTACATCAATAAGCTGATTGCCCTAAACCAAGGGGAACGCAGCCGGCGTTGCTGCACCAATCTGATCAAAGCCAACCGGCAGCTCATTTGTGTTCACCTGGACCGCTACGACACGGAGAATATGCGGAAGGTCATTGATGAATCCCTTCAGCTGCTCCAATTTATCTATAAGGCGGAGGAAGAGGCCATCTGGATGCGCCTGTCCGGCCTTTGCAGCATTATGTCGGGCGACATTGAACAGGGAATTGCGGATTTGCAGCAGGCCATTTCCACCTTTGAGCATTCGGAGGAGAAGGAACGGTATATCTACAATCTGGCGGCCTCCTACGCATGGCTGGGAGAAGCGGAACGCAGTCAGATGCATTATGACCAGGCCAAAACCTACTATGATAAGGCAATCTCCATCTGCACCAGCCATTTCCTGGCCGGTGGGACCGCTACGTTCTATACCTACGCCGGACAGGCGGCCTTCGACAGCGGCGATTTGGCCGCGGCGGAGGAGTATTTGTCCCTGGGCATCCGCCAGTTTAACGCGGTGGAGCTGATGTGGGGACGGGGCGCGGCCTTTGGCTATTACGGGATGCTGTGTGTGCAGCTGGGCCGCTACCAGGAGGCCTTTGACTATCTGACAAAGGCGGAGTGCTTTGCCCAGCGGCTGGAGAGCTGCTATGAGCAGGGGATGCTCAACCGTATGTATGGACAGATTGCCCTGCGGATGGAAGAGAATTCCAAGCTGCGCTCGGTATTTGGCCGGTATCTGGACCAGAATGCGGCATTTTATGCCGCCCGGGCCAGGAAACTGTTGGAACATGTGTATTCCCCGGTGGATCTGCTCTATCTGGAACAGGTGGAACAGCGGATACGGCGGAAGGAAGAATAAAACCAGGCGGTACGCTGAATCTGGAATGGAAAAACGAAAGGACCCAAGGGAGGAAAAAGACATATGGCGGAAAAGCAATATCACATTACGATAAACTTAAACGGGACAGACCGGGAGTTTACCGTAGAAGAGCAGGAGACACTCCTGCACGTACTGCGGGAGCGGGCGGGACTGACCGGAGCCAAGAAGGGCTGCGACCTGGGAGAGTGCGGTGCGTGTACCGTAATCATGGACGGCCGGGCCGTCAATTCCTGCTGTGTGTTCGCGGTGAGTGCGGACGGCAAGCGGGTGGAGACCATTGAGGGCATCGGCACGGAGGAGCACCCCCACCCGCTGCAGCAGGCCTTCATTGATGCGGGCGCCATTCAGTGCGGCTTCTGCACCCCCGGCATGATCATGGCGGCCAAGGCGCTGCTGGACCGCAATCCCCATCCTACCCAGGAGGAGGTCCGGCAGGCCATGTCGGGCAACCTGTGCCGGTGCACAGGCTATGAAAAGATTGAAAAGGCGATTGCGATGGCTGCGGAAGTAGTGGCCCGCTATGCCCAGGGAGAGGAGGAGCCGGCGTGAGCGAAGCGAGACAGTTTGACAGTGTCAATAAAGAGGTGCCCCGCCTGGAATCCTGGAAGAAGGCGTCGGGGCAGGCCGTCTATACCGATGACATCCGGCTGCCCAACATGGCTTATGCGGCGCTGGTGCGCAGCCCCTATTCCCGGGCCAAGGTGCTGAGTATTGATGTAAGCGAGGCGGAGAAGGTGCCCGGTTATCTGGGCTGCCTGCTGCCGGAGGAGGTACCCCAGGACTATTTCAACTGCTCGGGCAACCCGCCCTCCCCGCTGCTCATGAAGGATGAGACGGTGCTGACCCTGGAGCCCAAGACTCTAGGCGACCGCATTGCCTGTGTGGCTGCGGAGACGGAGGAGGCGGCCCGGGAGGCCGCCGACCGGGTGAAGGTGGAGTACGAGCAGCTGACCCCCTATCTGGAGATCAAGCAGGCTCTGGATGAGAAGGCCGACCCCCTGCAGCCCCACATCGCTCCCGACAACATCATCCAGCGGCGGGAGGTTTCCCAGGGCGACCGGGCTGTGGGCGAAGCGGAGTCCGACATCATCCTGGAGGACCACTTTGTGACGCCTCCCATGCAGCACGCCACCATCGAGCTGACCAGTTGCGTGTGCGATTTCAGCGACGGCAAGCATCTGACGGTGTATAGCACCTCTCAGACGGTATTCCAGGAGCGGCGCATTATGGCCGAGATTCTGGGCCTGAAGGAGACGGACGTGCGCTTCAGCAAGCCCATCGTGGGCGGCGGCTTCGGCGCCCGGCAGCAGCTCCATGCCCAGCATGTGGCGGCCCTCATGTCCAAAAAGCTGGGCCGGCCGGTGAACCTGTCCTACACCCGGGAGGAGGACCTCTACTCCGTGGTGCGCCACGGCTCCGACGTGGATCTGCGCATCGGTGTGAGCAAGGACGGCAAGCTGAAGCTGTTTGACACCACCTTCCGCCTCAACGGCGGTCCCTTCACCACCCATACCCCCACCGTAGTGGCGGCCGCGGCCCGCAAGCTGCAGTACAAGGTGCCCAACTACTTCTTTGAGGGCCTGAGCGTCTATACCAACCATGTCATCGGCGGCGCCTTCCGGGGCTACGGCAACACCCAGCTGACCTTCGGCCGTGAGATCCTCATGGACCGTCTGGCGGAAAAGCTGGGTATGGACCCCATCGACTTCCGGCTTCTGAACCATGTGCAGGTAGGGGAGTGCTTCCCCTGCGCCAGCATCCCGGTGAGCAGCAACGGCATTGAGGAGTGCGCCCGCCGCTGCCGGGCCATCCAGGCGGAGATTGACGCCAAGGAGCCCCTGGTGGACAACGAGGACATCCGGCAGGCTTGGGGCATCTCCTTCAGCTGCCACGGCTCCGGCCCCTCCAACAAGGACGGCCTGAGCGGCGCGGTGGTGATGCTCAACTCGGACGGCACCGTGCAGCTGATGGTGGGCTCGGCGGACATCGGCCAGGGCAGCGAGACCATGGAGAGCCAGATTGCGGCCGAGTGCCTGGGTATCCCCCTCTCACGTGTGCAGATCACTGCGGCTGACACCCTGACTACCCCCTACAATACCGGTACCTTCGGCAGCAGCCAGACCTTCATCTGCGGAAACTCCGTGGTAAAGGCCTGTGAGGATCTGAAGGCGAAGGTGCTGGATCAGCTGAAGACCATCTACCCCGACTGCGAGGTGGAGGAGAAGGACCACCGCTACCACATTCACGGCAGCGAGGAGCTGGACCTGAGCTTTGAGGAAGCGGCCGCCAAAATCATGTTTGACCTGAAGGGCGGCGTAATGATCGGTGCGGGCACCTACAAGGCGGCGGCCTGCCCCAACCCCTTCGCGGTGTGCTTCGTGAAGGCGGAGTACCATAAGAAGCTCAACGCCATCCGGATTCTGGATGTCATCCAGGTGGTGGATGTGGGTACGCCCATCAACCGCATGACCGTGGCGGGCCAGATCGAGGGCGGCATCGCCCAGGGCGTTGGCTACGCCCTCTATGAGCGGATGGAGATCAATCCCCGGAGCAAGCGCACCCTGTCCTCCGACCTTCTGCACTACCGCATTCCCCAGATGGGTGACATGCCCCGGACCCATGTGGACATGGTGGACAGCTATGACCCCTATGGCCCCCATGGAGCCAAGAGCGTGGGCGAGCTGACCACGGTGCCGGTGGCTCCCGCCATTGTCAACGCGGTGCGTCACGCCAGCGGACAGGAGCTGAACAGCCTGCCCCTGTGCGATAAGTTTATTATCCTGCCCAGCCACCGAAAGGAGGAGGAGTGAGCATGGCAGTCAAGACTTTGGAAGATATTCTGCAGGTAGAACACCCCACCTACATCGGAGGCGGCACGGACATCATGCCCCTGCTGAAAAACCATGTGCGGGACGACCGGGATCTGGTCTTTGTCAGTGAGGTGCTGGAGCTCCAGGGCATGGAGCACAAGGACGGGTACCTGTATCTGGGGGCCGGAGAGCGGCTTTACGACATCTCGGTGAGCCCCCTGGTGCAGGAGGGCTGGCCTGCCATCGCCCAGGCGGCGGGGGCCACTGCCTCTCCCCAGATCCGCAACATCGCCACCATCGGCGGCAACATCATGCAGGACCGCCGGTGCATCTACTTCAATCAGAGCCGCTACTGGCGCAGCGGTCTGCCCCTGTGCTTCAAGACCGGGGGCGAGGTGTGCCTCCAGATCCCCAACTCCCCCGTGTGCCGGGCCATCTACTACTCCGACGTGGCCACGGCCCTGGTGCTGTACGGGGCGGAGGCCGAGTGTGTGGAAAACGGTGAGCGCAGCTGGGTCCCTGTGGAGGAGCTCATCGCCCGCCACTCCCAGGCCAACGGTCTGGCCTGCAGCCAGCACCTGCCGGTGCTGGTGGTGCGCTTCCGGGTGCCTGAGGCCCCCAAAGGTGAGAAGAGCGGCTTTTATAAGTACGCCATGCGGGCCACCATTGACTTCCCCCTCATCAACTTTGCCCTGCGCTGCGGAGGCAACCGCCCGGCTCGGATTGTGGCGGGCGCGGTGGCTCCGGAGCCGGTGGTGCTGGAGGAGACCGCCAAGCTGCTGGAGGACGGTCAGTCCACCGATGAGGAAATTATCGCCTGCTGCGAGGCCGAGCTGAAAAAGCTGGCCAAGCCCATCAAGGAGGCCTGCATCTCCCCGGGCCTCAAGCGGGACCTGTACCGTCAGCTCTCCTGCCTGCTGCACCTGCGCAGAGACGGGGAATAAGCAGAATGATAAAAATAAAGAGGAGCGGATATGCAGCTGCATATCCGCTCCTCTTTCGTTTATGTAGTTCTCAGTCCGGAGGGAAACCGCTCAGCGGTCAGCCTCCTCCAGGGCCTCCAGCAGCTTTCCGGAGCGGATGCACTGGTAGGCGGCCTCGATGTCCAGGCTCAGGTTGCGGTCCTTGTCCAGATAGGGGATAGTCTCACGCAGCTTGGCCTTCACCGCACCGGACACCTTGCCCAGGGGAACATCTCCGCGCATATCGGTGGCCTGGGCGGCGTGCATGGCCTCCATGCCCAGCATGTAGCGCAGGTTGTCCACGATCTGGAGGGTGCGCATGGCGGACAGAGGCAGGCCGGAGGCGTGGTCCTCAATGCCGCCGGCAATGGGCACCACGTCCAGGGTGGTCACGTTGGCCAGCCAGCGGTTCTCCGCGTGGAGGGAGGCGAAGGTCTTCTGCATGGTGGAGTAGGCGATGGTCTTCACCTCGTGGGGGGTGAGGAAGCGGGGCAGGCCGGTAAACACCGGAGCCACAATCTTGATGAGCCGGTTGGTGATGGCCTGGGACATGTGGCACAGGGCGGCGGCCAGCATGTCCACACCCAAAGCCAGAGTGGTGGTCTCAAAGTTGGGGCTCACCGAGGTGTTGTTTTCCTCTACAAGGATGCAGGGGTTGTCATCGGTGCGGTTAATCTGCAGCTCCAGATACTGTTTTACGAACTCCAGCGCATCCACCACCGAGCCGTTGATGGCGGCACCACAGCGGTAGCACAGGGGATCCTGCAGGGCGCGCTTGGGGTCGGGCTGTTCCAGGTAGCTGCCCTGGAGGTAGCGGCGGCAGTCGGCGGCGCAGCGCATTTGGCCGGGCAGGCCGCGCTTTGCGTTGACCGCCTCACCCAGGGGCTGCAGTCCGCCGTTAAGGCCCTCCAGCCCCATGCAGTAGATGGCGTTGGACAGCTTGATGATCTCCTCGGTCTCCTTCACCAGCATGACCACCAGGGACTCGCCCTGGGCGTTGGAGGAGGCGATGGACAGTCCGTCCTTGGGCCCCAGAATGGCGGGCTCCATGCCCTCGGCGTGCAGGGCCTCAATGGAGGGGACGATCTTGCCGTGGTACTCCACCTCGCCCTCGCCGATGATGGTCTGGCCGATGAGGGGCAGGGTGCTCACGTCGCCCTCGCCCACGGCGCCCCGGCGGAGGACACGGGGATGAATGCCCCGGTTCAAAAACTCCTGGTACATCTCCAGAATGTTCAGGGAGATGCCGGTGCAGCCGCACAGGGCGGTGTTCAGGCGGATGCACAGCATGGCGCGGACCTCCTCCACGCTGCAGTAGGGGGCGATGCCCAGAGAGTGGCTGTTGATGAGGTTGCGGTTATATTGCTCGAAAAAGTCCTGGCTGAACTCCCGGTCCTTGTTCCAGCCAACACCGTGGTTGAGACCGTAAACGGGCTGGCCGGTGGCGGCCAGGTCAAACAGGACCTGACGGGCGGCCTTCACCCGGGGAATAACATCGGGGTCAATCTGCACCTTCCGGCCGTGGTAAACCACGTCGTACAGATCCTCCAGCGTCAAGTTGGAACCATTCAAAATTAGCGTATCACTCATTGTTGACTCCTCCATCCTTTGCCGTGTGAGAAACGGAGCGCCGGACGAGAAAATGGAACCGGCGCAGTTTAGCTCATTATATTACAAAAGCACTAAAATGTCACCTGCTTTTTCATCAACTTTTTGGTTCCACAAGACAGAGCTGCCCGGCTGAAAAAGGAGACACAGATTTTTATATAAAATCAAAGAAAGGACTGGATGTCGGGAGAAAAAAGGTTTAGTATAGCAGTGTATCAGTACATGCGGAGAAGCCGGAGGAAAGGCGGCAGGATGGACGCGCTTCCTCCCCGAAGACGGGACGCGGGTTTCTCAGGCAAAGTTTAGGAGGAGAAAACATGGTTATCACACTGGGTGCTCCGCTGAACCTGGAGCAATTTATTCAGATTGCCCGATTTGGGGCCAAGGTAGAATTTTCCCCCGAGTATTGCAGCCGGGTCAGCCGCGCCCGTCAGCTCATTGAAAAAGCCATCAGCGAGGACCGGGTGATGTACGGCGTCACCACCGGCTTCGGCTCCCTGAGCACGCGGGTGATCAACAAGGAGGAGGCCCAGCAGCTGCAGCGGAACATCGTTCTTTCCCACTCCATCTCGGTGGGCGAGCCCTACACCAAGGAGCAGGCCCGGGCCACCATGCTCATGGTGCTCCAGAATGTGGGTCAGGGGCACAGCGGCGTGCGCCTGGAGGTGCTGGAGCTGCTGCGGGAGATGCTCAACCGGGACGTGACGCCCTGGATGCCCCGGGAGGGCTCGGTGGGCTACCTGTCTCCCGAGGCCCACATGGCCCTGGTGCTCATCGGCGAGGGACAGGCTTACTATCAGGGCGAGCTGATGCCCGGCAAGGCCGCCATGGAGAAGGCGGGTCTGGAGCCCATGCCTTTGGCCGCCAAGGAGGGCCTGGCCCTGGTCTCCGGCACCACCTCGGTGACGGCTCTGGCCAGCCTGGCCCTGTATGACATGATCAACGCAGGCAAGGCCGCCGATGTCATTGGATCGGTGTCCCTGGAGGTGCTGAAGGGCGTTATGCGGGCCTTTGACCCCCGGGTCATGTCGGTGCGCCCCCACAAGGAGCAGGGAGGCAGCGCGGACAACGTGCGCCGGATTCTGGCCGGTTCGGAGGTTCTGAAGCACTACGAGGGCACCCGGCTTCAGGACGCCCTGTCCCTGCGGTGCATTCCCCAGCTCCATGGTGCCTCCAAGAAGGCCTTCTACGACGCCAAGGGCACCATTGAGATTGAGATGAACTCCTGCTGTGACAACCCCATTATCTGGGATATGGGGGACGACGCAGACGTGATTTCCGCCTGCAACTGCGACTCCTCCTATGTGGGCCTGGCCATGGACAGCGCCTCCATCGCCTGCACCATGCTGGCCAAGATGTCCGAGCGGCGCAACAACCGCATTATTGACGAGGCCTTCTCCGGCTATCCCGCTTTCCTCATCAGCAATCCCGGCCTCAACTCCGGCCTGATGATTCCCCAGTACGGCCAGGCGGGCCTCCTGAATGACATGCGGATTCTGTCCACCCCGGCGGTCATCGACAATACCCCCACCTGCTGCAACCAGGAGGACTATGTGGCCATGGGCTACAACGCCTCCAAGAAGGCCATTCAGGTGGTGGAGAAGCTGGAGTACATCCTGGCCATCGAGCTGCTCTCCGGCTTCCAGGCCCAGCAGTTCCTGGACGAGAAGCTCGCCCGCAGCCCGGCCACGGCCAAGCTGCTCCAGGAGATTGGGGCGCATGTGCCGGTGATGAAGGAGGACATGTTCCTCCACCCCCACATTGAGTATCTGCGCGGCCTCATCCACTCCGGAGAGCTGGTGAAGCTGGTGGAGAGCGTGGTTGGTCCTCTGAACTAAACTGCCATAAAAAAGAAGAAGGACGCACCCCTTAAAGGGTGCGTCCTTCTTTTGTCATCAGATAGTGCTCGATGCGTGTGAGTTCCTCCGGGGTGTCCGTGTCCCACAGCTCAGCCTCCTCTTCCGCTTCCACGAAACGGAAGGTGGGGTTGAGACTGCGCACCGCGGCGATGCCCCCCTGTTCCCCGGTGAGGGCGGCCAGATTGGGATAATAGCGGCTGGGGAAGAGGACAGGGCTGCAGGGCCGCCCCTGAAAGGCCAGCCGGACCACCGCCTCCGGCTGGCGGTGGAAGGCCTCCAGCAGCCGCTCCATGCTTCGGCGGGAGCACAGGGGCTGATCCCCCATAACAAACATACAGCCCTCGGTTTCCTCCATGGTGCCAATCCCCAGACGGATGCTGTCGCTCTGGGCGCCCCCTTCATAGCGCAGACAGGGGACCCCTGATGCCCGGCACAGCTGCTCCACCTCCTGAGAACTGGCCACCACGACGATGGAGGAAAGCTGTTCCCGGGGGAGGCTGTCCAGCACCCGGGACAGCACCGGCCGCCCTGCCAGGGGACAGATCAGCTTGTTGCCGCCAAACCGGACGCCTCGTCCGGCCGCCAGCACCACACAGCCCAGTTTCATACATGACCTCCTGATGGGAAAACGTGCATTGTGGTTACCCCTGGTCTCCGGTACAATCCGGCCCCTGCAGGGGAATGAAATCGCCCAGATACTGCTCGTACAGAGCATGGGCGGCCTGCTCACAGGCGGCCCGGTAAGCCTCGTAGCGCTTCAGCAGCTCCTGCCCCTCGGGGGTCAGGGTGCTCCCGCCGCCGCCGCGGCCACCGATGGTGCGCTGAGTCAGGGAGATGCCCAGGACGGTCTCCACATGCTTGACCATGTGAAAGGCCTTGGTGTAGGCCATCCCCATGCGCTGAGCGGAGGCCCGGAGGCTGCCCAGCTCCTGCACGCCGGAGAGAAGCTCGTAGGGGCCCTCTCCGAACAGACGCTCCCAGTCGTCGGTGCAGAGGGTGACTTTCAGTTTGATTTTCATGGTCCATCCGCTTCCTTTCGTCCGAATCGCCGCCCGGGGCGGAGACGTTATTGGAATGGGAATACAACGATACTATCATAAAAGCGGCATACCCGTCAAGAAAGGGGAGGAAAGCGGGAATTTTCCGGCCCGGCCCTTGCAATCACCCCCATATTCTTGTATAATATTACGGAATCGTTTTGCGAGGATGGCCGTGGAACCGGCCATATGAGATAAGCCGATGTTCGGCGGAACAATACAAGAAGGCGTGATGACTGTGAAGTACGATTTCACCGCGATTGAAAAGAAGTGGCAGACCCGTTGGAAGGACGAGAAGACCTTCGCCTGCCAGACCGGAGACACCAGCAAGCCCAAATTCTACGGCCTGGTGGAGTTCCCCTATCCCTCGGGCAACGGCCTGCACGTGGGCCACGCCCGGCCCTACACCGCTATGGACGTGGTGGCCCGCAAGAAGCGGATGGACGGCTATAACGTCATGTTCCCCATTGGGTTTGATGCCTTTGGCCTGCCCACCGAGAACTTTGCCATCAAGAACCACATCCACCCCGCCAAGGTGACCCACGACAACATTGCCAACTTTACCAAGCAGCTGCACATGCTGGGCTACTCCTTCGACTGGGACCGTGTGGTCAACACCACCGACCCCAGCTACTACAAGTGGACCCAGTGGATCTTCCTGCAGCTCTATAAGCACGGCCTGGCCTACAAGACCACTATGCCTGTGAACTGGTGTACCTCCTGCAAGTGCGTGCTGGCCAACGAGGAGGTTGTGGAGGGCGTGTGCGAGCGCTGCGGCGCCCCCGTCATCCGCAAGGAGAAGAGCCAGTGGATGCTGAAGATTACCGCCTACGCCCAGCGCCTCATTGATGACCTGGACGACCTGGACTTCATCGAGCGGGTGAAGATCCAGCAGAAGAACTGGATTGGCCGCTCCACCGGCGCGGAGGTCACCTTCAAAGCCACCACCGGAGAGGAGATTGTGGTATACACCACCCGTCCCGACACCCTCTTCGGCGCCACCTATATGGTCCTGTCCCCCGAGCATGAGCTTATCCGCAAGTGGCTGGAGGCCGGCCTGCTGAAGAATGCCGATGAGGTGAAGGCCTACCAGAAGGAGGCTGCCTCCAAGTCCGACCTGGAGCGTACCGAGCTTAACAAGGAGAAGACCGGCGTCCAGCTGGACGGCGTGAAGGGCATCAACCCGGTCAACGGCAAGGAGATCCCCATCTTCATCTCCGACTACGTCCTGGCCACCTACGGCACCGGCGCCATTATGGCCGTTCCGGCCCACGATGACCGCGACTGGGAGTTTGCCAAGAAGTTCGGCTGTGAGATTATCGAGGTGGTCTCCGGCGGCGAGGATGTGCAGAAGGCTGCCTTTACCGCCAAGGACGAGACCGGTATTCTGGTCAACTCCGACTTCCTCAACGGCCTCACCGTGAAGGACGCTATCCCCGTCATCACCAAGTGGCTGGAGGAGAAGGGCATCGGCCACGCCAAGGTGAACTACAAGCTGCGTGACTGGGTGTTCTCCCGTCAGCGCTACTGGGGCGAGCCCATCCCCATGATCTACTGCGAGAAGTGCGGCTGGCAGCCCCTGCCCGAGGACCAGCTGCCCCTGCTGCTGCCTGAGGTGGATTCCTACGAGCCCACCGACGACGGCGAGTCCCCCATCTCCAAGATGACCGACTGGGTGAATACCACCTGCCCCTGCTGCGGCGGCCCCGCCAAGCGGGAGACCGACACCATGCCCCAGTGGGCCGGTTCCAGCTGGTACTTCCTGCGGTATATGGATCCCCACAACGACAAGGCTCTGGCCTCCAAGGAGGCGCTGGAGTACTGGTCTCCCGTGGACTGGTACAACGGCGGCATGGAGCACACCACTCTCCACCTGCTGTATAGCCGGTTCTGGCACAAGTTCCTCTACGACATCGGCGTGGTGCCCACCAAGGAGCCCTACAAGAAGCGTACCTCCCACGGCATGATCCTGGGTGAGGGCGGCGAGAAGATGTCCAAGAGCCGCGGCAACGTGGTGAACCCCAACGACATCATCGACCAGTACGGTGCCGACACCATGCGCACCTATATCATGTTCATCGGCGACTTTGAGAAGGCCGCTGCTTGGTCTGCCAACGCGGTGAAGGGCTGCAAGCGCTTCCTGGACCGCGTGTGGAACCTGGCCACTGAGCAGGAGCACGTGGGCGACGAGTACTCCAAGGCCAACGAGGCGGCTGTTCACAAGGCCATCAAGAAGGTGTCCGAGGACATCGAGGCCATGAAGTTCAACACCGCTATCGCTGCGCTGATGGCCCTGGTCAACGACTTCTATGCTAACGGCGCCAGCCGGGGCGATATGAAGGCCCTGCTGCTGATGCTCTCTCCCTTCGCCCCTCACATGTGCGAGGAACTGTGGGAGATGGCCGGCTACGGCGGACAGGTGTGCCTGCAGCCCTGGCCCGAGTACGACGAGAGCAAGACTGTGGCCGCTTCCGTCCAGATGGCCGTCCAGGTCAGCGGCAAGGTGAAGGCCAACATCGTGGTGCCCGTGGATGCCTCCGATGAGGAGATTGTAGCCGCCGCTCTGGCCGAGCCCAAGATCCAGAAGCTGTCCGACGGTATGACTCTGGTGAAGTCCATCGTGGTCAAGGGCAAGCTGGTGAGCCTCATTTTCAAGCCCCAGGCATAATGCCCTTGACCACCACCGCGCGAAGCGCGGCGCGCCTGTGGCGCGTTAAATGCGAAGCGTAGCGGAGCATTTCCGGAGGACGGGCTTTGCACGTCTGAGGATTGAAAGTCGAAGGGGGCCCAGCGAACACAGGTTCGCTGGGGAAACAAGGGCAAGCTGGTGAGCCTCATTTTCAAGCCCCAGGCTTGAGCAAGGTTTACAGCACGTTCACAATTCCCACTTGACAGAGGGCGTTGTAACGAATATAATACTACTGTTAAAGCCATACAAATGGCCCTTACGTGGACGGGGGACGCCCCGCCGCGCCGGAGGGAGGGAAATATAAATGTCGGAAATCCGTGTGAGAGAAAACGAGTCTCTGGAGAGCGCGCTGAAGCGCTTCAAGCGCAGCTGCGCGAAGTCTGGTGTGCTGGCTGAGGTCCGTAAGCGTGAGCACTACGAGAGCCCCAGCGTCAAGCGCCGCAAGAAGTCCGAGGCCGCCCGCAAGAATCGCAAGAAGTTCTACTAAGATCGAAAAACACCGCAGCTTCGGCTGCGGTGTTTTTTATCCTGAGAAAAATTTAATTTTCTTATTGACAAGCTACATATTTTCTGGTATTATATCTCTTGCGCTGAACAAGACGGCTTGTCCTGTTCGGGAAAATATGGGGGTATAGCTCAGCTGGGAGAGCGCTTGAATGGCATTCAAGAGGTCAGCGGTTCGATCCCGCTTATCTCCACCAATCGTCGCAAGTCATCTGGACTTGCGACGATTTTTTATATCAGAAACAGAACGGAATGGAGGAAACGAGCCATGATCCGATTTTACTGTGACTACGCCGAAGGGGCCCATCCCGCAATTCTGGAAAAGCTGGCCCAGACAAACTTTGAGCAGACAGAGGGCTACGGGGAGGACCATTTCTGCCGGGAGGCCCGGGCCCGGATCCAGGAACTGTGCTGTGCGCCGGAGGCTGACGTCCACTTCCTGGTAGGAGGCACCCAGGCCAATCTGACGGTCATTGCGGCCACTCTGCGGCCCCACGAGGGCGTGATTGCCACGGACACCGCCCATATCAGCGGCCACGAGACGGGCGCCATTGAGGCGACCGGGCACAAGGTGCTGACGGTACCCAATCAGGACGGCAAGCTCACCGCCGAGCAGGTGGAGGCGTACTGGGAGGCCCACCAGGCGGATGAGACCAAGGAGCACACGGTCAAGCCGGGCATGGTGTATATCTCCAATCCCACGGAGCTGGGCACCCTCTACACGCTGGAGGAGCTGGAGGCGCTGTCGGCGGTGTGCCGCAGCCATGGACTGCCGCTCTATCTGGATGGAGCGCGGCTGGGCTACGGCCTGGCGGCGGAGGACAACACCCTGACACTGCCCGACCTCGCCCGCCTGTGCGACGTGTTTTACATCGGAGGCACCAAGCAGGGGGCCATGTTTGGGGAGGCTGTGGTCATTCTCCAGCCCAGGCTGAAGGAGGATTTCCGCTATCTCATCAAGCAGCGGGGCGGCATGCTGGCCAAGGGACGGCTGCTGGGGATTCAATTCCTCATCCTGTTTGAAGACGGACTGTACCTGCGCCTGGCCCGCCACGCCGACGAGATGGCAGACCTGCTGCGGGAGGGCCTGGAGAAGGCGGGCTGCCCGCTGCTGGTGCACAGCCGTACCAATCTGATTTTCCCCATTCTGCCTGACAAGGCGATTGAGAAGCTGAAGGAGAAGTACAGCTTTTCCCACCACCAGCGGATGGATGACAGCCATTGTGCGGTGCGTTTCTGCACCAGCTGGGCCACCAAGCGGGAGCATGTGGAGGCCTTCGTGGCCGATATCCAGAAGGAAGTAGGCTGAGTGATATGACCGGGGCCGGAGAATTTTCTCCGGCCCCGGCAGAAAATTTTCCAGAATGAAAAATTTTTCTTGACAATCGGGCAGAATCTGCTATAATAACCTACGGTCTCACGATTGTGGGTTGCAAAAAGTAAATATTTGGGGGTATAGCTCAGCTGGGAGAGCGCTTGAATGGCATTCAAGAGGTCAGCGGTTCGATCCCGCTTATCTCCACCAAAAAGACTTGAAACTTGTGTTTCAAGTCTTTTTTATTTTTTCTGAGGAAATGTCGGCATGTTGTGTGCTTGATTTCTGCCGGGGGAATAAATGTCCGCCCTGCGGTTCAGACTAAGGGTATCTGAACAGAGGAGTTGAGCCTTCCATGATTGAGCAGGATACCATCAAGCTGCTTCGGGAGTGTGACGCGGGCGTAAAGATGGGCGTTGCATCCATCGATGACGTGCTGGACCGGGTGCGCAGTGACAAGCTCAAAAGCTACCTGACCCGGTGCAAGCAGGAGCATGAAACGCTGAAGCAGGAGATTCATAAACTTTTGGATCAGTATCACGACGACGGCAAAGAGCCCAATTCCATTGCCAAAGGCATGTCCTGGATGAAAATCAACGTGAAGATGGGCATGGATGACTCAGATCAGACCATCGCGGCTCTCATGACAGACGGCTGCAATATGGGAGTCAAGTCCCTGAACCAGTATCTGAACCAGTACAAGGCCGCCGACGAGGTGTCCAAGGATATCACCAAGCGGCTCATCAATCTGGAGGAGCGGCTGGCCGTAGACATCCGAACCTTTTTGTAAGCGTAATCAGGAGGCATCACCGTTCCCACCGGGGAGGGTGGTGCCTTTTACTGCCGATTAGAGGAGGCTTCTTAAATGGGGGAGCACGTGACACGCCATCCGAGGAGCACCGTGATGAGAGGTCCCTACTTTGAGGGCTGGTATTTCAAACTGCAGACTGGGCAGGGCGAGGCGCTGGCGCTGATCCCCGCCTTCCACATTGACCGGAGCGGGCGGCACAGTGCCTCGCTGCAGGTGATTGTCCGGGACCAGAGCTGGTGGCTTGACTACCCCGGAGATGCGCTTCAGGTGCAGACAGAGCCGCTTCGTATCCGGTTGGGGGCATCCTCCTTTGCAGAGGAGGGGGTGGAGGTGTCCGTGGAACGGGCCGGGCTGTCCTTGCACGGTACCGTCTGGTTCGGCCCGCTTCGAAGACTGAGCTCAGACATTATGGGCCCGTTTCGCTTTCTGCCCCATATGGAATGTACCCACGGCGTCATCAGCATGGCCCACAGCTTAGAGGGAGCGCTGGTCTGCAACGGCAGAACGCTGGACTTTTCAGGCGGTGTGGGGTATGTGGAGACCGACCGGGGTCGTTCGTTCCCCAGCCGCTACCTCTGGAGCCAGTGCGTCTGGCCTGAGTCCGATCCCAGCAGCATCATGCTGGCGGCGGCCTCTATCCCGCTGCCTGTGGGCAGCTTCCGGGGCTGTATCTGCGCGGTGGTGCACGGGGGGCGGGAATACCGCCTGGCCACCTACCGCGGGGCGCGAATCCGGCGATGGACCGGAGAAGGGGTGACTATTTGCCAGGGAAGCTGGCGACTGGATGCCCGTCTGGAGACAGGAAAGGGGCAGGCTCTCCGGGCGCCAGTGGAAGGAACGATGGGGCGCATCGTCCATGAGAGCCTTTCCGGAGCGGTACATTACCGCTTTACTATAGGCGGGCGGCCTGTCCTGGACCGCACCGGGCGCTGCGCCAGCTTTGAGTCCTCCGGCAAATAGGGCGGCAAACCATTCCGGTGACAAAAGGACAGAGAGGGCGGCTGGCATGTGCCAGCCGCCCTCTCTGCTTGAAACAGCTCAAAACAGGTTACTGGGGATGTGACAGGGGAAGAGTGACGGTAAATACCGTGCCGTGGGCTGCGTCGCTGCGCACCGTGATGGTGCCCCGGTGGGCCTGTGCCACCGCCTGGGCGATGGACAACCCCAGGCCATAGCCGCCCTGCTCCCGGCTGCGGGAGCTGTCCGCACGGTAAAAGCGCTCAAACAAATGGGGTAGGTGCTCGGCCGGAATGGGTGGACCGGAGTTGGACATGGTCAGAACAGCCCGATCCTGCTGGCGCTCCAGACGGAGGGAGGCCTCACCCTTTGGCCCGGCGTACTTGATGGCGTTGTCCAGCAGAATCATCACAAGGCGTTCCAGGCTGGCCCGGTCTCCATTCAGAGAGAGACCGGGGGACACCTGACTGTCCAGATGGACTCTTTGTTCAAAGGCCACTGATTCAAAACGCAGCAGGCAGCCCTCGGTCAGATCGCTGAAGTTGACTGCCTTGGCGGCGGGCAGACCGGCGGCGTCGTGCTTGGCCAAGAACAGAAGGTCCTCCACCAGGGATTTCATCCGCCGGGCCTCATCCTGAATATACTCCAGCCATTTTTGGTTGTCGGCCACCGGCTGCTTGGGATGGGAGAGAACAATGCCGGTGTTGGCCAGTATGACGGTGATGGGGGTTTTCAATTCGTGGGAGGCGTCGGCCACAAACTGATTCTGTTGCTCCCAGGCCTGTTCCACCGGGCGCAGGGCCAAGCGGGAGAGGAAGAGGCTGATGAGGAAAAAGCATACGATGGAGGCCAGACCCACCAGCAGAGAGTTCAGAATCAGCCGGGTAAGGGAGGAGCGCTCCCAGCCCATATCGGAGAAAGCGATCCGGGTGTTGTCCCGAATGGTTCGGATCTGAAAACGGAGGCCCAGGTCCTCCAAAATGCCCCGGTCTGCTTCGCTGGACAGAGCCTCCTTCACGGCCTGCTCCAGAACCTCATCAGAGACGCTGTCTCCGCTGCCCAGCGTCAGCTCATCCAGACTGCCGTCGGGAGAAATCGTGACGCAGAAGACCGGGATCAGGCGGCTGCGGCCGTCCGAATTTCCATTGGGAAGGCCGAAGGTAAAGGGCCTGGGGTCGTCCCGTCCCTCCCAGCGGAGAGCCAGCTCCAGGGCAGCAGTGGCGTCCTCTTCCAACTGCCGGGCGGTGGAGTATACCAGCGTGGCAAAGACGATGAGCAGCACCAGACAGACCAGAGCCATGTTGATTCCGATGAACTTCAGGCGCAGCTTTTTCAGCATGATTTGTCCTCTTGCTTCTGAATACACTCCAGAAAATAGCCGGCCTTACGGATGGTGCTGATAATCACCTGGCTGTTGAGGTAGGAGAGCTTTTTCCGGAGAAAGGAGATATATACCTCCACATTGTTGTCCTCTGCCTCGGACTCCATGCCCCACACCTTGGTGATCAGGGTTTCCTTGGCCATGACGCTTCCCTGGTTGACCAGCAGAAGGCGCATGACCTCGTATTCCTTGAAGCCCAGACGGACAGAGCGCTCTCCGCAGGAGAGTACATGGGAGTTGCAGTCCAGGGAGAGGTCACCCATGGTGAGCACGTCGCTGAGAATTTCGCCCTGGCGGCGGGTGAGGGCCCGCACCCGGGCCAGCAGCTCGCCGGTGTCAAAGGGCTTGGTCATATAGTCGTCGGCGCCGCAGTCCAGGCCGCTGATTTTGTCGGCCACCTCGTCCCGGGCGGTGAGCATCAGAATGGGAGTGGATACCCGGGCAGCCCGCAGCTGACGGGCCACCTGGAAGCCATCCAGTCCGGGCAGCATGACATCCAGCAAAATCAGATCGTATTGCCCGGCCAGGCCATAATCCAGACCGTCCTGGCCGTTATGAACCACGTCTGCCTGATAGAGCAGCTCCTTCATCAGCTGGCGCAGGGTCTCAGCCAGCCGGGTTTCGTCTTCAATAATTAAAACACGCATAGAAGCGCCTCCTGGTGCGTTGATGTGACACCATTGTACTACCCCAAGCTGTAATTGCCCTGAAAACAGGGGCTTTTAGTATAGCACAAGAAAGGAAAATGTGCCACAACGGTGAAGAAAGAAAAGAAGAAGGTGAAGAAAATTTATTCTTGCTTAAATTTAGTTGTGGTTTTTTAAGAATTGGTATATGATTATCCTTATATAAGGAAATCCGGCGCCGGCGATGGAGGCCTGCCTACGGGGCGGAGAAACGGGGAAAAACGGCAGTTCCTGGTCCGCTGCCGGGGGAATCCGGCGCCAACAAAAGGAGAAGAAGATGAAGTTTCATATTGTCAGTGACAGCTCCTGTGATCTGGGTCGGGAACGTGCCGAGCGGATGGGGGTTACTCTGGTGTCCTTCTATGTGGCCTTTGAGGGGGAGCCCTACTACCGGGAGGAGCGGGATATTACCAGCCAGGACTTCTACCGCATGATGGCCCAGCGTACCGGGGAGTTTCCCAAGACGTCCATGCCCACCGTGGAGGACTATCTGCAGGCCTTTGAACCGGCCGTACGCGAGGGACAGCCGGTGCTGTGCGTCTGCCTCAACGAGCCCTTCAGCGGGTCCATTCAGGGGGCGCGCAACGCCCGGGAGGTGTTGCTGGAGGAGTATCCCCAGGCCAAGATTTATGTGATGGACTCCCAGCTGGCCACCGTGCTTCAGGGGCAGCTGGTGGAAGAGGCGGTCCAGCTGCGGGACCGGGGGTACACGCTGGAGGAAGCGGTAGAGGCGCTGGAGCCCCTGCGGGAGAGCGGACGGATCTTCTTCACTACAAATGACCTGGACTATCTCCGCCACGGCGGCCGCATCGGCAAGGCGGCAGCCACCACCGGGGCGCTTTTGAAGGTGAAACCCCTCATCGGCTATCATAACCGGGAGCTTATCTCCGACGGCATTGCCCAGGGGCGGAAGAAGTCTTTGCAGCGGGTGCGGGAGCTCTTTTACCGCCATGTGGAGCGGGAGAGGCTGGACCTGGCCCAGTGGCGGGTGGTCACCGGATTCGGACTGGACCGGGAGGAGTATGACCAGTTTACCGCCGCCCTCTTTGAAGGGCTGAAGGAGCGGGGGTATGATCTCCCGGTGTCCGAACCCTATCAGATTGGTGTGACTATTGGCGTCCACACCGGCCCCACCCCCATCGGCGTGGGCATTCTGCGCCGGGCAGTCCGTTAAACGGCAAGAACAGCGCCGGTTTTCCGGCGCTGTTTTTTTGCGCTGGGGGAGAAAGAGCTGTAACAGCGCTGTTACTTTTGGAGAAGAAACTGTAACCCCCTTGCCCCTTGTTTTTTTGAAAAAACATGATATTCTGTCTAAAGAGAGGGGAAATTCGATGGATTACGACAAGCTGCTGAACCTGGGCGTGGAGCTGGGCCGCAGGCTGATGGACAGCGGAGCGGAAATCTACCGGGTTGAGGAGTCGGTGGAGCGGCTGCTTCAGGCTTACGGCCTGGAGCCGCAGATTTTTGCCATTCCCAACTGCCTCATTGTCAGTGTCACCACTCCCCAGGGCCATCCCATTACCCGCATGTGCCGCATTCCGGCCCACGGAACGGATATTGAACTGCTGGAGCGGTGCAACGAGCTCTGCCGGCGGCTGTGCAAGGATCCTGTCCCGGTGGAGGAGGCGGAGCGGCTGGTGGAGCAGCTGTCCAACACCCGGCAGTTTCCGCCCCAGGTGCTGCTGCTGGGCTACGCCATGACCACGGGATTTTTTGCACTGTTTTTCGGAGGAGGATTTCTGGACTGCCTCAGTGCCGGCCTGTGCGGCCTGGCGGTGGGGGCATGTATTCTCTTCGGGCAGTTTTTGACGGGGTCGAACATCTTTTTCTGCACGGTGGTTCAGGCTGCTCTGGCTTCCGGCATGTCCCTGCTGCTGGTGCGGCTGGGGCTTGGAAGTAATCTGGAGGCAATTACCATCGGAACTTTGATGGTTTTGGTGCCCGGAAGGGCCTTGACCAATGCCATGCGGGAAATTATGGCGGGAGATATTTTTTCTGGGTTGAACCGGACGGCGGAGGTGCTCCTGGTAGCCACCGCCATGGCTCTGGGCACCGCCATCCCCCTTGTGCTGGGACAGTATCTGTGAGGAGGTGGGGAAGAAATGAGTGAGCTTGTGACCGGCTATGTGCTTCCCTGCCTGTGGGCGTCTCTGGCCTGTATTGGGTTTGGACTGGTGTTCAACATCCAGGGCGTGGGCGTGTTGATCTGTGGCCTGGGCGCGGGCCTGGGCTGGCTGGTGTACCTGGTGGCCGTGGCTGTGGGGACGGGCGATATTTTCGCCGCGTTTCTGGCCGCCATTGCTATTGGCATCTATTCTGAGGTGATGGCGCGGATTCGCCGCTGTCCGGTGACGGGCTACCTCCAGGTGGCCCTGCTGCCTCTGGTTCCAGGGGCGGGCATCTATTACACCATGCAGTACTGCGTGGAGGGAGAGACCCAGCTGTTCCTGTCCACCCTGCTGCACACGTTCGGCTTTGCCGCCGCCCTGTCGGTGGGAGCCATGCTGACCACCTCGGTGCTGCGGGCGCTGCTGCCTCATTTTCACAGAGGGGGGACGTAACGACTTTTCCAAGCGGAGGACCACATTGATGCACATTTCTCACAGCCGTTGGAAGACGGCGCTTATCGCGATTTGCCTGCTGACCCTTTTGGCGGGATGCTCCATCCAGAAGGGAATCGCTCTGCCTGCCGGTTCCGCCAGGGCGGATCGGCAGCATTCCGACCAGTCCCACCCCCAACTGCCCGACGGAAGCGAAGCCGGGGATAACGGCGAAAAGCCGGACGCCGCCTTGGAGGACAAGCCTTCCGGAGAGCCGGAGCTGGTCCCGCCTAGAGACGCTGAACCGGAGGAAACAGACGAGCCCACCCAGACCGGAGGGACCGAGGCGGAGAACGCCCGGGCAGCCCGGACACCGGAGAGCGGGGTAGAGCAGCCCCAGGGGACGGAAGGGGACGGCTATGATTTTAGCCAGCCCGTGCCCGAGAGTCCGGAGGTGGACAACAGCTACTTTGCTGATGCAGCTTTTATCGGTGATTCCCGTACCGACGGCTTTATGATTTACAGCGGAATTGGAAACGGGAAGAACCTGACCTCCAACGGTTTGTCCATCTTCAAGCTGAAGGAGAAAAAGGCTCTGACCATTGACGGGAAGAAATATACCCTTCTGGAGGCCCTGGCCCTGGAGCAGTACGGAAAGGTGTACCTCTCCCTGGGGGTCAATGAGCTGGGCTATAACAACGATAAGGGCTTTTATGAGAAATATCGCGACGCCATCCAGACCATTCGCCAGCTGCAGCCCAACGCAGTTATCTACATCCAGGGGCTCATTCCCCTCAATGAGGGCGTGATCGCCCAGACAGGGGGATCCCGCTACCTGACCAACGAGCATCTGCGGGTCTACAACGACCTGATGCGCAAGGCGGCCCAGGAGGAGGGCGTGGTGTTCCTGGATCTGTATTCCGAATTTGCGGACGGAAACAATGAGCTGCCCGCCGAGGCCAGCAAGGACGGCGTCCACCTTCGGGGCGCCTGGTGCCGGCAGTGGCTGGCCTACCTGAAGACCCACACAGTGGATTATAAGACCCTGTACCCATCCGGAAGCGCTGTCGGGCTGAATGTGTCCGGCGGAGCGGAGGACCAGGGACAATCTGATCTTACATAGGAGGAGATTATCTTGAAGAAGTGGATTTTACTGCTGGCCGGCGTGGTGCTGGCCATGGCGCTGGTTGGCTGCAGCCAGAAGGAGAGCAAGGCCTCCTGGACGGAGGAGCATGGACAGGACATTCTGAACTCCGGCGCTTTTTCCGAGGAGCTGGAGGAGCTGGATCTGGACACCGCGTTTATGCTCTACAAGCTGGAGGACGCGGGGCTGAGCCGGGAGGATTTGACCGGCGGTTTGTGCCGCCGCTCCGCGGGAGCTACCTGCGAGGAGCTGGCTGTGCTGATTTTTGGTGATGAGAAAGCGGCAGAGGCTGCCGTCCAGTCTCTTCAGACCTATTTGGAGGGCCAGATTGCTTCCAATACTGATTACCGCCCGGCGGAGATTCCCAAGCTGGAGGGAGCCTGGGTGGAGCAGCGGGGGAACACCGTGCTGATGGTCGTGGCCAACGATGTAGAGGCTGCCAAGGAAGCCGTAGGCAGCAAATAAGCAATCAAAAATGCCGTTTGGAGTACTCTAAACGGCATTTTTTGCTGAAATAGGTGGAAAAACTTACAGCTTGTCTTTCTGGGGGACAGTCGGTTACAATCTTGTTATAAACCTGCAAAGGAGGAAATAACAACATGAACCGACGATGGAAGGGGGCCGCTGCCGCCCTGATGACCGCGGCGGCCCTGACTGTTCCGGCCTGGGGCGCGTCCGTCGAGGCCAACGGTCAGCCTCTCACCGCCGAACAGGGCTGGATTAAGGACGGAACCAGCTATATGACCCTGCGGGCGCTGGCCCAGCACTCCGATTACGAATTGACCTGGGACGGGAGCCGCGCCTGGCTGCGGGGCGAGGACCTGGAGCTGTCCGCCCGTCCAGGTGATTTATACATATTGAGTAATGACCGGGCTCTGTATGTGGAGGGTGGCGTGCAGGTGGTGGACGGTAAGCTGACGCTGCCCCTGCGGGTGGTGGCCGCGGCTACGGGTGGATCCCTGGGCTGGAACGCCAAAACAGCCACCGCCTCCCTGGGGCTGACCGGTGCATCCGCGCCCCAGGCCGACTATGACGAGGAGGACCTCTACTGGCTCTCCCGCATCATCTCGGCGGAAAGCCGGGGTGAACCCCTGATTGGCCAGATTGCCGTGGGCAATGTGGTATTGAACCGGGTGGCCAACGGGCAGTTCCCGGACACCATTAAGGACGTCATTTTTGACACCAAATACGCCGTGCAGTTTGAACCGGTGGCCAATGGAACGGTCTATAACGAGCCGGCCCAGTCCTCCATTCTGGCGGCTAAGATGACCCTGGAGGGTGCCCGGGTGGTGGGAGACTGCCTGTACTTTTTCGCTCCCGCCCTGTCGGAGGGGACATGGATTGTCAATAACCGAACCTACTACATCACCATTGGTGCACACGACTTTTACCTCTAAAAAGGAAAAGGGACGGCTTACGGCCGTCCCTTTCTTTTTTGCTTAGCAGAAGGAGCAGGGCTCCTCCACTGTCACGGTGTACTTTTCCAGAAGAGCCACGGGGTGATAGGAGAGCTTGCTGGTGCGCAGCCCCAGATCGCCGGCATCATCCTCGCGGTTGATGAAATGGATGCCCTCGTGGGCAAACTGCTGGGCGAACTGGGCTACCAGCATCTGATAGCAGCCCTCGTAGGTGCGGTCAGCCTTCTCGATGTGGGTGAACAGCGTGTCGCCGATGATTTCGCCCAGAGAGAAGCCCACAACCTCACCATCCACCAGCAGCATACCGCCCAGCATGTCATAGGTGGTGTAGTGGTCCAGCACCTCGTGGGTTTTGGCGATGTCCTCGTGGAAGGAGGCCGCCGCCTTGTCCACCCGGCTGGCGTACCGGTCCAGAAACGCCTTGACAACGGGGATGTCCTCCGGAGTAATCACTCGGAAGGTCCAGTTTCCATAGGTTTTCAGGAACTTGTTGACATGGTTCCGCTGCCCGCTGAGCTTCTTGCCCCGGAAGTATTTCAGGTCCTCCGCCCGGTACAGGTAGTCGAAGTTGTCCCGCTCGGGGATGGCGGCGCTGTTGGGGAAGAACTCCTGAATCCGCTCCAGCTCATCCTTGGGAACGGGGTAGAAGGAGATGGGCATCTTCCGGCGGCAGCAGTAGTCGGCGATCTGCCGGTAGTGCTCGTTGCGGCCGCCCCCCAGGGGCAGGGTGAAGGTGTCGCCAAGACCGGGGTAGTACACCTTAAAGTAGAGAGAACCATCGTAGACAGCCCACTCGGTCTTATACATGTCCCGCCAGATAAAGCAGGTGCCGGGGGTGGTGTCACAGATGCGGCTGCCGCTGTAATCAAAGAAATGGCGCAGCTTGGGGAGATCCTCCAGCTGCAGGGGATGAAAATCCAGCATAATTGAAAATCCTTGTCGTTTGATTTAGTCGCTCTACATTATATCCGATATCCGCCCATAATACCAGCCTGTAACCCCCTCTTTTTTGCACAAAAAACCGTGCTTTGTGGTCTGTACCAGGGACAAATGATCCCCGGGAGAGACGGGGAGGCGGTAGTCGGTGGAGTCCTCACACCACAGCCCGCGCTGGTCCCGGCGCAGGTAGCGGTTGAGGATGGGCAGCACCCGGCCGCTCTCCAGGTGGCGGCACAGAGAGGTCTCCTCTCCCTCCTCCAGAAGCTCCAGCGCGCTGCGGCCCCAGCGGACGTTGACGGAATCTGTGGAGGCCTCCTGAGGATCCAGAGCCTTCACCACAGGCAGGCCGTCCCAGGCCTGCCAGGAGAAGTCCTGGGAATCCTCTGAGGGCAGGATGAGCGCGTTGAGCTGACCATCCATTTTCAGCACGCAGCCTCCGTCAATGGAGGAGATTTTTCGATCCCGCAGCAGAATGGGAGCGGCAGAGGGAATGCTGGGGTTGTAGAGCGTGACCGGCCAGTGGCCCACGATGACCCACTTTTGGAAGGAGCGGTTCTGCCCCAGAAAGTCATCATTTTTCATGCAGTCCCACCGGTTCAGCTCCTCCATGTGGGACAGGGAGGGGACGCCGCCGTGGACGAAGACCAGATGCTCCGTCTCCAGAATGGTGGGAAGAGCCTTCAGCCATGCCCGGATCTCCGGATATGCCGCCCGCAGGTCCCGGCGCAGCTTGGGCAGGTCCTCCAGCTGCTCAAAGCCGCCCTCCCGGGCCAGCTGCCGCAGGGTGGACTCGGGGTGCTGGGGCAGGTAGAAGGAGAAGAAGGACTGATCCAGCTCATCTGTCTCAAAAAAGCGGGATACCAGTCCGTCGCAGTTGCCGGAGAGGGGATAGAGACAGTGGGTCTGGGACAGTTCCACCAGGTAGCGCAGCAGGGCCAGGCTCTCGGCTCCTTTCTCCAGCATATCCCCCACCAGCACCAGGGCGTCCTGAGGGGTGAGGCGGATTTGGTCCATAAGGGCCCGGAAGAAGGGGAGGTTCCCGTGAATGTCGCTGACCGCAATAATGCGCTGTCCGGGCTGAAATTGGGGGTGAATTACAACGGCGCGGTCCATAGGGGGCCCTCCTTTTTGTATTGCTGCATGTAAAAATTACAATGAGTTATTCCGTAAACCGAATGTTACCGTGGATTATGGTGATTTGCGCACCGCAATCATAGCACAGCAGAGCCATCAAATGCAAGG
Organism: Pseudoflavonifractor sp. HNCC25GI2; assembly: GCF_058136395.1. Classification (NCBI taxonomy): domain Bacteria; kingdom Bacillati; phylum Bacillota; class Clostridia; order Eubacteriales; family Oscillospiraceae; genus Pseudoflavonifractor; species Pseudoflavonifractor sp. HNCC25GI2. Next base: position 27,670 of record NZ_JBYUOW010000010.1, read on the forward strand.
GATTGGCGGGGGAGAAGGATACACACGGTACCTATGGGAGCTGCGGGGAGACTACAAAAAGATCCGCGCCGGTCCTTTTGGACCGGCGCGGATGTTATATTACAGAGAAGAATCCGGCTTACTTGCGGGGATTCTTGATGGCAGCCTGAGCGGCAGCCAGACGGGCGATGGGCACACGGAAGGGGGAGCAGGACACGTAGTCCAGACCCACATTGTGGCAGAACTCCACGGAGGAGGGATCGCCGCCGTGCTCGCCGCAGATGCCCAGCTTCAGGTCGGGGCGGGTGGAGCGGCCCAGCTCAGCGGCCATCTTCACCAGCTTGCCTACGCCGGTCTGATCCAGACGGGCGAAGGGATCGCTCTCGTAGATCTTGTTGGTGTAGTAGGCATCCAGGAACTTGCCGGCGTCGTCACGGGAGAAGCCGAAGGTCATCTGGGTCAGGTCGTTGGTGCCGAAGGAGAAGAACTCGGCCTCCTTGGCGATCTCGTCGGCGGTGAGGGCGGCGCGGGGGATCTCAATCATGGTACCCACGTGGTACTTCATGTTGGAGCCGGCAGCCTTGATGATCTCGTCGGCGGTCTCCACCACGGTCTTCTTCACGAAGGCCAGCTCCTTGACCTCGCCGACCAGGGGGATCATGATCTCGGGGACCATGTTCCAGTCGGGGTGCTTGGACTGGACGTTCAGAGCGGCCTTGATGACGGCGCGGGTCTGCATAGCAGCAATCTCAGGATAGGTGACAGCCAGACGGCAGCCGCGGTGACCCATCATGGGGTTGAACTCGTGCAGGCCGGCGATGATGGCCTTGATGTCGGCCACGGACTTGTTCATGTCCTTGGCCAGCTGCTCGATGTCGGCCTCCTCGGTGGGCACGAACTCGTGCAGCGGGGGATCCAGGAAGCGGACGGTCATGGGACGGCCTTCCAGAGCCTCGTACATGGCCTCGAAGTCGCCCTGCTGCATGGGCTCCAGCTTGGCCAGAGCCTTCTCGCGCTGCTCCACGGTGTCGGAGCAGATCATCTCGCGGATGGCGCGGATGCGGTCACCCTCGAAGAACATGTGCTCGGTGCGGCACAGGCCGATGCCCTCGGCGCCGAACTTCACAGCCTGAGCAGTGTCGCGGGGGTTGTCGGCGTTGGTGCGGACCTTCAGCTGACGATACTTATCAGCCCAGGCCATGATGCGGCCGAACTCGCCGGAGATGGAAGCGTCCACAGTGGGAATGGCCTCGCCGTAGATGTTGCCGGTGGAGCCGTCCAGGCTGAGCCAGTCACCCTCGTGGTAGACCTTGCCGGCCAGCTCGAACTGCTTGTTGTCCTCGTCCATCTTGATGGCGCCGCAGCCGGAGACACAGCAGGTGCCCATGCCGCGGGCCACGACGGCGGCGTGAGAGGTCATGCCGCCGCGGACAGTCAGGATGCCCTGGGAAGCGACCATGCCCTCGATGTCCTCGGGGCTGGTCTCCAGACGGACCAGAACCACCTTCTCGCCGCGGGCAGCCCACTCCTTGGCGTCATCGGCGGTGAAGACGATCTTACCGCAGGCAGCGCCGGGGGAGGCGGGCAGGGCGTTGGCCACGGGGGTGGCCTTCTTCAGAGCGGCGGGGTCGAACTGGGGATGCAGCAGGGTGTCCAGGTTGCGGGGGTCGATCATGGCCACGGCCTCCTGCTCGGAGATCATGCCCTCGTCCACCAGGTCGCAGGCGATCTTCAGAGCGGCGGCGGCGGTACGCTTGCCGTTACGGGTCTGCAGCATGTAGAGCTTGCCGTTCTCGACGGTGAACTCCATGTCCTGCATGTCGCGGTAGTGGTTCTCCAGAGTCTGGCAGACCTGCTCGAACTGCTTGAAGGCCTCGGGGAACTTGTCGGCCATCTCCTGGATGGGCATGGGGGTACGCACGCCGGCCACCACGTCCTCGCCCTGGGCGTTGGTCAGGAACTCGCCCATCAGCTTCTTCTCGCCGGTGGCGGGGTTACGGGTAAAGGCAACACCGGTGCCGCAGTCGTCGCCCATGTTGCCGAAGGCCATGGACTGGACGTTGACGGCAGTGCCCCAGGAACCGGGAATGTCGTTCATGCGGCGGTACACAATGGCGCGGGGGTTGTTCCAGGAACGGAACACGGCCTTGATGGCGCCCATGAGCTGCTCCTTGGGGTCGGTGGGGAAGTCGGCACCGATCTTCTCCTTGTACTCAGCCTTGAACTGGCCGGCCAGCTCCTTCAGGTCGTCGGCGGTGAGCTCCACGTCCTGAGTGACGCCGCGCTTGGCCTTCATCTCGTCGATGAGCTCCTCGAAGTACTTCTTGCCCACTTCCATGACGACGTCAGAGTACATCTGGATGAAGCGGCGGTAGCAGTCCCAAGCCCAGCGGGGGTTGTTGGACTTCTTGGCAATGACCTCGACCACGTCCTCGTTCAGGCCCAGGTTCAGGATGGTGTCCATCATGCCGGGCATGGAGGCGCGGGCGCCGGAACGGACGGAGACCAGCAGGGGATTCTCCAGATCGCCGAACTTCTTGCCGGTGATCTCTTCCATCTTGACGATGTACTCCATGATCTGAGCCTGGATCTCGTCGTTGATCTTCTCGCCGTCCTCATAGTACTGGGTGCAGGCCTCGGCGGTGATGGTGAAGCCCTGGGGCACGGGCATGCCCAGGTTGGTCATCTCGGCCAGGTTGGCGCCCTTACCGCCCAGCAGCTCACGCATCTTGCCGTTGCCTTCGGAGAAGAGGTACACGAATTTCTTTGCCATTTACGTCATTCCTTTCTTCAGTAGCGGTCTGAGGCAAGGCGGGCCTTATCTCAGACCGGAGGATATAATCGCAGCGGCCTTCTGGGCAGCAGCCCAAAATTCCGCAGAAAACATTATACCATTTGCAGGAAATATTGCAATAATTTTCTCAAAAAAACTGCAACAAAATTTAAAAAAGAATAGAAATCTTATGTGAAAAGAAACAAATATGACACGAAAATACAAAATTCTGTGGAAACAGTAAAAAATGAGTTTTAAACCGGGAAAAGGACGCTTAAATTTATTCAGAAGGAGAAAAACGAAGGAGCGTCCGGCTAACGGGTAAAAAAAGAAAGCTAAAGCACATCTTAACTTAAAATTCCACGCCGCGGCGGGCGGAAATGCCGCGATCATAGGGGTGGCGAAGCTTTTCCATGCGGGTTATATAATCCGCGCGGTCCAGCAGAGCCTGGTGCGGCTGGTGGCCGGTGAGCACCACCTCGGCGGGGACATCCAGACAATCGAGAACGGCCTGGAGGGGGAGCAGACCAGCCTCCACGGCGGTACACACCTCATCCAGCACCAACAGGCCCCAGCCGGGCTGGCGGGCCAGCGCGGCGGCCTCCTCCAGCAGGCGCAGACTGCGGTCGGCCTCCACCTGGAATTCCTCCCGGGTGAGGGCAAAGGAGAATTTGACCTCCTTCGGTATATCCAGCAGCGTGACATTGGGCAGCAGGGCCAGGGCGGCGCGCTCGCCGCTGTCCTGCCCCTTCATAAACTGGGCAATGGCCACCGACTGGCCCCGGCCGGCCATACGGAGCGCCAGCCCCATGGCTGCGGTGGTTTTGCCCTTGCCGTCGCCCCAATAGATGTGAATCATGGAAAACCTCCTGTGTGGGAAGATAGAAAAGTCCGGCTGCCAAAGCCGCAGCGGCCCGGCAGCCGGATGAGTTATGGGTTATTGCTCCTTGGATTCCTCCATGGTCTGCTGAAGCACCTTGATGGCGTAGTCCACCGCGGGAATCGCCTTGGCGGTGCAGTACTGCTTGATTTGCTCCAGCTCCCGAATTGCCTCTTTTGCGGTCATAACACACACACTCCCTGAAACTTTATTCAGCGTAGATCATTTTAACACATCACAGGGGAAAAAGACAAGGGGAGGGGTGAAATTTCAGCGCCGGCGGCCGCCTCCGCCCAGTAAAATAAGGACGACGGCCAAGGCTACCAGGCTCCAGGACAACACGCCTCCGGCGGGGATGGCGCCGGTCAGGGTCAGGACCACCATAAGCAGGGCGGCAATGCGTCCGGCCCAAATCAGAACGGGATTTCGCTGCATATTTATAAGCCTCCTATTTATGGGATGAGCGGACGCTCCGATCCATGCTGCAGGTTACGGACAGGATCAGGGCCAGAGTGAGCAGGCGCTCCCGTGGGGTGGCCACGAAGGCAAAATGCAGCGCGGCCAGAACCAGCGCCAGCAGGCAGCCGGTCCAGATCAAAAGCACACCGGCCTTCATTTAAAACTCCTTTTGTTCCACAACGCGGCAGGAGATGAGGTAGGACACCGGCAAGCCCAGCAGAATGACCAGAGGAATGAGGCACAGCAGGGGCAGGACCACAGAGAGGGGAAGCTGCTCCAGATTGTCCAGCCAGCCCGCGCGGGCGGCCAGTACGATGAGAATGACGGGGATGAAGATGATGGCGTACAGGAAGGGACGGGCCCGTTCCGGCCCCATTTTATAGTTGAGGGGCAGGGTGACATCCACCGCCAGAAGTCCCACACTGAGAGCGCCCACCCCGGCGGCCAGATTTTCTTCCACCGGCTGGGCGGCGGTGATGGACAGGGCCACGCAGGACAGGAGGGCGAAGGCGGCGGCCACCAGAATCATCAGCAGCACAAAGGCGTACTTGGCCCGCACCACTGCCCGGCGGCCCAGGGGCAGAGTCATGGCATACCGGTCCCATTTGGCCAGATCGTCATAGGCAAAGGAGGACATGGGCAGGATCATGACAATAATCTGGACGAAAGCGGTGATGAATGAGATGGAAAACAGGTCGAAAATGGCCAGGATAAGGTAAAAGATCAGGAACAGAACGTAGGTTCTCAGCGCCTTGCGCAGCACCAGGAAATCCTTTAAGACTAGGCCGGTCATGCCGACTCCCCCTTTCCGATAAAGAGCATGATATCCTCCAAAGCAATGGGCTCCACCATAAGGTGGGGATAGCTGCGGTGGAAGGCGCCCCGGTCGGCCACCAGGGCCTCACAGCCGAAGGAGCCCCGGCGCACCCGTACTAGGTCGGCCGGGTCAATGGCCTCCAGCTGTGCGGCGGTGCAGCCCACCCGGCCGTAATGCTCCAGAATGGTGTCCTTGGCGTCCGAGAGGACAATCCGGCCCTGGTGGAGGTAGGTGATGTAGTCGGCCACCTTTTCCAGGTCGGAGGTGATGTGGCTGGAAATGAGGATGGAGTGCTCCTCGTCGCAGATGAAGGCGAGAAATTCGTCCAGAATTTCGTCCCGCACCACCGGGTCCAGTCCGGCGGTGGCCTCGTCCAGCAGCAGGAGCTTGGGCTGGTGGGCCAGGGCGGCAGCCAGGGAGAGCTTCATCTTCATGCCCCGGGAAAATTCCTTGATGAGCTTGCCGTGAGGCAGCTGGAATTTGTCCAGATAGTCCGCATAGAGCCGGCTGTCCCAGCGGTCCCGGAAGGCCGGAGCCAGGATGGCCCCCACGTCCTTGGGGCGCAGGGTGTCGTGGAAGAAGCACTCGTCCAGTACCACGCCGATTTCCGCCTTGGCCAGCCGCTCCTCCCGGATGTTGTCGTAGCCCAGAAGGGTGATGCTCCCGCTGTCCCGGCGGACCAAATTGAGGATGCACTTCATTAAGGTGGTCTTGCCCGCCCCGTTTTCCCCGATGAGGCCCATGATGGTGCCGCCGGGCAGAGTGAGGTCAATTTCCCCCAGAGTAAAATCCGGATAGGACTTGTTCAGTCCCCGAATCTCAATACTGTTTGTCATAGATTATCACCTTTATACAATAAGTTCAGCATTTCCTGAAGCTCTTCCAGGGAGAGGCCGCCCTTGCGGGCCTCCTCCACCGCCAGGGACAGGGCGTCCTCCACCTTGCGCAGGCGGGCCTCCCGCAAAAGCTCCTGATTCTGCGGCGCCACAAAGCAGCCTTTGCCAGGGACGTTTTCCAAAAATCCGTCCCGCTCCAGCTCCTCGTAGGCCCGCTTGGTTGTAATCACGGAAATACGCAGCTCTTTGGCCAGCAGCCGCATGGAGGGCAGGGCGTCCCCCGCCGCCAGTGCACCGGTCATAATCTGCTCCTTCACCTGGTCTGTAATCTGTTCGTAAATTGGTTTTCCGCTGGAGTTACTGAGAATAATGTCCATGTGGCGCCCCTTCTAAGCAGGTGTGCGGGCGGCGTGCTGTCGGCTCTGCGCAAAGTCCAACGCCGCCGTCCCGTTCACTGCTGTTATTTTGGTAATACTGTATATATACTATATGCACAGTATAACATCGATTTGCCGTTTGTCAAGGGGCCGCAGGACAAAAAATCCGGGCCGGTGTGTACGGGAAAAGGGAGCGCTGGGGAAGGGCAGAACAGACCATGAGCACTTTTGGCCATTCTGTGAAAAAAGGGGGAACAAATACCATGGTTTTCAACAATTTACAAGGAGATGTTCCCGGTGGTATAATGCGCCTCGCGCGAAAAAGGATGAATGTTTTGGAAGGAAGCGGAGGGGCGGAAACGTCATGAAATTGGAAAACGATCTGGGCCGGGACCCTGTTCGTCAGCTGGTGCTGCGTATTGCCATTCCCAGCATGCTGGCCCAGTTTGTCAGTGTGCTTTACAGCATTGTGGACCGTATCTATATTGGTAATATTCCGGAGGTTGGCAGTCTGGCTCTGGCAGGAGCCGGCGTGTGCGGCCCGGCGGTGACGCTGATCTCCTCCTTTGCGTTTCTGGTGGGCATCGGCGGATCGCCCCTGGTGAGCGTACGCATGGGAGGCGGCAGACTGGATGAGGCCAGAAAGATTTTGGCCAACTGCTTCATGCTGCTGTGCGCGTTTTCTGTGGTGCTGACAGCGGTGGCGCTGGCCTTCCGGCGGCCGCTGCTGACGCTCTTCGGAGCCAGCGCGGACACCCTGCCCTATGCCATGGATTACTTTACCATCTATGTCTGCGGCACTATCTTTGCACTGCTGGCCACCGGAATGAATCAGTTCATCATCTGTCAGGGCTTTGCCAAGAAGGGCATGCAGTCGGTGATGCTGGGCGCCATCCTGAATATTGTGCTGGATCCCCTGTTTATTTTTGTCTTGAACATGGGCGTGCGGGGTGCGGCCATTGCCACGGTGATCAGCCAGCTGGGCAGCTGCCTGTATGTAATGTGCTTCCTCTTTTCCAAGATTCCGCCGGTGCGGATTACCTTCGGAGGCTACCGGCTTAAGATTGTGGGCCAGGTGCTGGCTATGGGACTGGCTCCCTTCCTGATGTACGCCATTGATAGCCTGATGGTTATCGCCCTCAATGCCGTGCTCCAGCGCCACGGAGGTGCCTCGGGGGATCAGCTGGTGGCTGCCGCTACCATCTCCCAGTCCTTTATGCTGATGGTGGTTATGCCCATGGGCGGCATCACCGGCGGAACCGGAGCCATTCTGGGCTACAACTTTGGTGCCGGCCGCCCCGACCGCATTCAGGAGGCGGAAAAGTGTATCCTTACCCTGTGCCTCATTTATACTGGTATTCTCTTCCTGGCGGGCCAGTTCTGTGCGGTTCCCTTCACCAGGGTCTTTACGCCTGACCTGAAGGTGTCCGCTCTGGCGGTGCAGGCCATCCGGCTGAGCACTCTGGGGATTATCCCCCTGGCCTTCCAGTACGTGGTGGTGGACGGCTTTACCGGAATGGGCATGATGCAGTACTCGCTGCCCCTGTCCCTGCTGCGCAAGGTGGTCTATTTCATTGCCCTGTTCACGCTGCCGGTGTTTCTGGGTGCCCCCGCCGCCTTCCTGGCGGAGGCGGTGTCCGACTTCTTCCCGCCGGTGCTCAGCAGCCTGGTGTTCTGGAAGCGCCGCGGCTGGGTAACCCGCCGGGCGCTGGAGCAGGCCCCTTCCGCTCAGCTTAGCCGGGCCTCTACATAAAATAGAAAATAGAAAGAAAAATCCCGCTGCCAACCGGCAGCGGGATTTTTTTATATCTGTTTCCGACGTTCCAGAGCGAATACTGTCAGCTGGAAGGCAACAATCAGCACCCAGCCTCCTCCAGTGGCCAGCGCCACGGCGTCCAGCCCAAGGAGTCTCACCAGCAGGTAGGAGCCGATGACCCGCACCACAATTTGCAGTGTGGTGCCCCAGAAGGTAACGCCCATCCGGCCGTTTCCCCGAAACCACCCCACAAAGGTGTGCCCGCAGAAGGCCAGCAGGTAGAAGAGAGCGATGTTCCGCAGGTAGGAGGCGCACAGCACCGCCGACTGGCTGCCCGGCTGGAGGAAGAGAGTGGACAGAGGCGTGCTGGCAAAAAACAGCAGCAGGGCAAAGACCGCTCCGGTACCCAGCACCATCCCGGCTCCCCGGGCGAAGCCCCGCAGGGCCCGTTTCCGGTCCCCGGCGCCCACATTTTGCGCCACGAAAATGGCGATGGCCTCGCAGCCGCTGATGCCGAAGGCCTGGGTGAAGTTCTCCACCCGAGTGGCAGCGGTAAAGGCGGAAATGGGGGCGGAATCCAGCAGGCTGATGCCGTTGACGGCGCTTTGGATGAGTAGCTTACCCAGGTAGAGGCTGGACTGCTGCAGAGCGGCCACGGCAGCGTAGCTGCTGGTACGGCGGACCAGGATGGGGTCCAGCCGGGCGTCCTGCCGGGTGATGGACAGGAAGGAGCGGCGCTTTTTAATGTAGAGCGCGCACAAAAGGGCGGAGAGCAGTTGGGCGGAGGCGGTGGCCAGAGCGGTCCCCGTGATGCCCAGGCCCAGCACCGCCACCAGAAGCCAGGCGGCAATCAGGTTGTAGCCCAGGGAGAGGAGAAGAAAGTACAGCGCCGCCCGGGTGTCTCCCACCGCCCGCAGGGTGGAGGCCAGGTAGTTGTAGGCAAAGGTGAAGAGCATCCCGGCCAGGATAACCCGCAGGTAGTGCCCGGCATCATCCATCAGATCCTGTGGGGTCTGAATGAGCACCAGCAGTTGGGGAAGAAAGAGCTGACCCAGCACCACGGCGGTCAGCGTACAGCCGCCGATGAGGACGGCGGAGACATAGAGCTGGCGGCGCAGCTTGGCCATGTCCCCTTCGCCGTAAAACTGGGCGATGAGGACTGAGGAGCCCATGCAGGCCCCGGTGATGACGTAAATATAGAGGTTCATCACGCTCTCGGCCACACCCAAAGCGGCAAAGGCCTGGTCCCCGATGTAGCGGGTGACAATGAGGGAGTTTGCGATGTTGTAGAGCTGCTGAAGCACATTGGCGCACAGCAGGGGCAGGCACAAGCTCAGCAGCTGGGAGGTGATGGGGCCGGAGGTGAGATGGAGAGGGCGGGACACAGCGAGGCCTCCTCTGGAGAGAATCAGGCGGCCGAAGGGCTGCCTTTTTTCTATAATACGTCAGATGAGCTGCCGTTGCAAAGATTTCTTTGCCCGGATACCGGATTAGGTTACCCGGGAGACAGAGCCGGAATACAGAAGGGGGAATTTCCCATGCAGACAGAAAGCGCCCGGTTCCGACCCGGAGCCTGTCCTATAATCAGGGCGGCAAACAGTGACAGACCGTCCATTCCATACCCAGAGAAGGCCGGAGACGCAGACCTCCGGGAACCGAGAGAAAGGAGAGGTGGCATATGCCGGTGACCTGTCGGGAAGAGGGAAGAAACCTTGTGGCGATGGTGTCCGGGGAACTGGACCACCACGAGGCCAAGGCCGTGATGGAGGAGCTGGAGGCACGGATTGACCAGGCCCTGCCCCGCCAGCTGACGTTGGATCTGAAGGGGCTGACGTTTACGGACAGCTCAGGCATTGCGGTGCTGCTGCGGGCCTGGCGCAGAATGGGACAAATTCAGGGCTCCATGCGGGTGGTGGGCACCCCGGCTCAGGCGGAAAAGGTGTTCCGGGCCGCAGGGCTGGAGCGGATGATCCGCTTTGAGTAACGGGGGCCTCACCCCATTTCCATACCGAGGAGGACTTACATAATGAAAAAAGAAAACTATGTGTCGCTGGAGTTTCCCAGCCGCTCCGCCAACGAGAGCTTTGCCCGGGCGGCGGCAGCCTGCTTTGCGGCCCAGCTGGATCCCACCCTGGAGGAGGTCAACGACGTGAAAACCGCCGTCAGCGAGGCGGTAACCAACGCCATCGTCCATGCCTACCCTGACCGCATCGGAAAGATCGTCATGCGCCTGGCGCTGCTGGAGGACCACGCCCTGGAGATTGTGGTGAAGGACTGGGGCGTGGGCATTGAGGACGTGGAAAAAGCCCGGGAGCCCCTGTTCACCACCGGAACTCAGGAGCGGGCGGGCATGGGCTTTACCATTATGGAGAGCTTTATGGACACGCTGAAGGTGCGCTCCGTCCCCGGAAAGGGGACCACGGTGACCATGCGGCGGAAAATTGCCCGCCGGGCAGGGCGGTGAGCGGCACATTGTCCGCCGCAGAACTCCTCCAGGCGGCCCGGGAGGGGGACAGCCGGGCCTGTGAGCAGGTGCTGGAGGAGAACAACGGCCTGATCTGGAGTGTGGTGCGCCGCTACTACGGACGGGGCGTGGAGCCGGATGACCTGTATCAGCTGGGGTGTATGGGCTTTCTCAAGGCGGTGCAGGGGTTTGATCCCCAGTACGGCACCCAGTTTTCCACCTACGCGGTGCCCAAGATCGCCGGAGAGATCCGCCGCTTCCTCCGGGACGACGGGCCGGTGAAGGTGAGCCGGGGACTGAAGGAGCGGGGCGTCAGCGTCCGGGGTGCCCGGACCCGCCTGTGTGCCCAGCTGGGGCGGGAGCCCAGCCTGTCCGAGCTGGCGGAGGAGACGGGGCTCACTCCCGAAGAGATTGCCGCCGCCGAGACGGCGGTGGAGCCGGTCATTTCCCTCCAGGCGGAGACGGGAGAGAATGGCCTTACCCTGGAGGGGATGCTCACCGCGGGCAGCGAGGAGGAGCGGCTGGTGGAGCAGATGACCCTGCGCGCCGCGCTGGCGGCCCTGCCGGAGCGGGAGCAGCAGGTGCTGCTGCTGCGCTATTACCGGGGCATGACCCAGGTGCAGACGGCGCGGGTGGTGGGGGTCTCCCAGGTCCAGGTGTCCCGCCTGGAGCGCCGGGCGCTGGAGCGGCTGCGGCAGGAACTGGCCCCATAGCAGAAAAAGGCAGCCCCCCTTTGGCGGAAGGGGGGCTGCCATCGTGTTCCACAACGGGTCCGGTTGCTAGGAGAGAGAGAACAACCGGTGCTCGGCTGCGGAGAAGGACAGCCGGACATGGTGAGGGAGGCCGACTGTCCCGGGGACTGCAAGGCAAGAATGGGGCCCTCCGAAGGGCCCGGGCGGACGCGGCGGAAGCCGCGGCCGCAAAGACACAAGAACTTGATTTCGGCTTTATTATAGCAAAAGGAAAATTAAAACGCTGTTAATGGGAACAAACATCATGTTAAAATTGTGCAAAGGATGGAAGGCTCGTTTAACAGCCACTTCTTCTCAGTAAACATCAAACGCCCCCTGGAGCAGAGCCTGCTCCAGGGGGCGTTTCGTGGAAAACACCGAGTTTTCCCCCGTTTTCCACATGGTTTTCCACAGGATTAATCTTCCAGCATGCGGTAGCCGATACCCAGCTCAGTGTAGATGTATTTGGGCGCGGAGGGATTTTCCTTCAGCTTGCGGCGGATGTTGGCCATGTTCACCCGGAGAATTTGGTTGCTGCTCCCCCCGTAGGGACCCCAGACGTGCTCCAGAATGAAGTCATAGGTAAGTACCTTGCCGGCATGGATGGCCAGCAGCTCCAGAATCTTGAACTCGTTCTGGGTGAAGTGGATCTCCTCGCCGCCCTGGAGTACCTGGTGCTTGGCAATGTCCACGGTGAGATCCTTCACCTGGTACACGTCCCGCTGAATACCCTGGTTGACCTTCATCCGGTCGGCCCGGCGCAAAGTGGTGCGGATGCGGGCCAGCAGCTCGGATACGCCGAAGGGCTTGACCACGTAGTCGTCCGCCCCCATGTCCAGGGCCTTCACCTTCTCCGACTCCCGGTCCCGGGCGGAGATGATGATGACGGGGACCTCCCGGGGCAGCCCGCGCAGCTGGGAGAGTACCTCCAGACCATCGATGTCGGGCAGACCCAGGTCCAGCAGGACCAGGTCGGGGCCGTGGGAGAAGAAGAGGGACAGGCCCTCCTTGCCGCTGGCGGCGGCCAGGGGCTTGTAGTCGCTGGCGCTCAGGGCCCGGCAGATAAAGTTGCTGATGGCGTGTTCGTCTTCAATGACAAGAATGGTGCGTTTTTCACTCATCTGGAAAATCCTCCATGGGAAGGCCGAAGCGGAAAACCGCCCCGCCCTCGGGATTGTTGCCCGCGGCAAAGAAGCCGTCATGGGCCTTGATGATGCTCTGACACACGGAGAGGCCGATGCCCATCCCCCGGGTGGAGTCCCCGGACAGGTCGCGGGAGAGAGGACGGCCGGACTGAACGGTCTGACAGATCTCCGGCGAAAGACCTTTGCCACGGTCCCGTACCTCCACCACTGCCCAGTTGTCCTGGCGGAACAGATGGAGGGTGATGTGCTCCTGGTCGCCGGAATGGCGCACGGCGTTTTCCAGCAGGTTGACCATCACCTGTTTGATGAGCATGGGCTCCATGGGCAGGTACAGAATATCCTCGGAAAGATCCAGCTCTACCTTGCAGTCAGGAAAGCGCCGGCGGGTGGTGAGTACGGCGTCACCGGCGACCTCCTCCAGCATCTCCTCCCGCTTTTTCAATGGCATGGTGCCATCCTGAATCCGGGTGATAGAGAGCAGGTTCTCTACCATGACAATGAGAGCGTCGGCGTCCTCCTTGATGTCACGGAGCATGGCGGTGTTTTTCTCGGAAATCTCACCGCTGGACAGCAGAACAGAGGCAGCGCCGGAGATGGAGGTCAAGGGCGTGCGAAGGTCGTGAGATACCGCCCGGAGAATGTTGCCCCGGATGGTCTCCCGTGCGGACTGGAGCTGAATGGCGGTTTTTTCCTCGTTGAGCCGCTCATTGAGCTCATAGAGGGCTTTGGCCTTCCGCTCCCGGCGCACCGCCTCAGCGGCCTGGAGCTTCACCCGGGAGGTGAGGGCGCACACCACGCAGGAGATGGCCACCATGGACAGCATGGCCACCGGATAGCCGGCGTGGCTGAGGGAGAAAGCGGCGTAGGGGAACATGAAAAAGAAGTTGGTACAGAACGCCCCTACAATGGAGGCCAGAATTCCATAAAAATAGCCGGTGGTCAGCAGGGAGATGAGCACCACCGCCAGCACGAAGACCAGGGCGGAGTTATTCTCGCCGCCGGTGTGGGTGATGAGAATGCTGCTGGCCAGGTAGGCCGCACAGAGAAAGAGCGCGGTGACCAGAATGTTCCGGGGAAGAGAAGGAATGCGGTGCATCTGGCGATAACCCCACCGATAAAGGGCGGAAAGCCGCTGGGAGAGTGACACAGGCTCACCTCCTGAATGTAGGAATGTCCGCTGGGAATGGAGCGGATATGCAATCGACATTATTATAACAATTTTTCCGTTTGTCGTAAAGAGCGGGACCGGCGGAGGAATTTCAGGAAAATATAAGGGGGATTTCTTGTGTGAAAGGGGAAAAAATGATATAATAATACGATTTCCGGATTTTGCCGGATAAACTGGAGAAAAGGGGTTTCATAACATGACTTATAAAGAGGAATTTATCACCTTTATGGTGCGCTCCGGCGTGCTGACCTTCGGGGATTTCGTGACCAAGTCGGGCCGCAAGACGCCCTACTTTGTGAATACGGGCAACTATAAGACCGGGGCCCAGGCGGCCAAGCTGGGTGACTACTACGCCGCCTGCATTCAGGAGCACCTGCCTGACGGTGTGACCTGCCTCTTTGGCCCGGCTTACAAGGGTATCCCCCTGGCCGTGTCCGCCGCCGCCTCCCTGTACCGCACCTATGACCGGGACCTGCCCTACTGCTTCAACCGCAAGGAGGCCAAGGACCACGGCGAGGGCGGCTCCATGGTGGGCTACAAGCCTCAGGACGGGGATGATGTGGTCATCGTGGAGGACGTGGTCACCGCCGGTACCGCCGTGCGGGAGACCATCGAACTCTTCAAGCATGTGGCCAAGGTGAATATGAAGGCCCTCATTGTCTCCGTGGACCGCATGGAGCGGGGCACCCGGGAGTGCTCCACTCTGGACGAGCTGCGGGAGGACTACGGCATCGCCGTCTACCCCATCGTCACCGTGCGGGAGGTCATTTCCTTCCTCCACAACAACCCCGTGGACGGCAAGGTCTACATTGACGACGACATGAAGGCCAAGATGGAAGCCTATCTGGCCGAGTACGGAGCCAGAAAGTGAGACCGGGGTGGAGACGGTTTTCGGTCTTGTGAGCATTCTGCTGGCCCTGCTGTTTCCCTACTTCCTGGTGAAGGCGATTCGTGACCAGGATGAGGACAGGAGCGCGACCTACATGCGTCTGTCCTGTCTGGCGTTTGGGGTCATCGTGTTTACACTAATCGGCTTGCACTAAAGCCAACGGTTCCGCGAGGTCCGGATAGGGCTGTGCACGCTTTGGGAAAGGAGAACGCCTATGGCGGAAAAGCCCAAACATCTCCACAGCGGACACCGGCAGCGGGTCAAGGACGAGTTTCGCGCCCGGGGTCTGGAGGGCTGGCCGGACCACCGGGTGCTGGAGCTGCTGCTGTTTTACGCCATCCCCCAGGGGGATGTGAACGGCCTGGCCCATGACCTCATCGACCGCTTTGGCTCCCTGGCAGGGGTGCTGGACGCCTCGGAGGACGAGCTGCGGAAGGTACCCGGCGTGGGGGAGCACACGTCGCTTCTGCTCCAGCTCATTCCGGCCGTGGGCGCCCGGTACCGGGAGCAGCGCAGCGACCTGGGCGAACTGGTGCAGACACCCCGGGAGGCCGCCGCCCTGCTGGAGCCCTATTTTTTCGGCGCCCGGAACGAGATGGTGTATATCCTGTGCCTGGACGGGAAGTGCAAGCTGCTGGGCATCCGAAAGGTGTCCGAGGGCAGCATCTACGCCTCGGACATCAACATCCGCCGCATTGTGGAGGAGGCCATGGGCCTGCGGGCGGCGGCCATTTACCTGGCCCACAACCACGTGAACAACCTGGCCTTCCCCTCGGCAGCGGACTGGCAGGCCACGGATACCATCCGGGCCGCCCTGGCCCCGGTTGGGCTCAATCTCATTGACCACCTGGTGTTTGTGGACGGGGATGCGGTGTCCCTGAACCAGTCGGAGCGAAACGGCCGCCGTCCGGTGTATCAGCTGATGGGCGGGACATTTTGATGGCGTTAAATTGTAGGATTTTCTCTTGAATCGGAACGTTTGTTCTGCTACACTGGGGAACAGTGTACGTCTGCGCAAGACAAGGAGGTGTGCCTGTGCCGAAGTTTGAAGTGGTATCGGAATATAAGCCCGCCGGCGACCAGCCGGAGGCCATTGAGGCCCTGTCCAAAGGCATTGAGATGGGGCTGGACGAGCAGACCCTGCTGGGCGTCACCGGCTCAGGCAAGACCTTCACCATGGCCAAGATCATTGAAAAGGTACAGCGCCCCACCCTGGTGCTGGCCCACAACAAGACCCTGGCCGCCCAGCTGTGCGCCGAGTTCAAAGAGTTTTTTCCCAACAACGCAGTGGAGTACTTTGTCTCCTACTACGACTACTACCAGCCCGAGGCCTATATCCCCCACACGGATACCTTCATTGAAAAGGATTCGGCCATCAACGAGGAGATCGACCGCCTGCGCCTCTCCGCCACCGCCTCGCTGCTGGAGCGGCGGGACGTGATTGTGGTCTCCTCCGTGTCCTGCATCTACGGCCTGGGCGAGCCGGAGGACTTTGAGAAGATGATGGTCTCCCTGCGGGTGGGCGCCCAGCTGGAGCGGGACGAGCTGCTGAAAAAACTGGTGGACATCCGCTACGAGCGCAACGACATCGCCTTTGAGCGCAACATGTTCCGGGTCCGGGGGGACACGGTGGAGGTATGGCCCGCCTACTGGAAGGACACGGCCATCCGGGTGGAGTTCTTCGGGGACGAGATCGACCGTATCAGCGAGATTAACGTGGTCACCGGCACCCCCATCCGCCGCCTGACCAACATTCCCATCTGGCCCGCCACCCACTATGTCACCCCCAAGGAGAAGATGGACGCCGCCATCCAGGAGATCTACAAGGAGCTGGAGGAGCGGGTGGCCTTCTTTGAGGGGGAAAACAAGCTCATTGAGGCCCAGCGCATCAAGCAGCGCACCATGTACGACATTGAGATGATGCAGGAGCTGGGCTACTGCTCCGGCATTGAGAACTACTCCCGGGTCATCGAGGGGCGGCCGGTGGGCTCGCCCCCCCACACCCTGCTGGACTACTTCCCTAAGGACTTTGTCCTGTTCATCGACGAGAGCCACGTCACCCTGCCCCAGGTGCGGGCCATGTATAATGGCGACCGGGCGAGAAAAACCTCCCTGGTGGACTACGGCTTCCGCCTGCCCTGCGCCTTTGACAACCGTCCGTTGAAATTTGATGAGTTTGAACGGAGAGTAAACCAGGTGGTCTACGTCTCCGCCACCCCGGGCGAGTATGAGCGCACCCGGTCGGGCCAGATTGTGGAGCAGGTCATCCGGCCCACCGGCCTGCTGGACCCCAAAATCGAGGTCCGGCCGGTGGAGGGCCAGATCGACGACCTCATCGGGGAGATCAACGACCGCACCGCCCGCTCCGAGCGGGTGCTGGTCACCACCCTCACCAAGAAGATGGCCGAGGACCTCACCGCCTACCTCCAGGGGGCGGGCATCAAGGTGCGCTATATGCACCACGACATCGATACCATGGAGCGCATGGAGATCATCCGGGACCTCCGCCTGGGTACCTTCGACGTGCTGGTGGGTATCAACCTGCTGCGTGAGGGCCTGGACCTGCCCGAGGTCTCCCTGGTGGCCATCCTGGATGCGGACAAGGAGGGCTTCCTCCGGTCCGAGACCTCCCTCATCCAGACCATCGGCCGTGCCGCCCGAAATGCCGACGGCATGGTGGTCATGTACGCCGACACTATCACACCCTCTATGCGCCGGGCCATTGACGAGACCGAGCGCCGCCGCCAGAAGCAGGACGCCTTCAACAAGGCCCACGGCATCGTGCCCAAGACCGTTATCAAGTCGGTGCGGGACCTGCTGGAAATCGGCGTGTCCGAGAGCAGCGAGGCCGAGCGGAAGGGCGAGGTGAAGAGCCTCACCAAGCAGCAGAAGGCCGAGCGCATTGCCAAGCTGGAGAAGGAGATGAAAGAGGCGGCCAAGATGCTGGAGTTCGAGCTGGCCGCGGCATTGAGAGACCAGATTATCGAGCTGAGAGGGAAGTAAGCAGGCCGCCTCTTTCCACCCGCGCACAGCGCGGGCGCGCCGAGTGGCGCGTACAATGGTTTTGCGGAGCAAAACCATTGCCGGAGGCGGAATTCACTTCCGCCGAGGATTGTAAAAAAGGGGCCCCCACGGACTGTGTCCGTGGGGCAGCGGCCAAGATGCTGGAGTTCGAGCTGGCCGCGGCATTGAGAGACCAGATTATCGAGCTGAGAGGGAAGTAATCAGCGAAGCTCGTGGAGATCTTCGGGGAAGCCGCTGCTCAGCATCTGACCCACATGGACACCGTAGGAAAAGGCTGCGGCACCCCAGCAGCAGGCCAGACTGTTCTGCAAGTCGGCGGAGAGGAGCCGCTCCCGGTTGGGCAGCGTCCGGGCAGCCTCCTGCCATTCCCGCTTCTGCTCCTGGTAAAAGAGGGGAAACTCCGCCTCGCTGGCCTGGAATTGCGGGGCTGCATAGTGCTCATAGAGCCAGAAGTAAAAGTCATTCATGTATTGTATGCTCCTTTCCCAGAAAGGTATCCTTAATACACGTCATAATATAACATGTTATAATATGACGTGTCAAGAGAGGGGAGAGAGAAAATGGAATTAGAGCTGTCTGTCTTTGGGGAACGGCTCCGCCTGTTGAGAAAAGAACAAAAGCTGACCCAGCGTCAAATGGGTGATTTGTTGTGCATTACAGAACGGAATTATCAGCGTCTGGAGTACGGGAAAACGAATGTGACCGCCACAACGCTGATGTTCCTGGGGGACTATTTTCACGTCTCGGTGGATTATCTCCTGGGCCGGACGGACAACCGGGAGATTAACCGGTGAGCCGGGAGGAAGAGCCCATGGCCGCCTCCTGTTTCCAGGACGGGAATTATGTAAAAATTTCCTCCTTTTTTCACAGCCCGGAGGACGCCCGGGCGGGAAATCCCTATAACACCACCTTTCAGCTGTCCGTGTGCTCCGACGGCTTTTCCGGGACAGGGGAGTGGGAGTGTGACATTTCTGTCCTTCGCGCCTTTGACCGGGAGGTAGAGGAGCTGTACCGCTTTCAGCGGGAGCGGGCGGAGTTGCGGGATATGGGCTATGGAAGCACCCTTACCTTCTCTGCCGCCGACCGCCTGGGCCATATCCGGGTGGGCGGGACCCTCTTCGGCCTGCACGGCGTCCAAAGCCTTCAGTTTGAATTTTTGGCAGACCAGACCGCCCTGGAGCCCTTTGGAACGGAACTGGCGGCCCTCCTGCGGGAATGAAGGAGGATACCGGGATGGACCTGCCCAGGCGAAAGGCGAACCGCCTGCCGGATTACGATTACAGCCAGCCGGGGTGCTATTTCATTACGATTTGCACCCAGGGACGACGGCGCTTGTTGTGGGAACGTGAGCCTTCCGGCTCATCCGTAGGGGCGGCCTGTGGCCGCCCGCCGTTGTCGCGGCTTGGTTTCGTTGTGGAACGGGAGATTGCGCGTTTGCATCATACATATCCTGTGCTTACAGTAGAAAAGTACGTGATTATGTCAAATCATGTTCATTTGCTCCTACGAATATCCCAGACCGGGGACGGGCGGCCGCAGGCCGCCCCTACGATCGCCCAAGCGATAAACCAATTCAAGGGTGCGGCGGCCAAAGCGGCGGGCCATCCCATCTGGCAAAAGGGCTACCACGACCACGTCGTCCGAAATGACGCGGACTATCTCCGCATCTGGAGCTACATCGATACCAACCCCGCCAAATGGCGGGAGGACTGTTATTTTACAGAAACCGAGGAATGATAACCATGGCAAAGCAGAAGGAAGAAAAGACCAACGTCATGCGTGTTCTGGACCAGAAGGGCATCCCCTACACCCCCCACACCTACGACCCGGACAGCGGGATAGACGGAGTGACGGTGGCTAAAAACCTGGGCCAGGACCCGGAGTGCGTGTTCAAGACCCTGGTGGCCCGGGGGGCCTCCGGCGGTCTCTATGTCTTTGATATTCCGGTGGCGGACAGCCTGGATCTGAAAAAGGCGGCCAGGGCCGTGGGAGAGAAGTCCATCGCCATGATCCATCAGAAGGAGCTGCTCCCCCTCACAGGCTACGTCCACGGGGGCTGCTCGCCCATTGGTATGAAAAAGCAGTACCCCACTGTCTTCCATGAGACGGCGGAGATTGTGGACACCATTATGGTCTCTGCCGGGAAGATTGGCTATCAGGTGCAGCTTGCCCCTGCCGATCTCATCGCGCTGGTAGGGGCCTCCACCGCCGACCTGACCACAGAGAGCTGACACCCCCTCACGCCTTCTGAGAGGAGCGATTGTATGCGGAACTGGAGCCAGCGAAGTTTTTTGGAGAAGGCACTGCTCCTGGCTTTGCCGGGGATGGCGGTGTTCTTTCTCGTCCTCTACCTGATTCTCTCCCGGATGCCGGGGGTAGAGTACTGTGACGCGCTGCTCCTGCGGCACACGGAGGGAGAGACCGTGATTTACTCCGGCAAGGCCCGGGGGCAGCGGGTGGAGTTTCAGGTCTCAGAGGACGGGGCGGTCACCTACCTTGTGGACGGCCAGGCCCGGGGCCCCTATACCGTGGTGCTGGACCAGTCGGCGGCGCCGGATGACTCGCTCACCGGCGGCGAGGTGCGCCTGGGGGAGGAGGTCCTTTTCCGGGGCGGCTGGCTGCTGCAGGAGAACTTTCCCTACCTGGAGGACGAGACGGGCATGCCCCGGATTGAGTTGGGCGTTACAGTGAGCGGGGAGAAGAAGCTGCTGCCTCGGGATCCCTCTGCCTCCTTCCTCATCCAGCTGGTGCTGGAGCCCGATCTGCACCACCGGGGACAGTGGCAGCCCTATGCTCTTGGGCTTCTCCTCTCACTGATCACCGTTCCCCTCATCCTCTATGCCGACAAGCTGTTCCGGCGGCGCTTGGGCTGGTATATCCAGAACCCGGAGCTGGCGGAGCCCTCTGAGTGGGAGCTGTTCACCCGGAAGCTCTCCTGGGGGCTGTTTTCCGGAATGGCCCTGGTGCTCTATATCATAGGCGCGGTCACCTTTTAAGACCGCCTGATTTTTCCAAAGGAGAACCATCATGCACACACACATTACCGTCAAAGGCGCCCGTGTGAACAACCTGAAAAATGTGGACGTGTCCATTCCACGGGACAAGCTGGTGGTGCTCACCGGCCTGTCCGGCTCGGGCAAGTCCTCTCTGGCCTTTGACACCATTTACGCCGAGGGGCAGCGCCGGTATGTGGAGTCCCTCAGCTCCTACGCCCGCATGTTCCTGGGCCAGATGGAGAAGCCCGACGTGGACTACATTGACGGCTTAAGCCCCGCCATCTCCATCGACCAGAAGACCACCAGCAAAAACCCCCGGTCCACCGTGGGCACCGTCACCGAGATCTACGACTACCTCCGTCTGCTGTGGGCCCGGGTAGGTACCCCCCACTGCCCCATCTGCGGCAAGGAGATCAAGCAGCAGACCATCGACCAGATCATCGACCAGGTGATGGCCCTGCCCGAGGCCACCCGTATCCAGGTCATGGCCCCGGTCATTCGGGGGAAGAAGGGCGAGCACGCCAAGATCTTCGAGGACGCCCGGAAGTCCGGCTATGTCCGCTGCCGGGCGGACGGCTCCATGTACGAGCTCACCGAGGAGATCAAGCTGGACAAGAACAAGAAGCACAACATTGAGATTGTGGTGGACCGCCTGGTCATCCGGGAGGACATCGCCCGCCGGCTCACCGACAGCGTGGAGATCGCCTCCAACCTGGCGGGAGGACTGGTAGTCATCAACATCGTGGGGGAGGACCGGGACATCCTCTTCTCCCAGAACTACGCCTGTGAGGACTGCGGCATCTCCATTGAGGAGCTCACCCCCCGCATGTTCTCCTTCAACAACCCCTTCGGCGCCTGTCCCACCTGTATGGGCCTGGGCTCCCAGATGAAGATTGACCCGGACCTCATCATCCCCAATAAGAACCTGTCCATCATCGAGGGGGCTATCACGGCCTCGGGCTGGGGCAACATCAACTCCGACGGCATCGCCCGGATGTACTTTGAGGCTCTGGCCAAGAAGTATAAGTTCAAGCTGAACACCCCGGTGAAGGACCTGCCCAAGGAGGTCATGGACGTCATCCTCTACGGCACCAACGGGGAGAAGCTCACCCTCCACTACGACCAGCCCCGGGGCCAGGGTACCTTGTACCAGCCCTTCGAGGGCATCGTCAACAACCTGGAGCGGCGCTACCGGGAGACCCAGTCGGACGGGGTGAAGCGGGAGCTGGAGGAGTGCATGAGCCAGTGCCCCTGCCCCACCTGCCACGGCCGGAGACTGAAAAAGGAGTCCCTGGCGGTCACCGTGGGCGGGCTGGACATCGACACCTACTGCCGCAAGAGCGTCACTGAGGCGTTGGAGTTTATGGAAAACCTCCAGCTCAACGAGACTCAGACCATGATTGCCGCCCAGATTCTGAAGGAGATTAAGTCCCGACTGGGCTTTCTCCAGTCGGTGGGCCTCCAGTACCTTACCCTCTCCCGGGAGGCAGGTACCCTCTCCGGCGGTGAGAGCCAGCGCATCCGTCTGGCCACCCAGATTGGATCCTCCCTTATGGGGGTGCTGTATATCCTGGACGAGCCCTCCATCGGCCTGCACCAGCGGGACAACGACAAGCTGCTGGCCACCCTGAAGGAGCTGCGGGACCTGGGCAACACCCTGCTGGTGGTGGAACATGACGAGGACACCATGCGGGAGGCCGACTATATCATCGACGTGGGCCCCGGCGCAGGGGTCAACGGCGGACGGATTGTGGCCGCCGGTACCCCGGAGGAGGTCATGAACACCCCCGGATCCATCACCGGCGACTACCTGGCCGGACGGAAGAAAATCCCCGTCCCGGAACACCGCCGTACAGGAAACGGGAATTATCTAAAGGTATTCGGTGCCGCGGAGAACAACCTGCGGGGCGTGGACGTATCCATCCCTCTGGGCACTTTTACCTGCGTCACTGGTGTGTCCGGCTCCGGCAAGTCTTCCCTGGTCAACGAGATCCTCTATAAAAAGCTGGGGGCCGACCTGAACCGGGTGAAGGTCCGGGCGGGTAAGCACGATCGCATCGAGGGAGAGGAATTCCTGGACAAGGTCATCAACATCGACCAGTCCCCCATTGGCCGCACGCCCCGGAGTAACCCCGCTACCTATACGGGGCTCTTCAACGACATCCGGGACCTGTTCGCCTCCACCCCCGACGCCAAGAGCCGGGGCTACGGCCCGGGCCGGTTCTCCTTCAACACCCGGGGCGGCCGGTGCGAGGCCTGTACCGGCGACGGCCTCATCAAGATCGAGATGCACTTTCTGCCTGACATCTACGTCCCCTGCGAGGTGTGTAAGGGACGGCGCTACAACCGGGAGACCCTGGAAGTACGCTACAAGGGCAAGAACATCTATGAGGTGCTGGAGATGACGGTGGACGAGGCGCTGCCCTTCTTCGAGAACCTGCCCCGGATCTACAACCGCCTGAAAACCCTGGAGGAGGTGGGGCTGGGCTATGTGAAGCTGGGTCAGCCCTCCACGGAGCTGTCCGGCGGCGAGGCCCAGCGGGTGAAGCTGGCCACCGAGCTTTCGAAGCGCTCCACGGGCAAGACCATCTATATCCTGGACGAGCCCACCACCGGCCTTCACAGTGCCGATGTGCACAAGCTCATCGAGGTGCTTCAGAAGCTGGTGGATGGGGGCAACACCGTGCTGGTCATTGAGCACAACCTGGATGTCATCAAGACCGCCGACCACATCATCGACCTGGGCCCCGAGGGCGGCGACGGCGGCGGCACCATTGTCTGCACCGGCACCCCCGAGGAGGTAGCTGCCTGCCCCGAAAGCTATACGGGGCAGTACCTCAAGCGGATGCTGAATCCGGAAAAAACGCTGCACGAGAACACCTGATGGCACCCCGCTGGGGGATAGAAAATAAGAGAGATAAGAGGTTTTCTATGGATATTTTTCAGTGGCTGACGGACACCGAACTGGGCAAGTGCATCTTTACCATGCTGGTGTCCATGATTCCCATCATTGAGCTGCGGGGCGGACTGCCCTTCGGGGTGGCCCTGGGCCTGCCCTACCATCTGGCCTTCCCCTTCGCGGTGCTGGGCAATATCATTCCCGCACCCTTCATCATCGTCTATATCCGCCGGATTTTTATGCTGATGCGCAAGTATATGCCCCGGCTCAATGGCCTGGTGGACAAGATGGAGAAAAAGGCCCACCTGAAGGGCCAGAAGGTGCAGAAGTACCAGTATCTGGGCCTGTGGCTCTTTGTGGCTATCCCCCTGCCGGGCACCGGGGCCTGGACGGGCTCCCTGGCGGCGGCATTTCTGGACATGCGGCTGAAGAAGGCCCTGCCTGCCGTTATTCTGGGCGTGCTCACCGCCGGCTGCATTATGCTGACCCTGACCCACGTGGGCATCAATTTGTTCTCCGGAACCGTATAATCCCACACCTCCGGGCCACGGCGCACATAGGATGACCCGGAGGTGTTGCTCTGTGAATCTGGCAGGGGAAATCCTGGTGACGGCGGTGTGCGTGGTGGGGCTGGCCTTTTTGGCCTGGTGGCTGTTTGGCCGCCTGCTGCGCCCCATTCCGGAGCAGCGGGTGTATGCCCTCATCTCCGGGCGGGGGGACGGAACGGACCTGGAGCAGTCGGTGCGGGCCTTTGTATGGCTGCGGAGCCTGGGGCTGCTGCACTGTCCCATCATCATTGCGGATGTGGATCTCACGGCCCGGGGCTGGGACGTGGCCCTGCGGCTGACGGCCCGGTGGCCGGATGTCATTCTGTGGCCGGCGGACCACCTGGCGGAGCGGGTGGGCCGGGAAGAAGCTTAGTACATAAGAGAGGAGGCGGACCCCTTGGAGGAATACCAGAAGGACAACCAGGTGGAGGGGACCGTCTCCTCCATTATTTATCAGAACGAGGAGAACGGCTACACCATCCTCCGCCTGGACGTGAAGGGGGAGGAGATGACGGTGGTGGGCCCCATGCCCGGGGTCTCCCCGGGAGAGTACCTGGCGGTGAAGGGCCGCTGGGTGCGCCACGCCACCTACGGGGTGCAGCTGCGGGCGGAGACGGTGGAGCGCCGCCTGCCTCAGGGATTAAAAGAGATCTACCACTACCTGGCCTCCGGGGCAGTGAAGGGGGTGGGCAAGGCCACCGCCCGGCTGCTCATCGAGGAGTTCGGGGAGGATACCCTCACCGTGCTGGAGGAGCACCCGGAGCAGCTCACCCGCATCCGGGGCATCTCCCCCAAGCGGGCCCGACAGATTGGGGACACCTTCCGCCAGCAGATGGGCATGCGGCTTCTGATGGAGTTTCTCACCGCCCACCAGCTGCCCCTGGAGCTGGCCGTCCCTCTGCGGAGGGCCTACGGGGACGTGGCCCTGGAGGTGCTGAAGGCCAACCCCTACCTGCTGGTGGGGGAGGAGTTTGGAGTGGAGTTCTCCCAGGCGGACGCTTTGGCCCTGGACCAGGGGGTGGGGGCGGAGGACCCCCAGCGGCTGGAGGCGGGGCTTCTCTTTGAGCTGGCCCACAACCTGAACAACGGCCACACCTTCCTGCCCCGGCGCAAGCTGGTGGAGGCCACCGGGGTGCTGCTGGAGGTCTCCGGAGAGCTTTTAGAGGAGAGCCTGGAGGCCCTGGAGCGCCGGGGCGAGGTGGAGTGCCAGGCGGTGGCCGGCCAGGAGGCAGTCTACCTCCCCGCTCTGTTCGAAGCGGAGACCTTCATTGCCCAGCGCATGCGGGAGATGTGTCAGAGCGAGCTGACGCCGCCCCGCGGGTTGGACAAGCTGATCGACCAAATCCAGCGCCGGCAGCACATTACCTACGCTCCCCAGCAGCGCCAGGCGGTGGAGCTGGCCGCCCAGAGCCAGGTGATGCTGCTCACCGGCGGGCCGGGTACCGGTAAAACCACCTGCCTGCGGGGGGTGCTGGCCCTCTTTGATGCCATGGGGCTGGAGACTGCCCTGGCCGCCCCCACCGGGCGGGCTGCCAAGCGGCTGGGGGAGCTGTGCTCCACCGAGGCCTCCACCATCCATCGGCTGCTGGAGACCGGCTTTGATCCCCACACCGGCCGCCTGGTTTTTACCCACGATGCCTACGATCCCCTGCCGGTGGATGCGGTGATTGTGGACGAGACCTCCATGGTGGACGTGCCCCTCATGGCCGCCCTGCTCACCGCCCTGCGGGGAGACTGCCGGCTGGTGCTGGTGGGCGACCCGGACCAGCTGCCCTCGGTGGGGCCGGGAAATCTGTTTGCTGACCTCATCCGAAGCAAGGTGGTGCCCACCGTCCGCCTGACGGAGATCTTCCGCCAGGCTGCCCAGAGCGCTATTGTGCGTAACGCCCACATGGTCAACCACGGAGAGCTGCCCAACCTGCGCCAGAACACCGGGGACTTCTTCTTCCTGGCCCGTCGGGAGGGCAAGGGCGTGGTGGACACCATCGTGGACCTGTGCCGCCGCCGGCTCCCCGAGCGGCTGGGCATTCCCGCCGACCAGATCCAGGTGCTGTCCCCCACCCGGCGGCGGGGGACGGGCACCCGCGCCCTGAACCAGGCCCTTCAGCAGGCTCTCAACCCGCCCCTGGAGGGGAAAGGGGAGCGGCGCTTTGGCGACTGGGTCTTCCGGGCGGGCGACCGGGTGATGCAGGTCAAGAACAACTACGACATCCTCTGGCGGGAGGAGGGGGGCACCCGCTCCGGCATGGGGATGTTCAACGGGGACATCGGCGACATCCGCTCCATCGACGGCGAGGTCATTACCGTGGACTTTGACGGAAAGATTGTGGAGTACTCCCCGGACATGCTGGGAGAGCTGGAGCCCGCCTTCGCCGTCACAGTACATAAGGCCCAGGGCAGCGAGTACCGGGCAGTCATTCTGGCCGCTCTGGACGGCGGCCCCATGCTCATGAGCCGGGGAGTGCTCTACACCGCCATCACCCGGGCCCGGGAGCTCTTTATCATCGTGGGGGACGACCAGGCGGTGGCCTCCATGGTGGCCAACAACCGCCAGACCCGCCGCTACTCCGGCCTTCGGGCCCGGCTGGCGGAGGAAGAATAAACGCCCCAACCGGGCGAAGAAATGAGGGTACACCATGATTCGAAAGGCCCATGCCGGGGACATTGACCGGGTGGCAGAGATCTATGAGGCCATCCACGCATCGGAGGAGCGGGGCGAGCTCACGGTTGGCTGGGCCCGGGGCGTCTATCCCGTCCGGGAGACCGCCCGGGCCGCCGTGGAACGGGGCGACCTGTTTGTCAGCGAGCGGGCAGGGCGAGTAGAGGCGGCGGCCATCCTCAACCAGGTTCAGGTGCCGGAGTACGACCAGTGTACCTGGAAGTACCCCGCACCGCCGGAGCAGGTGATGGTGCTCCACACCCTGGTGGTGGACCCCGCCGTCCAGGCCGGGGGCCTGGGGACCGAGCTGGTGGCCTTTTATGAGCAGTACGCCCGGGCCCAGGGCTGTCCCTACCTGCGCATGGACACCCAGGCGAAAAACACCCTGGCCCGGAGCTTTTACCGGAAGCTGGGCTTCTGGGAGGCGGGGATGGTGTCCTGTACCTTCAACAACATCCCCGGGGTGAAGCTGGTCTGCCTGGAGAAGAAGCTGTAACCACGAAACCAAGCGATCAAACAGGCGCGGAGCCCCTTATCGGGGGTTCCGCGCCTGCCTTTTTTGAAAAGGGGGGAGCAGAGCTGAAAAAATGGAATAGTTTCCGTAACCTTTTGCCCCTGTCGGCGTTTAACAGACAGAAGGAACAAACCGGCGGGCAAAGGGAAGGGGGCGGGGCCTTGGAAGAGGAGTTTTCGGCGGTGTGTCAGGTCTACTATGACCGGCTGTACCGCTTTCTTCTGGCCCTGTCCGGCGACCCCCACCAGGCGGAGGACCTGACCCAGGAGGTCTTTTACCGGGCCCTGCTCCACATCGACCGCTACCGGGAGCAGGGGCAGATGTTCACCTGGCTGTGCGCCATCGGGAAAAATCTGTGGCTCAGCCAGTGCCGGAAGAAGCGAGCGGCCCCGGAGCCGCTCAATGACACGCTCCAGCCCGGCCCGGAGGAGACTCTGTCGGACCGGGAGGTGCAGCAGGCGCTGCGAAGGGCGGTGGCCGCCCTGCCCGAGGACTACCGGGACGTGGTCATTCTCCACGTCTACGGGGATATCCCCCTGAAGGAGATTTCCGCCATGAAAGGGAAATCGGAGAGCTGGGCCAAGGTCACCTATTACCGAGCCAAACAAATGCTGAGACAAGAACTGGAGGGATTGCGATGAAACAAACGAGCTGTGACGTGGTGCAGGATCTGCTTCCCCTCTATCTGGACGGCTGCTGCCATCCGGGCAGCCGGGCGCTGGTGGAGGAGCACCTGAAGGAGTGTCCCGACTGTGAGCGGGTGCGGCAGGAGATGGCGGGAGAAATTCCTGCCCCGGAGGAGCCTCAGCCGGAAGGGGAGGCTGAGCCCGCCAAGGAGGAGCCTGAGCAGGCACCGGAACAGAAGCGGGCCAGGACCTTCCGGAAGGGGATGAAGAAAATCCGCCGCCGGTGGATTGCATCTCTCATTGTGGTAATCATTTTGGTGCCCTTTGTGCTTTTGGGCATCAACCAGGTGCGGAAGGAAGGCCTATGCTACACCAACCTGAATGAGTTTTATCTGGCCAACGCCTTCCTGGGAAAGATGAAGGCCGGGGACTATGAGGGGGCGGCAGAGTACATCAACCGAGAGGACGTCCGGGAGCGGTACCTCTTTAGCTGGTTTACCGAGGACGAGATGGAAAACTTTGACCAGGATGTGACTGACACCTTTGTAGCGGCCGCCCAGGGCTATACTGAGATGGGTGGACTCTCCGACTATCGTTTCCATTGGGGCGGGTATGCCTCTGCCACGGTGGGCGCCCTGGACGAGGAGGAAAAAGTGGCATGCTATCGCTTCGATTTCCAAGTAACTGTGGGCGGGAAAGACTATCGCGCCATCCTGGAGGTAAGCGATGACGGAGTGGAAGACTGCTGGATTTATGACAACCCCATGGGCGGCCCCCAGCAGCTCAATGACATCAATGAGTGGGAATATACCCTGTGGGATGAGTATGTGGCCCGCTACTATGACGAGGAGCGCAAGGCTCAGTACACCTGCTTCGTGGAACAGCAAGCTTATGAGAATGGTTCCGCTCCCAAAGCATGAGTGTGAGCGGAATATGTGCCCTCTCGCTGTAAAAAATCATCAATGAAGGCCCTTTGAACAAGAAAAACCGGCGGAGCGCATGCTCCGCCGGTTTTAGCGTACAGGGGATTATTTACCGGGCTTGAAGCTGTCCTTCAGGCTGACGGCCCGGTTAAAGACCAGGGCGCCGGGCTTGGAGTCCTTGCTGTCGGCACAGAAGTAACCGAGACGCAGGAACTGGAAGCGGTCGCTGGGCTGGGCATTGGCCAGAGAGGCCTCCAGCTTGCAGCCCTCCAGAACCTCCAGGGAGTTGGGGTTCAGGCAGTCCAGGAAGTTCTTGTCTCCAGCGTCGGGAGCCTCGTCGGCAAAGAGGTTGTCGTAAAGGCGCACCTGGGCGTCCACGGCGGTGGCGGCGTCCACCCAGTGGATGGTGGCGCCCTTCACCTTCCGGCCGTCGGCGGGGTTGCCGCCCCGGCTCTCCGGGTCGTAGGTGGCCAGAATCTCGGTGACGTTGCCCTCCGCATCCTTGACGCAGCCGGTGCACTTGATGAGGTAGGCGCCCTTCAGGCGGCACTCGGGGCCGTCGGGATAGAGGCGCTTATACTTGGGAATGGGAGTCTCCAGGAAGTCATCGGCCTCCACGTAGAGGTTCCGGGAGAAGGTGACGGGGCGGGTGCCGGCCTCCGGGTCGTTGGGGTTATTCTCCACCTCAAAGGTCTCGCTCTGTCCCTCGGGATAGTTGGTGATGGTCAGCTTCACCGGACGCAGCACCGCCATGGCCCGCTGGGCGTGGTCATTGAGGTCCTCCCGCAGGCAGTGCTCCAGGAAGCCGAACTCCACGGTGGAGGCGGCCTTGCTCACACCGTTGCGCTCGGTGAAGTTCCGGATGGAGGCGGGGGTGTAACCGCGGCGGCGCAGGCCGCACAGGGTGGGCATCCGGGGGTCGTCCCAACCGGAGACATAGCCCTCCTCCACCAGCTTGCGCAGCTTCCGCTTGCTCATCACCGTATAGTTGATGCCCAGACGGGCAAACTCGATCTGACGGGGCTTGGCCTCCACCGGGCAGTTGGCGATGACCCAGTCGTAGAGGGGCCGGTGATTTTCAAACTCCAGGGAGCACAGGGAGTGGGTGATGCCCTCAAAGGCGTCCTCCAGGGGGTGGGCGAAGTCGTACATGGGGTAGATGCACCACTTGTCACCCTGACGGTGGTGGGAGGCGTGGTTGATGCGGTAGATCACCGGATCGCGCATATTGAAGTTGCCGCTCTCCAGGTCAATTTTGGCACGCAGGGTGCACTTGCCCTCGGGGAACTCGCCGGCGCGCATCCGGGCAAACAGGTCCAGGCTCTCCTCAATGGGGCGGTCGCGCCAGGGGGAGCGGGCGGGGGTGTTCACGTCGCCGCGGTACTCTTTAAACTCCTCGGGGGTGAGCTCACACACATAGGCCAGGCCCTTCTTGATGAGCTCCACGGCGCAGTCATACATCCGCTCGAAGTAGTCCGAGGCGTAGTAGAACCGGTCGCCCCAGTCAAAGCCGAGCCAGCGGATGTCCTCCTTGATGGCCTCCACGTACTCCACGTCCTCCTTGGAGGGGTTGGTGTCGTCCATACGCAGGTTGCAGATGCCGCCGAACTTCTCGGCCGTGCCGAAGTCGATGATCAGCGCCTTGCAGTGGCCGATGTGAAGGTAGCCGTTGGGCTCGGGCGGAAAACGGGTGTGGACCTGCATCCCGGCAAAGCGTCCGCCGGGGGCAATGTCCTCCGTGATAAATTCATGGATAAAGTTCTGGCTGGGGGCAGGGCTCTCGGCGGCGGGAGCTCCGGTTTTGATCTCTTCAGCCATGGTTGACCCTCCTGTCTCTTTGGTAACTCCCTTATTCTACACCAGATACGGGCTGTGATGCAAGGATTTCCCACTTTTTCCCCGGAAAATCCCCGTCCGGTTTCCGGGAAAAGTTTGTGACAGTGTCACAGAAGGGCGAAGGGTGTTGGTGTAAAATAGGCTCACAAACAAGGAAGCAGTCCCAAACCGGCAGAACGCTCTTGCGTGAAGGCGTAAACCGGGTATAATAGAGGCAGTTGGAAGGTTGGGACTGCGAAGAAGGAAGGTGAGCGCTGTGCGTTACGATATTCTGGTGCTGGGCAGCGGCCCGGCGGGCCTTGCGGCTGCGGTGGGCGCCCGGGGACGGAACAAGAGCGTCCTGGTCATTGGCAACCGCTGGCAGGACAGTCCTCTGGCCAAAGCGGAGAAGGTGGATAACTACCTGGGGATGCCAGGCCGCACCGGAGCGCAGATGCTGGAGGAATTTTACAATCACGCCGTCAAGGCGGGGGTGGAATTTGTCACCGGGCGGGCCATCTCTCTCATGGCCTGGAACGGCTTTATGGTGACGGTGGGCAGTCAGGTCTACGAGGGCAGCGCCCTCATCCTGGCTCCCGGCGTCTCCCGGCAGGCCAAGTACCCCGGCGAGGCGGAGTATCTGGGCCGCGGGGTGAGCTACTGTGCCACCTGCGACGGTATGCTCTACCGGAATAAGCCTGTGGCGGTGGTGGGGCGCAGCCCTGACGCCCCCCAGGAGGCCAACTATCTGAAGAGCCTGGGCTGCCAGGTGGTGTACGTCTCGCCCCAGCCTCCCCAGGGACTGGCCGGAGACATTCCCTTCGTCAAGGCAAACCGCCTGGCGGTGAAGGGGGAGGCCACGGTCACCGCTCTGGAGGCCGACGGCGCGGACATCCCCTGCAGCGGAGTGTTCATCCTGCGCCAGGCGGTGGCGCCCACCGACCTGCTCCCCGCCCTGGAGACAGAGAACGGGGTCATCAAGGTGGACCGGCGCATGGCCACCAATGTGGAGGGCGTGTTTGCCGCCGGCGACTGTACCGGAGCTCCCCTCCAGGTGGCCAAGGCGGTGGGGGAGGGCCATGTGGCCGCTCTGTCCGCCTGTGAATATCTGGACCAACAACAGGAAAAATAAAATAACGTTTGATAAAACAGAAAGGAAATGAATGATATGATGGTACATTTCAGCAAGGAAGGTTTTGACAAGGCTCTGAACGAGGGCAAGCTCATGATGGTGGACTTCTGGGCCAGCTGGTGCGGCCCCTGCCGGATGCTGGGCCCCGTTATTGAGGACCTGGCCGGCCAGTACGAGGGCAAGGCCGTCGTGGGCAAGGTAAACGTGGATGACGAGCAGGAGCTGGCCATCCGCTACGGGGTCATGTCCATCCCCACCGTCATCTTCTTCAAGGATGGCAAGGAGATTGACCGCAAGGTGGGCGTTATGCCCGCCGGCGCCTACACCCAGGTGCTGGACGCCAACCAGTAAAATAAACTGAAATAGAGAAAGCGGCCCGCCGGAATTGCTCCGGCGGGCCGCTTTGCGTTTCGGAAGTTCTTGAAGGGGATTTCCAGGCTATGATATAATATTTTTGGGAAAAAACGGCCCATGTAAGCTTTGGTTGACAAAAAGGAAGGGAGATTTGGTTGCCCGGCGGCCGGTTTCTCTGGTAGGCTGGGGGCGAAAGGAGGCGATGACATGACCTTGGGAGCGCGGATTGCCGCCCTTCGAAAGGAGCGGGGATTGTCCCAGGAGGGCCTGGGCGAGCTGGTGGGGGTGTCCCGCCAGGCGGTGAGCAAATGGGAGTCGGACAGTGCCCTGCCCGACGTCAACAACTGTGTGGCCCTAAGTAAGGCCTTTGGCATTACCCTCAGCCAGCTGTTGGAGCTGGAGGAGGAACCGAGCGCCCCAGCGGGAGAGCTGACAGAGGAACAGCTGGCCATGGTCCAGGCCATCGCGGAAAAATATCTTTCTTCGCTGCCCAGGCCCCGGAGCTGGCGGCAGCGGCGGAAGTGGCCCTGGGTGCTGGCCGCCTCGGTGCTGCTGGTGCTGGGCGTAGTGGCGGCGGAATGGGTGCGGGATCTGAACCGCACCGTCTCCTCGATGTCCAATGAGATGATTAACGTCCACAACACGGTGAGCCAGGCGGTGGAGGAGCAGGTGAACATCGCCCTCACCGAGGTCACCTCCCTGGTGAAGGAGAAGAACTGGACCCTGGAGGAGGTGGACCTGGAGGAGAATACCGCCACCTTTACCCTCACCGCCCAGCTGCGCCGCCGCACGCCGGATACCCCGGTGGTGTTCGCCGCCCGCAGCGGAGGTGAGACCATATGGGCGGAGGGCACGGACCAGGGGGGACAGTACTTTTCTGCCCAAATTACCTGTCCCCTCAGAGACGACATCCGCCTTTCCGTGGCCTTTCAGACCGAGGGGGAGGAGCACACCGAGGAGCTGGCCCAGGTGCTCCAGCTGGAGCAGGAATATGCCATGCGGCCCACTTCCTATGTCCGCTATGCCGAGCCCTATACCGACAAATACTTGGAGCCCGCCACTCAGACCCGGGGAAGCCTGCCCCAGGGGACCCGGGTGCCCCTGTATCTGAGCCTGGAGGTGATCAGTCAGGAGGCACTGGCCGGGAAACCGGTGACGGTGGATCAGGCCGCCGTGGGCCTCTTTGTCAACGGGGAGGCCCGGGAGTGGACCGGACTGGACCTGTCGAAGGTACAAAAGCCACGGGCCGGCCTGGAGGAGAGCTGGAGCCGCTGGGAGTGGGAGGAGGAAATCCCCCTGGACAATCAGCTGCTGGAGCGGGGAGATGAGCTGGTGCTGGCCCTCTATGCCCGGGACAGCTACGGCCGGACGCTGACCCAGGTGCTGTGGCGGGGCATTATCTCCGACGGGGAACTGGACGGCGGCCTGCTGGGGGAGACCGGCTGGTGGGAGACGGAGCCCTATCCCCCAGCGGAGGTGGGACCATGAAGGAACTGAAAAAGAGTCTGCTGCCCGCCCTGATGGGCTTCTGGCTGGGGTACCTTGTCACCAGTGTCCTGTTGGGTGGGTGGGCCATGCTGGGCCTTTACCTCTATGGCTTTCTGAGCCGCCCCGGTTTGCCGTATGACATGACGGGGTTTTGGCTGGCCCTGCTGCCCCTTCTCATGGCCGGAGGCCTCACCCGAAAATTCCGGCCGGAGTTGCAGGCCGGGGGACTGTGGCTGGCCGCCGCCCTGGATGCCCTGGTGCTGCTGGGGTTCCTTCTGCTGGGCGGGGCGGTCTATTGGCTCACCATTCCCGGGGAGGTGCTGGCCGGCTGGGTGCCCCCGCTGGCGGAGTTTCTGGGGGTGGGGCCCTACTACGCCCGGATGATGCTGAAGGATGGGGCGGGGGTGCTGCTGTCGCCCTTGGCCTTTACCCTGGGCTGCCTGCTGGCCCGGCGGCCGGAGAAGCCGGATGACCGGAGCCAAAAGCGAGAGGAGGGAGCGGAATGGACGGGGGACTGATTATTTTACTGGTATTTCTGTACGGGGGAGCTGCCATCCTTCAATCCAGATGGGTGGCCTGGGCGCAGGGAAAAACCAGCCTTCAGGACCGGTGCCTCATTCCGATTATTCTGTCTGTACTGTTGTTGGTGCTTACCGTCATTGGCCTGCGGCGGGCCAGGGGCTGGGACGCTCTGGGATGGAATATCCTGGTGCATTTTGGCACCGTGCCCCTGGCCGCAGCAATCGGAATTGGCACCCTGGTGGGGCTGCTCCGATGGAGTAGGCAGGCAAAGAAGAACGCATCCGGAGAGACAGAACGCTCAGAGTAATGGAAGTGTTGGAACGGAATGTGCGCTTAGAGCGGCAGACTGCGGACCCAGTCCGCCATGTCGGCTTCGCTCATGTTTCCCTGCAGGACCTTGCCGTTCAGCAGCCGCGCCTTGGGGCAGCTGGGCTGGAGCTTCTCATTGGTGGTGCCCATGCCGCTTCCCCCGGAGGTGGCAAAGGGAACGATGGTTTTTCCCTCCAGATTGTACTGCTCCAGAAAGGTATTGATGATGGTGGGAGCCACATGCCACCAGATGGGGAAGCCCACAAAGACCGTGTCGTAGGAATCCATATCGGTACAGACGCCTGCAATGGCAGGGCGGGAGCTGGGATCGGCCATCTCCAGCGTGCTGCGGGAGTTCTTGTCGGTCCAGTCCAGGTCAGCCTTGGTGTAGGGCGTCTCCGGGATGATCGCATAGAGGTCGGCACCCATGGCCCCGGCCAGGGTTTTCGCTGCTTTGGCGGTCACACCGCTGGCGGAAAAGTAGGCGACTAACGTTTTACCCATAGAGATCCTTCCTTTCATACAAATAACAGATTGGGTATTTTTATTATAGATGGCATAAAGTCGTTTGACAAGAGACGGCAGATACGGAGAAAAGAGGCGGTTTTCCGCCTCTTTTTTCTCTGTATCTTTGACGATTATTAAGATTTGGAAGGAGTTCATCTGCCTTATAATGTGACTGCGGAACAGGAAGGCCCCGCAGCTGAAAAAATTTTTTATTTGGCGGTGCAACTATATGCAGCGGGGCGGAGTCTTACTATATGAAAGGAGGTTATCCGCCCACATGCAGCTGCGGAACGACCGTTCAGAATTATCGGATGCGGAATTTTTACAGTTAATTGAAGCAAAGAGCGACTCGTTTTATCGGGTGGCCTATGGATATGTCCGGAATCCGGAGGACGCAAAGGATATCGTGCAGGAAGCGGTGTGCAAAGCCTACGCAGGAAAAAAGCGTCTGAGGGAGCGGGACAAATTTTACCCCTGGTTTTATCGGATTCTGGCCCATACGGCGGTATCCTTTCTGCGCAAGCACGCCCGCGCCGTGGCCTGGGAGGAGGAGCTTCTGGAGGACCCGGAGCCTCTGGAGGAGCGCTGGAGTGATCGGCTTTGGGTCAAGGACTCGCTGGGACGCATTGAGGCCAAAAGCCGCACCGTCATCGTCCTGAAGGTCTATGAGAATATGACCTTTGCGGAAATCGCGCAGATTCTTCAAAAGCCGGAGAACAGTGTGAAATCCCTCTACTATCGGGGACTGAAATCGTTGAAGGAAAGGATGCTGGTCAATGGATAATCGCTGGAACATCGAGGTCAGCATTCCGGAGGACCTGGATGAGGTCATTCGGCGGGGCATCCGGGACGGAAAGGAGACCGTGGCGCGGCGCAACCGCCTCAAGCGGGCAGCGGCCCGTTCCACCTGTTCCTTCGTGCTGATTTTTGGCCTTTTTGTGGGCGGAATCAACCTCTCACCGGCCTTTGCGGAGGCCGTGGGTGAGCTTCCGGTGCTGGGTGAGCTGGTACAGGTATTTGGG
The DNA here is from genome assembly GCF_058136395.1 of Pseudoflavonifractor sp. HNCC25GI2. Taxonomy (NCBI): domain Bacteria; kingdom Bacillati; phylum Bacillota; class Clostridia; order Eubacteriales; family Oscillospiraceae; genus Pseudoflavonifractor; species Pseudoflavonifractor sp. HNCC25GI2. Next base: position 63,282 of record NZ_JBYUOW010000010.1, read on the forward strand.
AAAAATCAATCTCTGGCCCAGGGCGGAAGCCAGCTGGGACAGGGAAATGCGGCCCTGACCATGGGGCGCAGCGGCGGGGTGGAGTGGATTCGTCTGGAATTTGAGCAGGAGCAGGCATCCCGGTATCAGGCGGAGTTTGACTCCTATCCCAAGACGGTCACCATCACTCTTCCGGGAACGGAATCGGTCTCCATTCTCTCGGAGATCACCCGGGCCCAGGATACCAGTCAGTACATCAAGTCGGTATATTCCATCCCGGACGGCGCCGGAGGCAGCACCGCCATCCAGCTGGAGCTGGAGAGCGACGCGGACGTCCAGATCCAGGAATACCGGGACCCCGGCAGCCTGGTAATCCGGCTGACCCCGGCGGAGATCCCGCTGAATACGGTCTATTCCGTGCGGACCCTCTCTCTGAATGAGGAGGCGCTGGAGAAGGCTGTGGAGCAATATGGAACCAACTCCGTCCGCATTCTTCGGGATGACAGTGGGACCTATTTTCTGGAATTTGGGCAGTACGACACATCGGAGCAGGCCCAGGCGGAATGCCAGGCCATCCAGGGGGATGTAATTGTGGAGGCACGCACCGGCAACAATGTGCCCGTGTGCTTCCGGACCATGGAGGACTATCAGAGCAGCTGCTTTTTGGACCAGTATTACGAGGTGCTGCTCCACGCAGACACAGTGGAGCCGGTACTGGATTTTATGGACCGGTATTTCGCCCAGGCCAGCCGGCAGGAACAGGAGATTATGCTCAACGGGCTGAGCGGATGGCTGGAGGATGAAGAAGAGACGGACTGGGAGCGGGCTGCTGCCTTCTACCAGCTCGCAGGACAGCCGCTGCCGGAGTCCATCCGGCAGCATCAGAACGCCGCGCAAGGCTAAGAAAGGAACAAAACTATGAAGCGAATCGTAACCATTACCCTGATGCTGATGTTGGTCCTCACCATGACCTCCTGCACTGCGCTGGGGCTTGGTAAGAATAAGGAAAAAACCGACGCTGTCTCCAGCAGTCAGTCAGACAGCTCCTCCAGCCAGCAGACGGACAGCTCGGCGGACGGACAGATGGACGCCCCGGACAAATCCGAAGAGGAGCAGAAGGAAGAAAAGACCATTCAGGGCATCGTCAATAAGATTGGCAACTACCTGGTGCTGCTCACGGAGGACGGAGAGTACCATGTGATGGACTTCGGCGAGGGCCTTGACACCGAGCCGTTCAAGGAAGGGGACAAGGTGGAAATCACTTATACCGGCGATCTGGCCGATGAGGAGAACAGCCCTGTCATTGTGGCCATGGAAAAGATGAAGTAACTTCCATACGGTTTGCCCAAATACGAAAACAAGAGGTGCAGTCCCGAAGGGGGACTGCACCTCTTGCCTGTTTGTAGGGAAATCAAATTACGGTTTGCAGCTGCCGCAGGGGGAGTAGCCCTGGGCGATCAGGCCTTCCCGGCTGCCGGTATAGTCCTGGCGGTTGGCGGGATCCATTTTTTCTACGCTGGAGCAGGAGGGCAGGTGGAACTTCCCGGAGCTGGTGTTGAGAACGTATGTCTCCTGCTGGTCATCCTGGGTGCTCTGCGCGCCGCTCTGGGGTTCGTCTCCGCTCAGCCAGCTGTCTCCGGTGGCGTAGTCAAGCTCCACACCCGGCTGCACGTTGTAGGCGTACACACAGAAGCACACCCCAGCGCCGTCGTCCTCCACGGACCAGCCCTCCATCAGCACGCCGCTGGCCAGAAGGTTGTCCCCCTCGAACACCGGAGTGACCCGGTAGACCACGTGGTTGCCCGTCTCCTTGATGTAGTCCGCGGTCAGGTTTTCAAAGGGCAGCATTCCCTCCGTGTTGAGGTAACGGGTGCCGGTAATCAGGTTGTCCTCGTTGGCATTTTCTCCGGTGAGCTGGTAGCCGATGAGATGGCAGCGGTTGTAGAGGTACTTTCCGTCCACACAGTCATACTTCACCGTGTGCCAGCCTGTGGGCTTGACCTGACCGATGCTGCCCCGGTCCTCGGTGGGCATCAGATCCTGCCCTACGCAGGCCCAGGCGGTGGTACAGCGGCCCAGACTGTCCCGCTGGCCGTAGGTTTCAAAGGAGTCGGACGACAGATCCTCCGTGGAGAAGTAGGGGATGTTGTCATGGACGGCGACATAAGCGTCCCCGGAGTAGGCCGGGACGTCGGAGAGCTGAAAGTCTGCATCGGAGGAGATGCTTTGGGAGACGGACCCGGACGGAGCGCCTGAGGTCAGAGCGGAAAGGCTGCTGCAACCGGGGATCAGGGTAAACAAGAGCGCCAGAGCAAGCAGGCGCGCGGCGATGGCTTTTTTCATTTGGTGTAGACCTCCTGGGTAATGGTTTCATGGGAGTAACCGGGAAATTCCCGCTGCCGGGTCAGGTGCCAATCTTTTGGGAAACCGGGAAGATTAAACCAGGTGTCCGCGGGATACCGGCGGTTCCAGCAAAACAGGATGACCTCTTCCACCCGATGGGCACAGCTTGTCAGACTTTGGGTTTCCACAAAGCAGAGTTCCCCCGGTCCGGCGCGGTCCAGGCAGTCCTCCGCCACCCGCAGGCGTTCGGCGTCGTCTGCCTCAAACTGTCCGGCGGAGTAGGCGTTCATCCAGACGGGGCGGGAGCCGGCCTGCTCCAGCAGGGCGCGCCGCAGCAGGCGGTCCTGACTTTGACGGCGGCCGTTGAAGGCCATGCCGCCCTTGTCGTCCACACAAGCAATGATAATCATGAGAGATCCTCCAGGTTGTATTCATGTTCCGGTGGGTGGTCAGGGCTTTCCCTGACGGTACTGATTGTAGCAGCTCAGTTGTCCCATAAAACGGACTGCGTCCGTTTCGGCGGAAGGAACTTCACCATTGTACCATGTTTTCGGCGGTTTTGCATGGAAAAACGGATGCCGGTCCGGGAGGGGGCCATTGCAGCGACAGGGAAAAAAGCATATAATAAAAATTACAAAATACCGTTGAGGAGGGACGCTATGGAATACATCACAGTGCGGGAGGCGGCACAGAAGTGGGAGATTTCGCAGCGGCTGGCTCAGCAGTATTGCACGGATGGGCGCATTGAGGGGGCCAGGAAGTTCGGCGGGGCGTGGGCCATTCCCGCCGATGCGGAGCGGCCTGCCGACTTGAGACGGGCAAGGCAAAAGCGGACGGAGCTCCCCGCGGATGCTCCTGTGCCGGACCGGCTGGCAGGGGGGCTTATGCTCCTGCCCCTTTTGAACGCGGCATTTGAACCGGGGCATTGCGTGGAGTATGTCAATGGGATTGCCGATGCCCGGCTGCGGGATATTGCCCGCTCGGAGTACTGCTATTTCAGCGGCCGGGCCGAGGAGTCGGCCCAGATAGCCGAGCTCTACCTGTCTAACCCGGAACCGGCGCTTCGGCTGTCGGCCTGTCTGCTCTACGCCTATGCAAATCTTTCCATCGGGCAGATTCAGCGGGCCCGCTATGCACTGACTGAGGTGCGGAAGACCCTGGCCACATCGGATGAGAATACACCGCCTGAACTGCGGGCCGCAGCGGTGTTCGTCGTTACAGCTGCCGCCGTGCTGCTCCACCTGCCTCTGCCGGAGGAGGTGGGACCGCTGCAGGATCATATCCGGCTCCTGCCGCCCGGTCTGCGGATGTTTGCACTTTATGTGCAGGCCCACCACACCTACCTGCAGGGAGACTACGGGAAGAGCATCGGGATTGTGGAGACCGCCTTTGCCATGCAGGCGGAGGTCTATCCCATCCCATCCATCTACATGCATCTGGCGGCGGTGATGGACTACATGAGTCTGAAGCAGCCGGAGCAGGCGCAGCGCCATCTGATTGCGGCCTGGGATCTGGCCCGGCCCGACGATCTCATTGAGGGTCTGGGGGAGCACCATGGCCTGCTGGGCGGAATGCTGGAGGCCGTTCTGAAAAAGGACTACCCGGAGGATTTCAAGAGGATTATCGCCATTACCTATCGGTTTTCCGCGGGATGGCGCAAGGTACATAACCCGGTTACCGGGCACGATGTGGCGGACAATCTGACCACCACTGAGTTTGCCGCTGCTATGCTGGCCGCCCGGGGCTGGACCAATCAGGAAATTGCCGACCACATGGGGATTTCCCCCAATACCGTCAAGCAATACATTTCCACCACATTGCAGAAGCTGAACATCAAACAGCGTAAGGATTTGAAGCAGTACATGCTGCTCTGATGGAACGTGCAGAACGGACTATACCCCACCGCGGGCATAGTCCGTTTTTGCTGGGAAACGGGGGATTTCAAACGCGGGGTTTCGTGCTAGAGTAAACAGTGTAACGGGCTTCTGTCCGCTCATGAAAAAGGCCGGAGGAGAAGAATGGCAAGCAGCCCACGAAAGACAGGAGGACGAAATCGTGCAGAAAACCTCGCTATGTGAAATCACCCTGACCGGAACTGACCATGGAGAGTGGCAGGGGACCGTCTATTTTCCCACAGAGAATAAGCAGCACAGCTTTCAGAGTCTGCTTGAGCTCATTCGCACGGTGGAGCGCCATGTGGAGCCTGATGCAGGGTTTCCGGAGGAGACGGAGCAGTAAAATGAGAACAGGGCCCGGCTTGGAGAGAAAAAGCCGGAGCTGAATATAGAAGAAACAGGCGGCATTCCCAACATCGGGAATGCCGCCTGTTTTGGTTCTGACTTATTGCGGTTTTGCGCAGAGCGCGTCGCATCCGGGCAGGCCGTAGGCCGACTGAGCAGACCGCACGGCGCGGACAATGGCCTTTTCCATGGCCCTGGCTGCCATTGCGCCCACCACGTTTACGTCGCCGGGCAGGTCACCCGTGCTGAGGGCGTAAATGCTGTCGCCGTCCGCCATGGTGTGGACGGGGCGAATGGCGCGGGCAAAGCCGTTGTGGGTCATGCCCGCTATCTTGGTGAGCTGAGTCTTGTTCAGCTTGGCGTTGGTGACCACAATGCCCAGGGTGGTGTTGCCGGTGAAGAGGTTTTCCGCAACGGTTACATCCTGAAAAAGCTCGTCCAGGGTGTTGGAAAGTCCCGTGCGGTCGGCGTTCAGCAGCCCCGCGATCTGGACCGCTCCGTCATAGATGTCGCCCAGGGCGTTGACCGCCACCAGAGCGCCCACCTTCAGATGTCCGGCCTGGAGGGCGTACGTGCCGAATCCGGACTTCATGGCCCGGTCCATGCCGCGGTATTTGCCCACCGAGCAGCCGGTCCCGGCCCCCACATTGCCCTCGGCGGGGGGATTGTAGCTGGCATTCTCGCAGGCCTGGTAGGCCATGGCGCCATCGGGTCGGACGTCCATCCGGCCCACGCCCAGATCAAAGAGACAGGACTGGCTGATGAGGGGGACCTTGGTCACCCCCACGTCAAAGCCGATGCCCCGCTCCTCCAGATACTTCTGAACGCCGCCCGCGGCGTCCAGACCGAAGGCACTGCCGCCGGAGAGCAGCACGCCGTTGATGGAGTCGGCCTGAGCCACCGGGGACAAAATCTGAGACTCCCGGGAGGCGGGGCCTCCGCCCCGGACATCCAGCCCGGCGGGGCTCATCCGGTCGCAGAGCAGCACGGTGCAGCCGGTGACGGCCTCTGTATTCTGGGCGTGTCCCACCCGGAAGCCGCCCACCTCCATGATTCCAATTTCCTGCATCCCGTTCGCTCCTCTCATTGTTTCAGTACGACGGCCAGGGCTTTACAGACGGAGCCGCTGATGACACAGCCCAAAACGGCTTCAATGAGTGCCTGAGGCCCCACATAGAGGGCCACAAACAGCAGAATGTTGTCTTTGAAGGCAGCCATCAGTTCCTCGCTCAGCAGCTCCTGCAGAGTGGGGGCGTTCAAAAAGATAAGGACCAGCACCGACATGTAAAGGAGGGTGTTCAGCAGCGGGGCTGCTACCCCTCCGATGTAGTAGGAGATGGTCTTCGTCCGGTCCAGTCTGTGAATGGCACGAAAAATCCAACCCACGCAGACGCCCATGAGGATCCGGGGGATGATGGTGTTGACGAAGCTCAGCGCCACCACAATGCCTCCGGTATAGCCCGCCAGGAACAGGGTGCTGAATCCGGTCTTAATGGCAGTGTAGAAGCTGATGCAGCCCATTACGCCGCCTAAAACACCGCCGGCCAGAGGCCCCAGTATCATCGCGCCCACAGCAACCGGTACCGTCATAATGGATGCGTACTGTCCGGGCAGTGGGATCATAGCCAGGCCGGTGAGGTTCATCATCAGAAGAATTCCCACCAACAGGGCCAGTTCAATGAGGTGCGTGAGATTGGATGATTTTGCCTTTACCATATTCAATTCCTCCTGCTGCCGCTCCGCTCCAGGCGGATGCAGCGCATTTTTGCGGCACAATGTGCCAGCGGCTATTATACTATGGCCTTATGGAATTTTCAAGGAGGTTCTTCCCTGAAAACAAAGCCTTTCACCGTCTCCAAGAAAAGAACGCCGCTGCGGATGCAGCGGCGCTCGAAAAGGGATAAGCGTTGGGAGAGAGATCAATAATTTTCGCAGTTGATTTCAAAGTAGCTCTTGGCGTACAGGCAGGTGGGGCATACCTCAGGGGCGGCGGTCCCCACCACGATGTGCCCGCAGTTGCGGCACTCCCATACCTTGACCTCGCTCTTTTCAAAGACCTGCGCGGTCTCCACATTGTGCAGCAGGGCGCGGTAGCGCTCCTCGTGCCGCTTTTCGATGGCGGCGACCAGGCGGAACTTGGCGGCCAGCTCCGGGAAGCCCTCCTCCTCGGCGGTCTTGGCAAAGCCGTCGTACATATCGGTCCACTCGTAGTTTTCACCCTCGGCGGCGTGCAGGAGGTTCTCAGAGGTGGTGCCCAAGCCATTCAGTTCTTCAAACCACATTCTGGCGTGGGCCTTCTCATTTTCTGCTGTCTTCAGGAAGAGAGCTGCGATCTGCTCGTACCCCTCGTTCTGGGCCACAGAGGAGAAGTAGGTATACTTGTTCCGGGCCTGGGACTCACCGGCAAAGGCGGCCTGCAGATTTTTCTCCGTCTGGGTTCCGGCGTATTTGCTGCCGCCCTTGGCGGGAGCGGACTCAATGAGCTCAAAGGCAGAGGCGGGCTGCTTGCAGAGGGGGCAGGTGAAGTCCTCCGGCAGGGATTCCCCCTCATAGATGTATCCGCAAATTTTGCACTTCCACTTTTTCATAGTATGTTGTTCTCCTTTCGTTTGAATGAGGCTGCTTCGATCCGTGTAGGAGGTATGGAGCATGCGTTCCGCCAATTCGCTGAGCGGGCGGCCGTAAAAGCTCTCATAAAGCGCCTTGATATCGGGGTTTTCGTGGCTGGTCCGCAGGGTCATGGAGCCGTCCCGCTGGTACAGAGCGGCAATTCGGCTCTGACGGGTCTCATCCGCGTTCCGCGTCAGGTTTTTGGGCTGTCCGCCGCCGCCAATGCAGCCGCCGGGACAGGCCATGACCTCCACAAAGTGGAACTCTTTTCCGGCTTTCTTCTGCTGCTGCAGGAAGCGGCGGGCGTTGGCCGTGCCGTAAATTACCGCCACATTCAGCGTTTGTCCGGCGATTTCCACCTGTGCCTCCCGAACGCCTTCGTATCCCCGCACCGGAGTGAAGGAAAGCAGAAGCTCCGGTGCCTCCTCCCCGGTCAGGAATGCGTGGGCGGTGCGGAGGGCGGCCTCCATGACGCCTCCGGTGTTGGCAAAGATTACGCCTGCTCCGGAGGAGCGGCCCATGAGGGAGTCGTAGGCGGAGTCCTCCAGGGCGTTCCAGTCGATGCCGGCCTCCTTGGCCCAGCGGGCCACTTCCCGCGTGGTAAGAACCTGGTCCGTATCCCGCAGGCCCGGCAGGCCGTGGTAATCGGCGGCGGCGTGCATCTCCTCCCGCCGGACCTCAAATTTTTTGGCCGTGCACGGAGTCAGGGTGACATGGACGATTTGCTGGGGGTTCAGACCCATCTTTTGAGCGAAATAGGTCTTTACCGTCGCGCCCTGCATCCCGATGGGGCTTTTTGCAGTGGAGAGGTGGGGGAGCAGATCCGGGGCATAGATCTCCGCGAAGTGGACCCAGGCGGGGCAGCAGCTGGTGAACTGGGGGAGGGGGCGATCCCGTTTCGTCAGGCGCTCAACCAGCTCGCTGGCCTCTTCCATGATGGTGAGATCGGCGGCAAAGTTGGTGTCCAGCACATAGTCGGCACCCAGTGCACGCAGCAGCGCCACCATCTTTCCTTCCACGAAGGCGCCGGGCTCCATGCCGAACTCTTCACCCAGGGAAGCCCGGACGGCCGGCGAGGTGCTGACCACCACAATTTTGTCGGGGTCGGCCACCGCCTGGCGGACCTGGGGAGCTTCGTCCCGCTCGGTGATGCTGTTCACCGGGCAGACATTGGCGCACTGGCCGCAGTAAATGCAGATGGCCTTGCCTCCGGTTTCCTCTAGGGTGTAGGTGCCATGCACACCCATCAGATTGGTACAGGCGTCTTTGCACATACCACACCGGATACATGCTTCCTCCCAGCGCACGATGCTGGGGTTGTCCTCCTCAATGGGGACGCGGACGGATAAGGGCAGATGCTTCAGTTTCCTCACATTCCTTTCTCTTGTCTCAGTGGTTGTTTCTTCCTGCATTCCTCGCACAGATACATCAGCTTGAGGTCGTAGGACAAGATGGATATCCCTGCTTTTTCTTCCAGTTGGTGGGTCAGATCTCCCAAATCCACATCCAGCAGCCTGCCGCACCCCTTGCATACAAGGTGGTCATGCCGCTGAATGCGGTCATAGCGGTCCGGCATCCCTTCCACAGAGATTTTTCGGACCCGGTCTTCCTCCCACAGACGGTTCAGGTTGTTGTAAACGGTTGCCAGAACTACCGTGGGATAGGTCTGCCGCAATGCTTCAAATACCTGTTCCGCCGTCATATGGCTGTGGGAGGTCTCCACAATCTCCAGAATCTTTTTTGCATACTTCGTCACAACACTCAACACCGTTTTTAGAATGATTCTAATTATAGCCAATGGGGAAGAAAAGTCAAGTAAAAAACAAACGGAAGGAGTCTTCATACAAATATCAGTTCTTACAACGGTCTGTACTGCGCTCCGTCTGTGGCATTTTGCTTCTTAAGGGTGGACTTTTATTATTCTCAAAAATTAAAAGCATACGATTAACAGCTTGCTGTTAAAATGATATGATAGGAGAACCATGAAAAGGGGGCGAGGAGTTGAGCCGGAGGTCTACCAGCGGACAGCTGATCAAACAGATCCACGACGCCATTGAACGCAGAGCCAACCAATCTCTGCGCCAAAATGATTTGACCATGGTACAGATATGGGTCCTGATGTCTTTGAGTGAGAAGGAAGATAAGACCTACTCGCTCAAGGAGCTGGAGCGTATTCTGGACGTGGCGCAGTCCACCTGTGCGGGGATTGTGAACCGGCTTGCCCTGAAAAAGCTCGTGGAGTGCTTCACGGACCCCGCTGACAAGCGGATCAAGCTGGTCCGGATCAGGCCGGAAGGGGAGCAGTGCTGCCGGGATGCCAGAGAGCGGATGCAGGAAATTGATCAGATCATCTTTCAAGGCTTGACGGAGGAAGAACAGGATACCGTTCATGAACTGCTCCAAAAAATATATGATAACGTCAGCAAAAAATAGACACCCGCAGGCGGCGGGCGTCTGTTTTGACAAAATGATAGCTTGCTATTGAAAGACTCAGGTGGCACATTGGCCCGTTCGCGTAACGGGCTCTTAAAGCTCCAAATCAATAGCTTGCTATTAAAACGAGGAGGAAGCAATCATGAAGAATGAATCGCTGGAGGTCTTTGAAAAAATGCCTGTTTCCAGGGCTGTGTTCAAAAACGCCATACCGGCCATGGTAGCCATGCTCATGGTGCTGGTCTACAATTTGGCGGACACTTTTTTTGTGGGGCAGACACACGACGCCTTGCAGGTGGCCGCTGTGTCACTGGCCACCCCTGTATTTCTGCTGTTCATGGCCGTTGGCACAGCGTTTGGCGTTGGCGGGACCTCTGTTATTTCCAGAGCCCTGGGAGAGGGGAGAAAGGAATATGCGCGGAAGGTATGCTCCTTCTGCATGTGGGGATGCGTCGTAGTGGGGCTCGTGATGACAGCACTGTTTCTGCTGTTTATGGACCCGCTCCTCTCCTTGATTGGAGCCAGCGCTGGTACCTGGGACCTTGCCAAGACCTACTTGAGCATTGTGGCGTATGGCGGGCCCTTTGTTCTCATTTCAAACTGCTTTTCCAACATCATCCGTGCGGAAGGACAGTCCAATAAAGCCATGATGGGGCAGCTGATTGGAAACTTGCTGAACGTTGTACTGGATCCCATCATGATTCTGGGGCTTGGATGGAACATTGCCGGAGCGGCTATCGCAACGGTGATTGGAAATCTGTTTGGCGCGGGATATTATATTTTGTACTTCCTGCGGGGAAGCTCCGGCCTCAGTATTCACCCAAAAGAGTTTACGGTAAGAGCGGGCGTATGCAGCAGCGTGCTCGCCATCGGAATTCCCTCTGCGTTGGGGACCATACTCATGAGCGTCTCTCAGATTATCATCAACAGCCAAATGGCGGAGTACGGCGACATGGCGATTGCCGGTATGGGTGTTGCCATGAAGGTGGTCACCATCACGGGCATGGTATGCATGGGTCTTGGGCAGGGGATACAGCCCTTGCTGGGATACTGTGTGGGAGCAAAGCTATGGGAGCGCTTCCGGGCCGCTTTTCGATTTGCGCTGCTGTTTGCATTTGCCCTGGGGGCTGTATTGACCATAATCTGTTACCTGTTCGTGGAGCAGATTGTAAGCGTATTTTTAACTGACGTGACGGCGTTTGCGTATGCGGTGCAGTTTGCAAAGATCCTGTTGACTACCAGTTTTTTGTTTGGCGTATTCTACGTTTTGATCAATACTCTGCAGGCAATGGGGGCGGCAACGGCTTCCCTGATCATCAATCTGAGCCGGCAAGGCATCATTTTTATCCCTGCCCTGTTCCTGTTGAAGGCAATGCTCGGCCTGACAGGACTGCTCTGGGCGCAGCCGGTGGCCGACCTTCTTTCCCTGTTCATTGCCGTGGTCCTGTACCTGAGCGCATACAAAAAGCTCCGTGGGACAGAGGGCGGAGGCGAGGAGACAAGAAACCGGGAATCCTACCTGTTTTCCTGAAAATTTCTGAGAGAAGCGCTGATCTTGCAGCACCCAACGGTTAAAAAAGCAGTTACCGCATAACATAGGGGCCATGCCTTTTGGCATGGCCCCTATGTTATGCGGGCAGTTATTTTTTCAGGGCTGAGACAAGCAGCATCATGGGACGGCGCATCTCATCCTTCATTCCGTCAAGCTCCAGCATATCCTCAGGCGGCTGCGGTTCAATAATATGTTGGAGTTCAAACCCGTTTTGAAGCAATGTGTTCAAATAAGTCGTCAAGGTCCGATGATATTTTATGACCGGCTCCCCTAAAAAGATCGCCTCTCTGCGGCCTTCGTAGTAGTAGTTATCCACCGGAAAGTGCAGGATTTCTCCGTTGCTGTCATAGTACCAATCTTGCGTCCCGTAGGAAGTGAACACCGGGTGCTCCACGGAAAAGACGAGAGTGCCGCCCTGTTTGAGCCATTTGGAGATGTTTACAACCAAGGATTCGAAGTCCTCAATGTAGTGAAACGCCAGAGAACTGAGAATGACGTCAAATGTGCGCTCCGGAAAGGACAAATCCTCCATGGCGATGCACTGATAATTGATTTGCGGGGCGGAATTGATGGCCTGTGCCTTCGCAAGCATTTTTTTGGAAATGTCTGTGCCAAGTACAGAGAATGCGCCGTGCTCCGCAGCATATTTACAGTGCCAGCCGTACCCGCAGCCCAAATCCAAGACCCTTTTTCCGCAAAAATCAGGAAGGATTTTTTGCAGCTCCGACCATTCTCCTGCGCCCTGCAGGCCCTTTTGAGAGCGTGTCATCTGACTGTACTTTTGGAAAAAACGTTCGGTATCGTATTTATTTTCTTTCATGTTAAGGTCCTCCCATGTAAATATCACAACAGATGCTTGATGATTTACATGGGTTTATGCAATCTTTTGGGAGAGGATACCACCACACATATCCATACACTCCTTTCTGGTGCCATAACATTATACTGCCTGTTGGACCAGAAATCCAGCGCTCCCTGTGGTTCGGCGGAAATTTGCGGTTAGGACCAAGCTTATAAAACAAAAAACGTGCAGCTTCCGGGAGGCAGCCAGACCGTACCACGGGGCTGGGGGTCGGGTGTAAGTGCAGGAAGATTGCAGACGCCGGAAAGGGACAGCTCCTTTCCGTTTAGCTGTACGGTGGGAGAGCGCATGGTTTCGGCATGCAGAGTGTAGCGCTTGGCGTCTTTGGGAAGGATGGCGGCAATGGGCTCGGTCAGCGAATTGTTCAGGATCAAATAAACTGTCCCCGGTACTCCGTCTTTGCGGGAGCGGCAGTAGACATGGGCATTTTTCTGGTTCAGCTCCCCGCAGTCATAAACGCTGGTTCCCATCAGCCGGTTCCAGAGCAGGACGGCAAAGTAATTGGGACGGGGCAAAAAGGTGCCGTGCTCCAGGAATCCATAATCGGAGGAGGCTAATGTGTTGTGAAAGATTACGCCATCGGTAATGGTGGAATAGCTGCCCAATTCATTCAAGGTGCGCAGAACATCCAGATAAGTGGACGCCCAGGTATTGCCGCCTCCTCCGGCGTCACCGGACTCAGTGACCCACATGGGTTTGCCGGGGACAAATTGGTCCCGTAAGGCCGCGTGGGCTCTGGCGCAGTCCGGTGCCACTTCCAGATACGCATCGCTGTGAGCCTGCTGGGCAGGCCAGTGTGCGGAGGGCATGACTCCGGCGATCCGCTCAGAGACTCCGTTATAGTAATGGTAGCTGAACACATCCAGAGGAATGCGGGTACCTGCCAACAGCTCCTGGGTGGTGCAGGTCTTGGTGAGCGCGGCGATTCCCGCGCCAAACCCCTTGCTCTCCCCGTTTACGGCCGAGGGGTCGCCGGTGGTACACGGTCCTACCAGAAGGCAATTTGGATAGTTGGTCCGGACCCAGGCATACAGGATGTCCTGATCTCTGGCATAGTCGGCAGCCGTATAACCATTTGGGGCGCCGGACAGTTCCATCATATTGGGTTCATTCATAAATTCAATGGCATCGATGTCCACACCGTGCCGGTGGCTGAACGCAAAGATTTTCTTTGCCTGGGTGAGATCCAGCGGCCCGCCGTCCGGGTGGTCGCCGGCGCAGTTGCTGACGGAGATCAGCAGCTTGGCGCCGACATAGGCGACAAAATTCAAAACCTCGGTCCACTGCGCTCCCGTGAGAACGCTGGCGTAACCATCCGGCGCCTTTCCGCCGGTCACGCCCTCAAAGTCGTAGTAGGTCTTTGTGGCCCACGTGCCGGATACCCGCACCCAGGCCGGACCAAGCTGCTTTGCCAGTTCACGCAGCCGTTTGTTGCTCAGGTCAATGGGGGGATAGCATTCCATCAGCTCCGGCATGGCGGTGAGATTTGCAAAGCCCGTGACAGAAGGAAATTTTTCCGTACCGGTGATTTGTTCGGCGGTATAGGCTTTCCAGAATGTTCCTCCGGTCACCTCCGCCATCTCAATATTGTAGGACACGAGCCGCTCATCCGCTTGGCGGATGATGTGGGACGGCCGGGGGATCAGGGGAATGCACGTTCTGGAGGATTGGGTTGTTCGGTCCATATACTGATGCGCTCCTTTTTTAAAATAAACGGATCTGGTTGTAAACAAGCTGGGGGATTGCTGTGGAACGGGAGAATATACAGTGCGGCGCCTGCAGGGCAAAGGCCCGATGGACGCTGCCCATTTATGCATGGTCGTCCTTCGTCTTCTGATGCTTCAGATAGACGTAGTAGAGGACCGTGGACAGAATGGCCAAACCCACGGAAAGCGCTGCGGAAATCCAAAATGCAGGGGAGGAGGGATTTTGAATGCTGACGCCCATGATGGTGGCCGGGATCATGCCAGGCAGAATGCCCAGAGTTCCGCCCAGAAAATTATGCCAGAAGGGGGTATGGGTGGCGCCCAGGTACATGGTGACAAGATCGCCGGGAAGGCAGCTGATGGCACGCAGGAAGAAGCAGAGAAAGAAGGAATGGTTCTGCTGCTTTTCCATGACGGCCTGAAATTTGGGATATTTCTGGGTCAGCTTGCTGACCTGCCGCAGGCCCAAAGCGCGGCCGATCCAGTAAGGAATGGTCAGAATGATCCATATGCCAATAAGATTAATGACCAGAGCGGCGGGGGCGGGGAAGAGGTAGCCGGCGGCTATTTCCAGAAGGAGCAGGGGGAAGACAACAGTCGCGCTTTTCAGCCCGTAGCACAGAAGCAGCACGCCTGCGGTCAGAAGGGAATTTTGGGGTGTGCAGGTTAAAATTGTGTCCAGGGAGAGGTTGGAACGCAGAGCAAAAACCACGGCAAGCCCCAAAAGGACCACGCCCAGTACACATCCTGCGATATAAAATCGCCGTGGACGACGGTTTCTCATAGCGGACTCCTTGCAGGAAGAGGGACTGCCCCATGGGCAGCCCCTCCGGAAGATGATTTGCGGGTTTTAATGCTGATGCTTGCTCAAGCCAAAGGCTTTGGACAGCTCCATGACGACCACAGGGACCAGAGAAAGGCCAAGGCCCAGCAGATAGGACTGTCCGGGCAGGACAACCAGACCGAAGGCAGTCCGTACCGGGGTGAACAGCACCAGAGCGACAAGCAGGAAGGAGACCAGGCACGCCCAGTTCAGCTTATGGTTGGAAAAGAGGCCGATCCGGAACAGCGAGTGCTCAGAGCGCATGTTGTAGGCCTGCACCACCTGGGACAGGGACAGAACCATAAAGGCGAGGGTCTGGCCGCCGGCCAGGGAACCCACGGCGCGTTCGCCGGAGACAAAGGCGATCAGGGAGAGTACGGCAAACATCACACCCTGAAGGAATACCCGGACGCCAAGCCCATGGGCGAAGATTCCCTCGTCCTTGGGGCGGGGCTTCTGCGCCATGATGTCAGGCTCCACTGCCTCCATGCCCAGGGCGATGGCGGGCATGCTGTCCGTCACCAGGTTAATCCAGAGAAGCTGCATGGACAGCAGCGGCGTTTTGTGCCAGAGGAGCATGGCGGTAAATACGGTGATGACCTCGCCGATGTTGGTTCCCAGCAGGAACCCCACCACCTTGCGGATGTTGGCATAGATGCCCCGGCCTTCCCGGACAGCATCCACGATGGTGGAGAAGTTGTCGTCGGTGAGGGTCATGTCCGCCGCGCCCTTGGCCACGTCCGTGCCGGTGATTCCCATGGCGCAGCCGATGTCAGCCGCCTTCAGGGCAGGCGCATCGTTGACGCCGTCGCCGGTCATGGAGACCACCTGTCCCTTACGCTGCCAGGCTTTTACAATGCGGATCTTGTTTTCCGGAGAGACACGGGCGTAAACGGAGATGTGCTCCACCTCCCGGTCCAGCTGCCCGTCGGTCATGGCGTCCAGCTCGCTGCCGGTAATGGCCTTGTCCCCGGGCTGCAGAATGCCCAGCTCTCTGGCGATGGCCGCGGCGGTTACCACATGGTCGCCGGTGATCATCACCGGCTTGATTCCGGCCATACGGCAGACGTCGACGGCATCCTTTACCTCCGGCCGCGGCGGGTCGATCATGCCCGCCAGACCCATAAAGGTCAGGCCGCATTCCAGATTCTCCGAGGTGGGAGTCTGAGGCAGGGCGTCGATCTCCTTGTAAGCGATGGCCAGGACCCGGAGCGCATCGGAGCTCATTGTGTCCACCATGTTCCGTGCCGACTCCAGATTTCCGGCCACGCACCGGGGCGCCATCATATCAAAGGCACCCTTGACGATGACCGTGTATTTCCCGTCTATCTGGTGGACGGTGGTCATCAGTTTGCGATCTGAGTCAAAGGGCAGCTCTGCCAGGCGGGGATACTGCTTGTCCAGACCCTCCTTGGGCATTCCGTTTTTGTGGGCGGCCAGCACGATGGCTGTCTCGGTGGGGTCGCCAATGTGCTGCTCCTGGCCGTCGTGGAAGACCACCGTGCCGTCACAGCACAGGCTGGCATACCGCAGAAGGGTGCGCACCGGTTCGGAATTTTGGGTGCCGATGGCTTCGGGGGCATCCTGCCCATCCACATATGCCTTCACCAGGGTCATGCGGTTCTGTGTCAGTGTACCGGTCTTGTCAGAGCAGATGACGGAGGCACTGCCCAGAGTTTCCACAGCGGGCAGGCGGCGAATCAACGCATTTTTCTGAACCATGCGCTGTACGCCGATGGAGAGCACCACCGTCACGATGGCGGGCAGACCCTCGGGAATGGCAGAGACGGCCAGGGAAACTGCGGTCATGAAGATTTCCAGAGGCGGAATCCCATTGGCAAGGCCTACCACGAAAATGATGCAGCAGGCGACCAGAGCCAGGATGCCGAGGTATTTGCCCAGCTCGGCCAGCTTTTTCTGCAGCGGAGTCTGGCTGTCGGTCTCGCTGTCCAGCAGGTTGGCGATTCGGCCCATCTCGGTGTCCATGCCGGTGGCGGTCACCACGGCCACGGCGGTTCCGTAGGTGACGGAGCAGCCGGAGAACACCATATTGCTGCGGTCACCAAGAGGAGCGTTCTCCGGTACCACCACCTGAGCGTCCTTCTCAGAGGGCGCGGATTCGCCGGTCAGGGCGGATTCCTCACATTTGAGGCTGACGCTGCGGAGAAGGCGGCTGTCTGCGGGGATGAAATCGCCGGCTTCCAGGCGAATGATGTCCCCCGGGACCAGCTGCGACGCGTCAATTACCGCTTCCTGTCCATCCCGAATGACTCTTGCGTGGGGGGCGGACAGGTTTTTTAGTGCGTCCAGGGCTTTCTCCGCCTTGCTCTCCTGCATGACGCCCATGATGGCGTTGAGTACCACGATCAACAAAATGAGTACCGGCTCAAAAAATTCCTTTGGCTCTCCCTCCACACAGGCGATGGCAAAGGAAACGGCTGCCGCAGCCAGCAGGATGAGAATCATCACGTCCTTGAACTGTGCCAGGAAACGCTGGAAAAAGGATTTTTTCTTTTTCTCCTTCAGCTTGTTTTCACCGAATTGGCTCAGCTTTTCCTGCACCTGCTGAGCATTCAGGCCGCTGGAGGGATTGGTGTTCAGCACCTGTATGGTCTCGGTGGGTGAGAGTTGATGGAATGTCAAGGGAACATCCTCCTTACTGTCGTGTTGTGAGGGCTATTGTAATCGTAAAGTCAGGGAATTTCATTGGGCAAAGCCTCGCTTGCGTTACACTTTTTCTCATCTGTATGCACAGTGTTACGTTTTGGGACACCGGCCTCATTTTGTCCAAAAAGGAAGAGAAACCGCAGGTTGAGAAAAGTCGAATCCTATGGTACACTGATTCCTAATAAGGTAAGAGGCGCCCGCGGAATGGATGGGAAGGCCGGGCGAAGAGGCAGCGAAACGGAGGCAGGATATGGCGGATTCCAACATCACAAAGCATGCGTTGGCGGCGGCTCTGAAGAGCCTGATGGCAGAGCTGCCCTTTGAAAAGATCAATGTGGCGCAGATCTGCGAACGCTGCGAGATGAACCGCAAAAGTTTCTATTACCATTTCAAGGACAAATATGACCTGGTGAATTGGATTTTCGACACAGAATTCATTGCCCTGCTGAAAGACGAACATTTCGGGTCCGACTACGAGGAGCGTTGGGCCTTTGTTGAAAAGACTTGCCAGTATTTTTATCAGAATCATGGATTTTATCGCAAAGCCCTGCAAATTAAGGGGCAGAATTCCTTCAGCGACCACTTCCGGGAGTACATCCGTCCTCTTTTGGCGGAACGTATTTCCACTCTGTTTGGAAAGGAACAGCTGGATGAATTTACTATGAATTTCTTCACGGACGCGGTCATCTGTGCCATGGAGCGGTGGCTACTCACCAAGGAGTGCATGCCGCCGGAACAGTTTTTGGGGAAAATCAAGATGATCACCGAAGAAGGGGCACGTTCCATTTGCCGGGAACTGTCGCAGCGGGAGCAGGAGTCAACCTGACCTTGGACGTTTGAGGAATGTGAAAAGAGAGGGCGTACCGCATGGAATTTGCGGTGCGCCCTTTCTTGCTGCTTATTGGGAAGAGGCCGGCGTAAGTTTCGGATAGGCGCGCTGGATCAGAGGAGTCAGACCCTCTTGAAACAGGTTCCCCAAGGAAGGACAGTCCGGGCGGTCCAGGGCGAACAGTTGGCCATGGCCGTCAAAAAATACACAGCAGGCGTCATCAGAGATGATTTCGTCCAGATTCCGGGTGTCGTAGGACAGCTCCCAGGGCACAGTCTGATAGTACTGTCCATTTCGTGCCTGTATTGCTGCCTGGTGGACCAGCTTCTGTATGTTGGCCGGGCAGTCCGGCTTGGCTGCCAGCACGGTGAACAGAGGGTGCAGCTGCTGGGTTTCGCAAAACAGATCACCGTTGAGAATAAACTGCAGGTCTTGCTGGGAGTAGGGGTAGTAAACGGAGTAGGGCAGGCGGGCGTCTCGCAGCGTGGTGCAGACGTCTTCGGCTGTGCCGCCCCAGCGTACCACCAGCATAAGATGCCGGAGAGGAACGATTTCGTCCAAAACCTCGGCGGTTACATCCTCGGGCCGGCAGAAGAGGAAAAAGGCGCTGTCGGGGTGTTGCTCAATAAGCGGGAGCAGCTCCAGCGGGCTGCCGTGAGACAAAAGCATCCAGCTGTAGATGCCTAGCTGTTCACCCTCCCCAATGGCGCGGTCATACTGGGGAAGATGGGCGGAATACTGGGGGTCCTCCATTTGAAACAGCACCGTCCAGGGGATGTTGAAGCCCATGCGATCCTCGTTCATCCGGATGCGCTGGGCCCCCCAGGTGCAGCTGTTGTACCCCAGATTCATGCCGAATTTCACCAGATGTTCCGTCTCAATGTGACTGACGGCGTCCTCCACCAGCGTGTAATACGCGCTGTCCTCATGCTCCAGCATGGTGCGGGCCGTCTGGAAAAAACGGCTTTGAAAGCGGCCCTCTGAAAAATGCAATGCCATATCCACCAGGTTCCGGATGCTCCGCTTGGGATTTTCCCGAAGACTTTTCAGCGTTTGCCGGACGGTGGTTTCAATTAAAATGCGGGACATGCTGTTTTCCATAGACAGAGCTCCTTCCGAGATGCTGCGTTGTGCTCGATAGGAAAAGCTTAGTGTTCCGCGCCCGCGTGTGCAAGGGACAATTTGCGGATTCTGTCCCAAAAGGTAACGGAGTGGGAGGCGTGTCGCAATTTTTGACTGACCGGTTTTTGTGTCCCGTGACTTTCCACCGCAGTTCTCTATAATGTGGCTTAAACAGCCGGAACAAGGCAGAGAAAGGATGAATATCATGGGCAGCGTGAAAGATAATATGCAGAATTTTGCCATCAATCAGGCATTGAAGTACATTGAGGGGAATCCGGAAGAAAACATTCCGAAGCTGATGTCTCTGGTGGACCTGTTCACGCCGGATGGGTGGTATCAAAGCCAGCGGGATGCCATTCGGCAGGCCATTGAGGAGAAGAACAACTGGTACCAGCTGATTCTGCGGGTCTATGAGCTGGACCCCGGTGTGCGCCGCGCCTTTTTCCAGAATTTCCTGTTTAACGCCAGCTTAAAGGGAAGTGCCACCCAGGAGGAGGTTAAGGACCGGGAGAATTGTAACGTCCCTTGGGCCATCTTGCTGGATCCCACCTCTGCGTGCAATATGCACTGTACCGGCTGCTGGGCGGCGGAATACGGCAATCAGCTCAATCTCAGCTTGGAGACCATCGACTCCATTATCCGCCAGGGCAAGGAGCTGGGTACCTATATGTATATCTACACCGGTGGTGAGCCGCTGGTGCGGAAGGCAGATCTCATCCGGCTGTGTGAGATGCACCCGGACTGCGAGTTCCTGGCCTTCACCAACGGTACCCTCATCGATGAGGCGTTCTGCCAGGAGATGCTGCGGGTCAAGAACTTTGTCCCCGCCATTTCCCTGGAGGGTTTTGAAGAGGCCAACGACTCCCGCCGGGGCAAGGGCGTGTATCAGAAGGTGAAGGGGGCCATGGCCCTCTTAAAGGAGCACAATCTGCCCTTCGGCATTTCCACCTGCTACACCAGCCAGAATTACGCGGATATTACCAGCGAGGCCTTCTTCGACTATATCATCGACAGCGGGGCCCTGTTTGTCTGGTTCTTCCACTATATGCCCGTGGGAAATGCCGCCGCTACGCAGCTGCTTCCCACTCCGGAGCAGCGGAAGGAAGTGTACCACCGCATCCGGGAATTCCGTAAGACCAAGGCTATTTTCTCCATGGACTTCCAGAATGATGCGGAATATGTGGGCGGCTGCATTGCGGGCGGCCGGAACTACCTGCATATCAACGCCAAGGGTGATGTGGAGCCCTGTGTGTTCATTCATTACTCCAACTGCAACATCCATGATACCAGCCTGCTGGACGCCCTCAAGAGCCCGATTTTCATGGCTTACCACGACAACCAGCCATTCAATGAAAATATGCTGCGTCCCTGTCCCATGCTGGAGAATCCCGAGGCGCTGCGGGCCATGGTCAAAGAGACGGGGGCAGTCAGCACGGACTACCAGAGCCCGGAGAGTGTGGATCACCTCTGCGATAAGACCACGCCCTATGCAGAAAACTGGAAGGAGACGGCCGGGGAGCTCTGGAAGGGGTGCGGCAGCTGTACGGCCTGCGGGAAAAAGGGGTAATTGAAATGGCCCCCTATCAGATTTTTACCGATGCAACGGCGGATTGTAATCCTCAATGGCTGGAAGCATTGCCCCACATAGTCATTCTTCCCATGCAGGTAGAGATTGGTGGTCGGGAATATACATACGGCCCTGACGGGACGATCGCCGTGGAGGATTTTTACGCGCTTCAAAAGGCGGGAAACTATGCCACGACCTCACAAATTACACCCGTTCAATATGTTCAGGCCTTTGAACCGGTGCTGCAGGCAGGAAAGGACATTTTGTACCTGAGCTTCTCCTCCGGTATGTCCGGGACGTTCCAGTCGGCTCGGGTGTGCGCGGAGGAGCTGCGTGAACAATACCCGGAGCGTACCATTCTGTGCGTGGACACGCTGTGTGCCTCGGTGGGGGAGGGGTTTTTGGTTTGTGAAGCGGCGCAGAGGCAGGCGGAAGGATATACACTGGAAGAGCTGGCTCTGTGGGTGACCCGGCATCGCCTGGAGGTCTGCCACTGGTTTACGGTGGATGTATTCGATCACTTGCGGCGGGGCGGCCGGGTGTCCGCCGGGACGGCGGTTCTGGGGACGGCTCTGCAAATCAAGCCTCTTCTTCATGTCAATCAAAACGGGGAGCTGGCAGTTGCGGAAAAACCGAGGGGCCGTAAACAGGCCATCAGGGCTCAGCTGACCCAAATGGAGCGGGGCTGGAACCCACAAATGGGAAAACGGGTTGTGGTGGGACATGGAGCTTGCCCGGACGGTGCGCGGGCTCTGCAAGAGGCTGTCCGGGAGCAGTTTCCGGATGCGGAGGTGCTGACGGCGGATATTGGTCCCATCATTGGAGCGCACACCGGGCCTGGTATGCTGGCCCTGATTTACTGGGGAGATACGCGCTGACGGATATAGCCCATGGCTTGACCGTGAGGAAAAACGAAAGAAGTGGATCCCAGAGAGGAAGGCAGAGATTGCTGTCCTCTGTACGGAGAGAAGGGGAGAAAGCGCCAAGAAGAACCCCCGCAGCCGAGTATTCCGGCCTGACCAGTAAAACCACGCTTCCTTCACACGGAGCAAACTGCGGTGCAGCGGTATGGTGGAGGAATCGGGACCAAGATTCCAATAGCAGCAACGCCCACAGCGGAATATTCCGCTGTGGGCGTTGCTGCCTTTGTGTATGGTCCTAATAGCCGTTTGAGCAATTTACCAGGTCACATAGTTCTCACAAAACTGCATGAGCATCACTGCGGCCTGAGCACGGGTGGCCTGGCCCTGGGGGCTGAGGGTGCTGCCGTCGCCGGTGCCGCTGATGATGCCGGCGCCCACAGCCCACTGCATGGCGGGGATGGCGTACTCGGCCACATCCTCCGCATCGGTATAGGAGAGAATGTTGGTGTTCTCGCCCACACTCACATCGTAGCCCTGCTCCTGGGCAAACCGGTACAGCATGGCGGCGAATTGCTCCCGGGTGATGGAGTCGTTGGTGCCGAAGGTTCCGTTTCCATAGCCGCTCACGATGCCCTCGCTGGCTGCCCAGCGGACGGCCTCGGAATACCACTGGCCCTGAGGCACATCCCCAAAGTCCATGGCGTAATCCACCACGGGACTGCCCGCGATGCGCCACAGGATGGTGGCGATCATGGAGCGGCTGGTAGTGGCGTCGGGGGCAAAGGTGGTGGCGCTGGTGCCAGCCATGAGGCCATGCTGATAGACATAGGCCGCGGCATCCTCATACCACGCCCCCTCAGAGACGTCGGTGAAGGGCAGTTCCGCAGAGATTTCCCGGAAAGTGGCCTGGATCTTCACCTGCCCGGCGGGCATTTTGAAGGAGTATTCGCCGTTGCCCTCGTACTTCAGGTCCAGCTCTGTGCCCCGGCTGTCGGTGGCGGTGAGGCTGTCCAGCTCATAGCCCGCGTCTGGGGTGACGGTGAAGCGGAAGGTTTCTCCTGCCTCGGCGGAGCGCTTGCTGGCCGTGACAGTACCACCCTCCACCTTGCCGGGCAGAGAGACGGAGTAGGTGGTGCTGGAGCCGCCGCCGGAGCTGCGGTGGGTCGTGCGGACGGTGCAGGTGGCGGTGATGTTGTCGGGGTAGATATCGTCGGTATAGGTAACCGTGAAGGTGTACTCCTTCTCGGCATTGGGCAGTGCAGCCGTCCAGACGTCAGGCCCGCCGGTGACCGTGATGGAGCTGTCGGAACAGGTCAGGGACAGGTTGTCGGTCTGGGAGGCCAGCGGGCCGCCCACCGTAAGAGTGACGGTGCCGCCGCCGGTGAGAGAGGTCTGGTCCGCCGTCAGGGTCAGAGGTGCAACGACCTCGCTGTGGAAATAGGCGGCCTGCTTCAGAGCATCATAGCTGAGGTCACATTTGCCGGTAAAGGGAGAGCCGGCAATCTCCGCTGCATCAGCCTCGGCCGACCCCAGTTTCACCGCGATCGCGCTCAGGGCCTGGGGCGAGACGGTGAGCATCTTTTCGGCCTCATAGCCGTCTTCGTCATGCTCAAAGAAGAACGCACTCCGGGTGGCCTGGATATTTTCGTCGGTACAGGAGATTTGTCCGCACTGGGCGGTGACGGTGCCGCCCTGGATAACGAGTTGTCCCGCTCCGATGCCGAAGCTGAGCACCACGGAAGTTGGGGTGGCTTCGTCGATGGTGCCCTCCACCGTAATGTCGCCGCCCCGGGCGGTGACGGTGCCGCCTTCCACGAGGATGGAAGAGGCAGATATTCCGGTGCTGCTGGAATCATTTACATCAGCGGCAGGTATGATAAGCTCATTTCCTTCGACGGAGACGGTGCCTCCGGTGATGTGAACGGCGCTTTTGCCGTTCAGCTCCTCCGACCCGGCTTCCGACAGGATACCCATGCTCACCCCTGCGGTTTGGGGAGCCGCCGCAGGCTTGATGGTGAGAGCGCCGCCTTCCACCAGAACGCCTGTGCCACCGTAGAGGCCCACATTTTGCCAGCAGTTGCCAAGGGTAACGGTCACACTGCCGCTTTGGAGCGTGAACCCATCCAGCGGCATAATCCCATAGCTGATGGTTCCCTCCGGCCCGGATGCACCGGCGATCTCCAGGCTTCCGGTGCCGCTGATGGTCAGAGCGCCCTGAACGGCGATCCCGTAAAATTGCTTACCCTCCACGATGGCGCGGCTGCTGATGGAGCTGCTGCCCTCCAGCGCCAGGTTCAGGTCCCCGTTGGTGTAAATGCCGAAGAAGCCCCCATCGCTTTCATAGCACTCTTCGATGACAGCGTTCGTTAAAGTGAGGGTATTGGTGCTCTGCTCGTAGGAGACGCCCTGGGGAAGCACCGCGCCGTCCTCCAGAATGTCCACGCCGTTTACATACAGCACGCCCGTCTGGGTGAGAGTGCCGTTTTCAATGACGACTTTGACATTATCCACTTGTTCCATATACGGAGTACCGGCAATAGTGATATGATTGGTTTCCAGCGCCGCCCTGCCGCCGCGGGCCTTCAAATAGGCCGTGCTGCTGACGGAAAGAGTGCCGGTGACGCTAATCCCATAGTCCTGCCCCCGGGTGGTGACGCGGCCGGATTCCAGCGTCATGCTGTTGGCGGAAATTCCGCTGTCGCTTTGGGAAACAAGGGAGAGCACGGCGCCCCGGACGGTCAGCGCAGCTGCCCGGATGGCGCCGCTGTCAGCGGTGATGTCCAAGCTGCCGGTGCCGGTGATGGTCAGATCTTTCCCGGCATGGATGCCGTAATAAGATGCAGGACTACCCTCTTGCTTATCAATCCGGATGGAGTTGTCGCCCTCCAGCGCCAGGATCAGGTCCGCGTCGGACTGGATGCCATGTTGGCCCGTTACAGCGATCACTGCCTCTTTCAGAGTCAGCGTTTCACCGTCCCATTTGATGTTGTACTGGGATGCGGAGGCGCCTTCCGTGGTCACGGCGCCGGTGTCATCGGTCAGGGCGTAGGCCGGTTCGCCGTCCGGAGCCGCTTTCAGTTCCACGCCGCCCACCATCGCCTTGGGGAACGCCACCGTGTAGCTGGCCGTGACAGCGGCAGTGGATGTCTTTGTGGAGGTTGCCCCCACAGAGGTGCCGGTGATGGTCAGCGTCTCCGAGATTGCTCCTTCGGTGGAGACGTCCTTGGGCTGGACGGTAAAGGTGGCTTTTTCGTTGGGGTTAAGTGTAACCTTCCCATCGGAGAAACCCGTTCTCGGGGTGATGGTGAACTTCTCGCTGGAAGGCAGCTGAACCTCCACGGTGCCGGTGCCGGTGTTGGACACAGTGACCGTCTTTGCTTCCGGCAGAGTCCCACCCGCGGTGAAGCTGCCAAAGTTCAGCGTTCCGGGATCGGCGCTGATGGTATAGGTCAGCTCTGCGGTCACATGATAGCTGGCAGTGACCGTGACACTGGGGTGGGCCGGGGAGGTGATGTCGGTGGGCGTCCCTTGGATGGTCAGCGTCTCCGAGACCGTTTTATCCACAGTGCTGTCCTTGGGCCGGATGGTGAAGGACGCAGTCCCGTTTCCGGCGATGGTGGCGGTATCGCCGGTGAAGCCCGCTCCGGCGGTGATATCGAAGTTCTCATTGCTGGGCAGCTGGATGGTCACTTCGCCGGTGCCGGTATTGGTGATGGTCACCGTCTTGGCCTCCGGCACTTTGCCCGCGACGAAGCTGCCGAAGGCTACCTCGGGGGAGGAAACGGACAGACCATAAGTTACAGGGGTCTCGCCGATGCCCCAGATCTTCTCAGCGTAGTCTTTCCAGCCCTCCGCCGTCCGATAGGTCTGCACGCTGCCCGTCGGGACATAAATGACCTTAAGGGAGGAGCAAGTGTTCAACGACCACGAGTCAAAGGTTGGCGGGGTTGTTGCATTAAGAGTGATCTCGGTAAGACTGGTGCAGTTATAAAAAGCGGATCCATCAATGAATGTGAGCGTACTGGGTAATTGAACAGAGGTGAGGGATGCGCAGCTGGAGAATGTAGAGCTTCTCAGGGTGGTGATCTTCGTCTCCGACAGATCCGCCTCCCTCAGAGCGGACCCGTAGAACGCGCTATACCCGATCGACTCCAGACTGGCCGGAAAATTAATGGAGCTCAGGGCAGCGTTACTATATGCGCTAGCACTGATACGTTTTACCGTGTCCGGCAAGAGCACCGACGTGATCTGATATCTGCCTGTTGAACCGCTGTCTTCGATGATGACACACGGTGTTCCCGAACTATCCGTTATAGTACCGGTGAGATCCAGCGCGGTGGCATCGCCAAACTTATCACCGTTAGACCCGATAATCAGGTTATAGGGGCTTTTTTCTCCGGTACCAGCCTCTTTTTCTGACCTTACGCCCACTCGGAGGCCATTCTGTTCAATATAACCGTAGAGCCTATCCTCCGCGTCGCTTTTTGGATAGTAGATCCACTTTCCAGCGGCCAGTGCCGTGGCGGGCAGCAGCCCGATGCACAGGGCAAGGGCACAGACAATGCTTAATATTCGTTTTTTCATAAAGTTCCTCCTTTTCCAGGCGGCAGGCCGCCCTCATGGTTTACCCTGGGCAGAGAACTTCCGGTATGGGGTCCCCCATACCGGAAGCACCGTGACGCTTTCGTTCGCGTCCTGCCGGGCGCGGCAATGCATACATTTCTTGTTTATAACTGTATCATAAAAAAATTGGTTCCGCTATGCTCCCTTTTGCCCCCTGAAAAGGCCCATTTTATAAAAAATATGTGAGTGTGGAGCGTATTGTTCCGGTGCAAAACGGCATGAGGGCTGAGGGGAGAAACGATGGCTTTCGTTTGCGGTCTGAAGGAAAGAATGTGTCTGTGATCTGAAATTTCTTTATGAAAAGGGAGAGAAACGGTGTTCTTTTCCGGGCATGAATCAAAAAGCGGGACGGGCCCGTTTATGGACCTGTCCCGCTTTGTCGTTGCGCGTTCTACTGTTCGCTGTCACGCACAGTAGAACGGCGGACGAGATTATTGGAGCATATATTTTTTCAGTTCGCTCCGACCGGAGGTGTTCAGCTTGTTCTTGACCTCCGCCAGGTGTCGTTTCACCGTATTGGGGGAGATGTTCATATGTGCGGCAATCTCCCGGCCGGTCCAACCCTGGGCGGTGAGCATGGCCACAGAAAACTCTGTGGTGGTCAGGTTGTCGGCCACATCATGCCCTGTGTCCGGGTTGTGGATACGCCGCCACCCCCAGGAGAAGCGGTACGTCACGTCCAGAATGCGCCGCAGGTCATCCGGCCAGTTTTGTTTGAACACCGATTCCAGCATCCCGCCCATCAAGCCATGATGTTCCCCAAAGCCCTCGATGAGGTCGTCGGGCCGGGCCAGCGTCCAGGCGGAGATCAGATGCGCCTGGGCCTGGGGGAGCTGTTTGAGGCGCATATAGTCCATCACCGCCACCAGATGGAGGTAGATGGCGGAGATGGGGTATGCCTCCGCCCCCATGGCCAGGGAGGCTTCCACCATGCCAGCGCTTTTGGCGTAGTCCTCCTGTAAGTAGAGGTAGTGAGCCTGGAGATACAGGGCGAAGTAGCGCAGGCCCGGAGGGAGCAGGGGGAAAAAGTCCCGGGTGGGGGGCAGGCCCTCCGGCAGGGGCAGATGGAGCAGTACGGCAGCCCCGGCAGCGACAAAGGATACCGCTGCCCGTACATTCGGAGAAAGATGCTCCACCTCTGCCAGGGTGTCCTGTACGGCTTTCAGGGCGCGGCGGGATTTCCGGATCTGGCCGGTGGTGAGATTGGCATAGCCATAGAGCCAGCAGGCGGAAAGCCGCAGATTCAGGTCCGGGCTGTCCAGATAGGGATCCGCCGCCTGAGCAGCCTGTTCCGCCTGGGCACTGAAATAGTAATATTCTGCCCAGGCGATGTCCTTTTGTGGGCCGTCAGTCATGGCCTCCACAGCCTTGCGGCACTGCCCAGGCCGGAAAGGGGTGTTCATCAGGGGCATCATGGTGAACGCTTCCACCGGATCGGTCTGAACAGACGGTGAGATGTTTGGTTCCTTTTTCTTTCGGCGCAGGTCCTCCGGCTTGTCCGCGTCGGCGGGGATGGCCCAGGTACCGCCGAATTTTTGTGCCCCCGGGACACGGCCCTCAGTACAGAATTTTTGCACCAGGCGGAGGGAGATGTTCCACTTCTCCGCCGCTTCCCGTACGGTGATGTAGTCCATAGGCGCCTCCACAATTATTTTGTTATATTTATTATAAAAGATTGACTGGCAAAGGGTCAAGGAGGACGGGGCGCTGGCTCAAAATTAGAGAGGAACCGAACCGTGGAGCGGCGCTGCCATGCGGATGAGGCTCTGCGCTTTTCTGGCTGACAGGTAAATCTCGTCACAACGCCCCCGAAACCAGCGGTTCAGGGGCGTTGTTGTTCGTTGAATTATTTTTGTGGACCGGCGGTGTGGTGCATGGACAGGGGTTTTACATTGAAGTTGGAGCGGTATTCCGTCTCATGCCAGTATAGGTCCTCAGCCACCAGACACTCAGGGTTCAGTTCTACGCCGTCCAGGATGATTTCCTTGAACTTCTTGTAGCCGGCCCGGTCAATGAGGTGGCCGCCGTGGAGGTACTCGGGCTTGTAATCCATGACCCAGGCGGAGAACTTCTGCCAGTTTTTCAGAACACCCAGGATTACGTCCTCCGTGGCCCAGTTAAGGAACATTTTGCCGGTGCGGGGGGTCTGCCGGCCCGTGCGGCCGCCCAGGATGACCCGGTAGAACTTGGTTTCCTGGCGGGTCCAGGCACTGGTGGGGCAGACGCGGACGCACTCGCCGCAGCCCACGCAGCAGCAGGCGTCTTTTTCCACTTTGCCGATGGCTGGATTGGCGGACAGGACCCGGGTGGCTCCGTTCTGACAGGCCCGCACGCAGGCGCCGCAGGCGATGCAGCGCTCGGGGTGATACGTCATGCGTGCCACGCCGATGATGCCGAAGTCGCACATGTGGGCCTTGTTGCAGTCATTGGGGCAGCCGGCAATGTTGATTTTGATGTGGTAGTGGCTGGGGAAAATGATGGGTTCGATCTTCCGAGCCAGCTCAAAGGTGTTGCAGTTGCCGCAGATGCAGTGGTAGTTGCCGATGCAGGCGGTGATGTTGCGGGCGCCGATGGTGGGGTAGCCCTCCGAGGGATCCCAGGGGTGAGGCTCGTGGGCGATGGTATCCATGTCCACGTTGCACAGCTCAGCGTCTACCTCCTTGATGTATGACTCCAGATAGGCGTTGACCGCCGGGATATTTTCGTAGGGGATGCCGGGAATGTCAAAGTTCTGCCGGGTGCCCATATGGAAGGTGCCGTCGCCCCAGGTCTTGGCGATGTGCTCCACATAGCTGAGGTATTTGGCGTCCACCGTGCCGCCGGGCACACGCATCTGCAGCATGAATTCTCCGGGCACCTTGGACTGCCGGTAGCAGTTCAGTCGGACCTTCTTGATGTTGATGTCCTGATTCATCCTCTGGCCCCTCCTTTCTCAGTCCACCAGGTCCCGGGCCACCGTATAGGGGAACACCGGGCCATCGAGACAGACGTATACCTCATCAATGCGGCAGTGGCCGCACTTGCCCACTGCGCAGGACATTTTGCGCTCGAAGCTCATCCAGACCTTTTCCGGATCCACGCCATGGTCCATGAGGGCCAGACCGGTAAATTTCATCATGGGCGGGGGTCCTACCACCACCACCGCATAGTCGCCGCCGAAGGAGTCGATGGGGAGTTCCGGCACAAAAGCGGTGACCATGCCTGTACGCCAGCCCTCCAGGGTGCCGTTGTCCAGGGTGTAAATGGTAGAAAAGTGGTTCTTCCACTCTTCCAGCTCCTTGTGGAACACGATGCCGTCTGCGTTTTTGAAGCCGCAGATCAGGTGGACCGACCGGGCATAGCCGGGAGTCTCGGCCAGCATGTTGAGCATGGAACGGACGGGAGCCAGGCCGGTGCCGCCGGTGATGACCACCAGATGCTTGTCCCGGAACTGCTCCACGGGCCAGCCTTTTCCGTAGGGGCCCCGCAGGAACAGGGTGTCTCCGGCCTCCTTCTGGAAGATGACGTTGGTGACCTTGCCCACGGAACGGATGGTAAATTCCAGCCATCCATCCCCCTGGGCAGAGACGGAGATGGGGGCCTCGCCGATCATGGGGATGGACAGCTGCATGAATTGACCATGGGCGGGTTTGGCGTCAGTCGCAACCCGGAAGGTCCACTCGTGACGGCTTTCTTTCTTGACGCTCAGGATCGTACAGGCCTGAGGCTGAACAGGGTTCATCATCGCGCAGACCTCCTTTACTGGCTGGCCATGGAAGCTTTGATTTCTTCCACAGCAGCGGACATTTTGTTGACGGTGGCAGAAATGGAGATCAATTCGGGACAGCGATGGGTGCAGCGGCCGCAGCCCACGCACATGTGCTCCTCACCGAACCGGGCCTTGTAGTCATGGAACTTGTGGAGCACCTTGTAGCGCATGCGGTCAGCGGCGGTGGAGCGGAACTCACGCTGACCGGCCATCTGATCGAAGCCGGAAATCTGACAGGAGGCAGTTACCCGGCGGCGTTCGCCCACCTCAGGGTTGTCACCGTAGATGACGTCCCGGGTAGTAAAGCAGGTGCAGGTGGAGCAAGCCACGGTGCAGGCGCCGCAGGAGATGCAGCGGCTGTTGTACTCCTGCCACATGGGATGGGACTTGAGAGCCATGCGAACCGCCTTGTCGCTGAGATCAGGAACGGTGACCTTCAGCTCATTTTTTTTTACAAAGGTATGGATGTACTCAGCCTGTGGCATGTCCTGAAAGTAGGGGGAGAGGGATTCGTCGGCCACCTGAACCAGGAGCCCGTCAGCGGAGAATTTCAGGGCCAGGGCATAATCGTCGGTGCAGTTGGTGCCCATGGATACGCAGAAACAGGTGTCATCGCCGCCGTTGCAGTCCATGACAGCGAACTTCACCAGCTCCCGTACCCGGGTGTAGTACAGATCATCATAACCGCCGTTTCCGGCGTAGATGCGGGCCTGAATCCGTTGGGCGTTGATGTCACAGGGGCGGGCCAGCAGCAAAATGGGTTTGGTTTTGGCCTTGCTGGCGCGATATTCGTCTTCGGTAAAATAAAAAATGGCTTGCTGGATGGGAGTGATGACTTCTTTGGCAGGGTAATCGGACTTGGTGTCCCATACAATGTCGGCAAAGGAATCCACTTCCGCATACCGGATAATGTCGGTGTCGGAGTAGCGCCCCTGTTTGGGAAACCGCTTCGGTGCGTAGACACGGTAGTCTTTTTTCAGTGCACGAAGCACGGCGTCCGCCTGGGAGACGGAGAGAGAAAAGCCCATGTTCAGTACCTCCCTAATATAGTTTGCCACAGAAAACCGTCCGCCCCGGAACTGCTCCGCGAGGGAAAGCGGGACTTCTGTCAGTTCCGCAGAAAATTTCCATATAGCTGGTATCAGTATACCATGAATTGTGCAGTTTGAATAGTAAGACCGAAGAAAATATCAAAAAAGTGTGGAGTATTACAATGGCGTTCGCGGAAGAACGC
Source organism: Pseudoflavonifractor sp. HNCC25GI2 (assembly GCF_058136395.1). NCBI lineage: Bacteria > Bacillati > Bacillota > Clostridia > Eubacteriales > Oscillospiraceae > Pseudoflavonifractor > Pseudoflavonifractor sp. HNCC25GI2. The sequence continues at coordinate 94,483 of NZ_JBYUOW010000010.1, forward strand.
TGCAGGACAGAAAAGAACTCCGTGAAACCTTAGGCTTCACGGAGTTCTCGAATGGGTCTGATTGGATTTGAACCGGCGGCGTCCACAGCTCTAAAATTGGGGCGCGGGAAACAAAATAAACCGCTTACGTTACGGGTGGATCTTCAGATTGTGGAGCATTTTGATAAACTCCGGGTTATTGTGATCCACAATGCTGCTGTGTCCCATATCCAGAGCATCAATTTTTTCCATTTCATCTTTGGTGAGAGAAAAGTCCCAGACATCAAAGTTCTGCTCCATGCGATCCCTGTGAACGGTCTTGGGGATGACGACCACGCTGCGCTGAATATTCCACCGAAGGGCCACCTGAGCGGCAGTCTTGCCGTGGGCACGGCCAATCTCTGTCAGAACGGGATTGGTAAAGATACCGAACTGTCCTTCCGCGAAGGGCCCCCAGGCCTCAGGGATTACGCCATAATCCGACATAATCTTCATGGTTTCCTTTTGGTGAAAAAAGGGATGAATCTCTACCTGATTGACCGACGGTTGCATCTCCACCGATTCACAGAGGTCCAACAGCCGGGCAGCATGGAAGTTGCACACACCAATGGCCCGCAGCTTGCCCTCCCGGTAAGCTTCCTCCATTGCCCGCCAGGCTCCGATATAATCTCCCACCGGCTGATGGATCAAATATAGATCCAGATAATCCAGGTTCAGGTTGTCCAGAGAGGTCTGGATAGCATTCTTGGCCGCTTCGTAATTTGTGTCCTGGACCCACAGCTTGGTGGTGATGAACAACTCTTCCCGGGGAACCCTGCATTTGGCAATGGCGGCACCCACAGCCTGCTCGTTCATGTAGGCCGCCGCTGTGTCAATGAGGCGGTAACCGACATCAATGGCGTCCAGGACTGCCTGCTCACACTGCACCGGGTCCGGCACCTGAAATACGCCGAAGCCCTCCAACGGCATCTTCACACCGTTATTCAAAGTCACATAGTCCATACCGCATCCTCCATTCGTAAATTGCATGCTTCCTGTTTCTGAATTGATTGTAACGGCGTGATTAAGAAAAGTACAGAACCGATCCCATATAGTAGTATTCGTTAATTAAATACTGGGTTGGCGGATATAGATTGCTCTGCTATAATGGTGAAAAAGGAGGGAGAGGATCATGATAGAACTGGAGCAGCTGAGGCAGCTGGTGGCTTTTGCTCAGTACGGCACCCTGTCCAGGGCAGCGGAGGACCTGCATATTTCCCAGCCATCTCTGAGCCGGACGATGCAAGCGCTGGAAGAAGAATTACAGGCGAACCTCTTTGTCCGAAAGAAAAATCGGATTGTCTTGAATGAGACGGGGCAGGTAGCCGTGGAACAGGCCAAACAGGTGCTCTCAGCCGCAAAAGAACTGACAGAGCGGGTGCGGCTGGCTGAGCGTTCCAGACAGAGTGTTTCGCTGGGCTCCTGTGCCCCGGTTCCAATTCAGGATCTGAAACCGCTGCTGAAAGAATTATACGAGAGCGTGTCCGTTTCCGCCGAGTTAAACGACTCGGATGATGCTCTGGTGGAGGGCCTTCGGCAGGGGCGGTATCAGATTGTAGTCACCCATCAGGCGCCGCTACGGGTCGAGGGGATTTTTTGCTTTCCCTACCGGGAGGAGCACCTCAGCCTGCTGGTGCCGGTAGGCCACCCTTTGGCCAAGCTTCCGGTGATCCGGGCTGCTGATTTGGCACACCAAAACCTTCTGCTCTATTCAGAAATCGGGTTCTGGACCAAAATATGCCGGGAAAAGCTGCCCGAGGCCCATTTTCTCTTCATGAACGAGTGGGATGCCTTTGGAGAACTGGTAGGGCTGGGCGCCTTCCCCTGTTTTGTAACGGATGCCTTTGATGCCGGACAGCAGGCGGAGGGCAAAGTGGTGATTCCGATTGCTGACGAGGACTTCCAGACGGCCTATTATTTTCTCTGTCTGGAAAAGGACCGGGAGAAATTCGGGGAACTCATCAGCCGACTCCAGGAAAAGAAATTTCAGACGGAGCCTCTTTAGAATGGTTTACAGCTTATAAATTGGGCCAGTGAAAGCTAAGAGAGAGCTTTTGTTCCCGGAAATTAAGAAACTTTAAGAGAATATTTATGAGCTTCCTCCATTCCCTGTGATATAATCTCAAAACTGAATTGAGAGATAGCCAGGGGGCAGGACATGAAACGTATTATCACAAACGGAATTACCAATCTGGAGCCGCTGCAAGGCAGCAGCGAATGGTACTGGGGTGCCGACTATGCCAGCAACGATTTATATGAGGCGGAAGAGCTGTTCCGCAGCGGACATCCCATTGAGAAAAACCGGCTTGTCCTGGTCCACTGCCCGGAGGGCACGGTCTATGAGCCGGTACGCACAAAGTCGGGGCAATATCTTGGAAGACCGGTGTATCACAACGGGCGGGTAGTACTGCTGATGGTAGATTTTCCAAAGGAAGAGATTCGTATTCTGACCTTCCATGAAACAGAGGAATCCACTGAGCCGCTGGCGGTGTTGCCTCTCTCTATCGTGGCGGACTGCTATAATCTCATGCTGGAGGCATCACCGCTTATGCTGACCCGGTCAGCCCATGACAATCAGTTTCAGATTATCTGGCCGGAACGCAGGGACTTTGCCATAGAGGACCATGAGTTTTTTGAGTATCTGGAAGGAAACAGGCTGTATACTTCGGTTTGGTATGAGGACCCGGACTACCGAGAGGAGCTTCTGGTGCGGGATTATGATACCGGGGAACTGCTGGAACGGATACCGGGAAGTTTCCGTCAAATGCCGGACGGCCAGAAGTGGCTGTTGGTGTGAGGAGCCGGAAAGCGAGGACATTGAACTATGAAATGTTTGGATTGTGGCGCTGAGATGGAGCGTGGCACAGCGGAGTGCGTTGGCGCTGGTTTTGAGAGTTGGTATGAGTTTACTCCAGAGACAGAGAAGGCGAAAAAAGGAATTGCGGGATTTCTCACCCGGCAGACCATTACCATTCCCTCTACCCTGGCGGAGCACCCCGCATGGCATTGTCCCAGGTGCAGAAAAGTTTTGATGTGGGTAGACAGTAAGGAATAAACGCGGAGCAAAACGGAGGCAAAGGATGGAGCAAATATTTAAAAAATGGTATCCTTATGATAACCTGGACACGATGTACGATGTGGACGATATATGGATGAGGCCGGATGGATACACCTTGATTTTGCTGCCGGATGGGAAATACAAAGAGGAACTGGAAGGGCAGCGACTGATGCTCACCTGGGAATCCATCGTCAGCTATCAACTGTCCGGGAAACGTTACCGGGAAGATCTCTGGATCTCCGATCCTAAGCAGGCATGGTCTTTCTGGAAAAGTACAGACTCTGCATATTTGAATACGCTCCGAGAACGCAGCGCCCTGCTTCCTGAGAGCACTATCCACTGGCTGTTTGTGGGGACCAATCTTGTTGTAGATGTAATTGCAGCGCAGCCGCCTAAGGTCACCGTGATCGCGCCCAGTGCTGGAATTGCTAAGGCACACCGCAAGGAGTTTGAGTTCCAAGGGTGCGTGGAGGTGCCCATGGAGCTTTCAGAGGACCAGTTCCTGGACCGGTTCCTGATGTTCATCGAGGAGAACGGCTGGAGCTTCGGTGGTGGTGTGCGAACCATCGTAGACGGCTGCTATATCAACGAGGACGGCACTCCGGGAAAGCCGGTTTGGCCGGAAGAAGACAAGTGAGGGATACCCTGTAAAATAACGAAAAGAAAGGACGATGAAAGGGTGGCACTTGATATATATGCAGCCAAAGACCTTAACCATGCGTTTGAGATTGCGTCGGTGAGGCCCAGAAAAACGATGAAACATCACGTGGTATCAGAACCGGAAGGAATAGGCGACTTCCTGTACGATATCAGAAACGAACTCACAAACTATACATGCTATTATCAATTCGATCCATACATGGAGATCCAACTGGAAGCGGACCAGGTTCCGGTAATCAAGACTTTTTCGCAATCCATCGTCAAGTGGCTTGAGGAACATGGCACAGAAGAAAACCGTGTAATTCAGCAATATGGCCTGTCCTTCCCGAAGATCCGGCGTTTTGCGGACGAATTGGGTCATGTATGTGATGTGGCCATGGAGCATGGATACGGATTGTCCGGCCTGGGAGACTAAACAGGCTAGAAGGAAGATGTATATGACAAATCTGCTATACAGCTTAATGCTGTTCAATGAGCGACAGGAAGGCTTTTTCATCGGCCTGTTCGAATCCGCTGAAAAGGCCCGGCAAGTGGCGGAACACTACTTATCTGCTCTCCTAGGATTCCGTGATTACCCCTGTACCTATGAGATCACAGAAAAGTTGGTGGTTGGTACAATCGGCCAATCCCAGAAAGTCCATATGATTTGGGGCTGGGACGAGGACGCAGAAGGGGATGAGACAGATGTCTGGAGCAGCGCCTGTTATGCGGATTTCTCAGAAGCCCAGGGGGCTATGGATGCAACCAGGCGGCGTATGAACAAGCAGGAGTGGAGCTTGGATACCTACCTCATTGGTCAATGCCATTGGACAGAGGGCTTTGCGCGGATCTTTGGCTCGGAGCAAGAATGATTTGACTCACCAGTGAACATATCAGAGCGTTTGGGAAGCTGGCAGAGGCTCGGGGACTGTTTCTTCTGCCTTAGTTGAAAACTGGGGCGTGTGTGCCTTGCACATTTTGGAAGATACAGAGTTTGCCCATGAAGTGTTATTCTGCAGCAGAAGACTAGATTTCACTCAAAACCTGCTGTGCAGAAAACGAAAAGACGGGTAGTCCTTATGGAAAGGAGTGCCCGTCAAGTAGTCAAATAAGAAAATGCCGCAGTTTCCACTGCGGCATTTTCCATAAATGGTGGACCTAATCGGGATCGAACCGACGACCTTACGGATGCGAACCGTACGCTCTCGCAAGGTGGTAAGTTTTCTGCCAACGGACTGCGGTGTGTGGTTTGGAAAAGAGCTGACTATTCTAACAGACTCCCTTTTTCAGTA